>DASXMA010000374.1:0-7832 GCA_036495965.1 Mycobacterium sp.
ACACGCTCGGCCCCAATCACCGGCATGCCCTGACACACCAGGTCCAAAAACTCCCGCCGCACCGTCCTCGAAAACGGATATCCACTCGGCATGGCAACCTCCCAAATCACGGATGTTGCACTGACCGTATGAATCCGCCCCGCTGAGCGTGACCGTCGTTTAAGTCTCGGCGAGAGTTCCCTCCGCCAGCCCGAAGTAGCGCTGTATCGTCGGGCCGAGCCAATCGACGATCTCGTCTCGCGTCATCTCAACGACGGGCGGCAGCCGTAACACGAAGCGGCACAGCGCCATACCCAGGATCTGGGTCGCAATCAGCCCCGCCCGCACACCGGACTGCCCCGGGGGCACCAGCCTGGCAACCAGCGGCTGCAGTTGCGTTCCGAAAATCTGCTGCATCCGGTGCGCGGCGTCACCGTTGGTGGCACTGGAGCGCAGCAGGATCACCAGCGCCTCGTCGCCCTCCCAACGTTCCAGAAAGTGCCGGACCAGCGACCGACCGACCTGCGTCGGGTCGGTCGTCGCGTAATCGGGAAACCTCAGGTCAAACTCGGCCGCAGCGGCGAATAGCTTGTCTTTGCTCCCGTAGTACCGCATCACCATCGCTGGATCCACCCCAGCGTCGGCGGCGATCGCCCGAATCGTGGCGGCCTGGAAACCGGCTGCGCCGAATCGCTCGCGGGCCGCCGCCAGGATCGCGGCCTTCGTCTGTACCGACGATCTCCTCATGTCAACAATTGTAGGCCAACAACTGTTGACATTAGGCGACCGGCGCACCAGCATGGAGTTATGCCAACAAGCGTTGACTAACGGCACGGAGAGGAGCCAACCATGAACGACACCGATGTCCTGGTGGTAGGCGCCGGACCCACCGGCCTCACGGTGGCCGCATCCTTGATCGCCCACGGAGCCCGGGTGGTCCTGGTCGACAAGTTGCCCGAGGGTCAGAACACGTCCCGTGCCGCCGCCGTGAACGCCCGCACGCTGGAAGTGCTCGAAGACCTCGACGTGGCCCGGCGGATGGTCAAAGCCGGGCTGATCGCCCCGCGATTCACCATGCGCGAGGGCCGACGCATACTGACCCCCGTCGACTTCAGCGACCTGCCGACGAAGCACCCCTACACGCTGATGCTCTCGCAGGCCGATACCGAGCGACTGCTGCTGGAGCGACTACACGAATTGGGCGGTGAAGTCATCCGACCCAAGACCCTGATCCGCGTCACCCAGGATGCGGACGGTGTCACAGCCACCTTCGAGGATGGCCAAACCGTCAGGGCTGGCTACCTCGTCGGCACCGACGGCATGCACAGCACAGTTCGCGAACAAGCCGGAATCGGCTTCGCCGGTGGCGAATTCGCCGAATCCTTTGCCCTCGCCGATGTCCGGCTGGCCGGTGAGGCGCCCCACGACGAGGTGATCTTGTTCTACGCCAAGCAAGGCCTGAACGTGCTGGCCCCGCTGCCCGGCGACATCTTCCGCATTGTCGCCCCGGCCACCGACGTGCCACAGGTGCCATCGGCCGCATTCGTGCAGTCACTGCTGGACACCCGGGCCTTCGGGCCGGGCCAACTGGTGGTCACCGAACTGCTGTGGGGAACGCGGTTCCACCTTCACCACCGGGTCGCTGACAGCTACCGGGCCGGCCGCATACTGCTGGCCGGCGACGCCGCCCACGTGCACAGCCCCGCCGGCGGTCAGGGCATGAATCTCGGTATCACCGATGCGATCTCGCTGGCCAACGCGCTCTCCGAGGTCTTGGGCGGTGGCTCCGACACCGCGTTGGACACTTACGGCACCGCCCAACGTCGACGGGCCGAGCAGGTGTTGAAGCTGACCGGACGGCTGACCCGGATCGCGACGCTGCCGCGGCCGCTACGCCCGATCCGCAATTCCGGAATGCGGCTGGGCGCGCGGATTCCCGCCGTGCGGCGGCAGCTGGCGTTGCAGTTGAGCGGCCTGAGCCACCGGTGACCAGTCCGCTGCCCGCTATGTGGACGAAATCAATTGGCGCCCCGGTAAATCGCAGGCATACCCTGCGGCGAGAAGACGCAGAATCGCACAAAACCCGCGAGTTTGATGCGGTTCTGTGTGTCCTCGTTCATGCACTCCCCCGCGACCCGGCGGGCGACCTCCCACCGCCATCGGCAACAATCCGGCAAAATGGGCGTCATGGACACTGGTGTGACCTCACCTCGGGTCTTGGTCGTTGACGACGACTCCGACGTGCTTGCCTCGCTGGAACGCGGACTGCGCCTTTCCGGGTTCGAGGTATCGACCGCGGTCGACGGTGCCGAGGCCTTGCGCAGCGCCACCGAGAACCGGCCTGATGCGATCGTGCTCGATATCAACATGCCCGTGCTGGATGGCGTCAGCGTCGTCACGGCACTGCGCGCCATGGACAACGACGTACCGGTCTGTGTGCTGTCCGCACGCAGCTCAGTCGACGACCGGGTGGCAGGTCTGGAGGCCGGCGCCGACGATTACCTGGTCAAACCCTTCGTGCTGGCCGAGCTGGTCGCTCGGGTGAAGGCGCTGCTGCGCCGCCGCGGCGCCACCGCGACGTCCTCCTCGGAAACCATCACGGTCGGGCCGTTGGAGGTGGACATCCCCGGCCGGCGGGCCCGGGTCAACGGTGTCGACGTCGACCTGACCAAGCGGGAGTTCGATCTGCTCGCGGTGCTGGCCGAGCACAAGACCGCGGTACTGTCCCGCGCGCAGCTGTTGGAGCTCGTGTGGGGGTATGACTTCGCGGCCGACACCAACGTCGTCGACGTGTTCATCGGCTACCTGCGCCGCAAGCTGGAGGCCAACGGCGGGCCCAGGCTGCTGCACACCGTTCGAGGAGTCGGGTTCGTGCTGCGCATGCAGTAACCGGATCGAAGCAAGACCATGAACCTCCTGTCGCGCATCTTCGCTCGTACGCCGTCGCTACGGACCCGGGTGGTGGTCGCGACGGCCATCGGCGCGGCCATTCCGGTGCTGATCGTCGGCGCTGTGGTGTGGGTCGGTATCACCAACGACCGCAAGGAACGGCTGGACCGCCGTCTCGACGAGGCCGCGGGTTTCGCGCTCCCCTTCCTGCCGCGCGGTCTTGCTGAAATTCCACGTTCCCCGAACGACCGTGACGCCATCATGACGATCCGCGCCGGCAACCAGATCAAGTCGAATTCCGATGTCACGTTGCCCAAGCTGGACGTCGACTACGCCGACACCTACGTCAACGGGGTGCGCTACCGAGTGCGGACGGTGGAGATTCCCGGGCCGGGGCCAACGTCACTCGCCGTCGGCGCTACTTACGACGCCACCATCGCCGAGACCAACAATTTGCACCGGCGGGTGATGCTGATCTGCGGTTTCGCCATCGGCGCCGCTGCGGTGTTCGCCTGGCTGCTGGCCGCGTTCGCGGTGCGCCCATTCAAGCAACTCGCGCAGCAGACCCGATCGATCGACGCGGGAGACGAGGCGCCGCAGGTCGAAGTGCACGGTGCCAGCGAAGCCGTCGAGATCGCCGAGGCGATGCGGGGAATGCTGCAGCGCATCTGGGATGAGCAGAACCGGACCAAGGAGGCGCTCGCTTCGGCGCGCGACTTTGCTGCCGTGTCCTCCCATGAGCTGCGTACTCCGCTGACCGCGATGCGCACCAACCTCGAGGTGCTGTCCACCCTGGATCTGGCCGACGACCAGCGCAAAGAAGTGCTCAACGACGTGATCCGGACCCAGTCGCGGATAGAGGCCACCCTGAGCGCTCTGGAACGGTTGGCTCAGGGCGAACTGTCGACGTCGGACGATCACGTGCCGGTCGACATCACCGACTTGCTGGACCGCGCCGCCCACGACGCGACCCGGATCTACCCCGACCTCGATGTCTCGCTGGTGCCGTCGCCAACCTGCATCATCGTGGGGCTGCCGGCGGGGTTGCGCCTCGCGGTCGACAACGCGATCGCCAACGCCGTCAGGCATGGCGGCGCCACGCAGGTCCAGGTGTCGGCGGTCAGCTCGCGGGCCGGAGTGGAGATCGCCGTCGACGACAACGGCAGCGGAGTGCCCGAAGACGAGCGCCAAGTGGTGTTCGAGCGGTTCTCTCGCGGGTCCACGGCCTCACATTCGGGGTCGGGCTTGGGACTCGCGTTGGTAGCCCAGCAGGCGCACCTGCACGGCGGCACGGCTTCGCTGGAAGACAGCCCGCTGGGCGGCGCGCGGCTGGTGCTGCGCCTGCCCGGCCCGAGCTAACCCTTCTTTGATCTCTTGCGCCACGGCGTGAAACCCGCACGCACAGCCGATTCCTCGTCCTTGAACCAGACCTGGGGGACGGTCGAGTCGTAGGTCGGGTCGTCAGGAGTGTAGTAAAGCCTGGTTTCTGGATGCCCCTTCACCAGCCATCCCGCCGGTCCGCCGCCGTCTAGCGCGGCTTGCGCGGAGCCCGGTCCGTACGGCGCGGACGGCACCGTCGGAATCTTTCTAGTCGGTGATTCTGCGGCTCCTGGGCGACCCGGATCCTCGTCGTCGGCGGCTCCTTGGCGACCGGAATCCTCGTCGTAGTCGGCTCGGACTCGGTCGGCTCGGACTTTCCCACTGGCACTTGACGTTTGACCGGACGAACTAGCAGGGCGAGCGTCAGCACCAACCCCACCGCAAAGGACAGCGTGCACAGTCACCAGTGCGCGTGGTTCACCGGTCCGCGCCTATCAACCTGGCGATCACCCAGGCAACCGCCGAGCCCGCCAGGAAAGCAAGCAGATACCACAACCACTGGATCACGAAATCCATGCTGGATTCTCCTTAGCTGACGACGATTTCGACCCGGCGATTCTTGGCGCGGCCATCGGCCGTGTCGTTGGTGGCGACCGGGTTGGCCGTGCCGAGGCCTTTAACGGCCAGATGGTCGCCGGCAACGTCATGGGCAGTGAGGAAGTTCTCGACCGTCTGGGCTCGCTGGTCACTCAACGGCCCATTGATGCTCTCGGTACCGGAATTATCGGTGTAGCCGTTGATCGTCGCGTGTGCGCTCGGGCACGACTTGAGCTTGTCTGCGACCTGGGTCAGCCTCTGCTCCTCGGCCCGCCCGTCGCGGCATTGATGGCCGACTGCAAGTCGGTGCACGAGCCAGGGGCAGGGGATGCGGGCGGTGCGGGCGGCGGGACCGGCCCGTTAACCGCAAGGTTGTCAACGACGTTCAGGTTCGACCAAATGCGCTTCGCTTCGGTTCCGACCGTGTTCTTCTGGCCCTGTGATGCGGCAGTGCCCGCCAAGATGATGGTGTCCCCATTGACCGTGAGATTGAAATCGGTAATCGAGGCACTGTCTGCGAAGACCGGTCCAGCATGCGCGAAATCGAGCGCGTCGACATCGGGATTGATGCGGATTTGGTCGACGATGTTCACATTCGCAGGCAGCGAGCCTTTGAGCGCCTTCATCAGCGCCGCTTTGGCGGAGTCATCGGGAAAATCGCCGTTGAGCGTAATGTTGTTGCCATTGCGGGCAATTGAAAGCGGGGCCAGGGACAACTCCGGGGCACCGGACTTGCTCGACGGAGCCACTGTTGGCAGCGCCCCCGGCGCCCCATTCGTCGAGCGGGGTCGTTCGAACGCAGCATGGCCGATTGCCGCTATCAGCAACGGAATAACCACCAGACCGATCAGCCAGGGCAGGCTAAGCGACCGCCGGGTAGAACCTAGAGCCGTTTGGCCGAAACGGGTCGCCAAACGCACTATCGCCCCTCCGTCCGTTCGCTAACCGGAATTCGGTCTGCAGGCGATATGCAGCCTACGTGGCGTCGCGGGTCTCGGGCACACTAGAACGATGGGTAATGGGAGCAAACCAACGGACAGCGACGCCCTGGTACACATCCGCGACCTGGTCGCCGAGGAGAAAGCGCTGAGGGCGCAGCTGCAGCACCGGGACATTACCGAGTCCGAGGAGCACGAACGCCTGCGCCGAGTGGAGATCGAACTCGACCAGTGCTGGGACCTGCTGCGGCAGCGTCGGGCACTGCGTGAGACGGGTGGAGACCCGCGGGAGGCGGCGGTGCGTCCGCCCGGCCAGGTTGAGGGATACCTCGGCTAGGAACACACCCGAATATGGCGGGCGACGGTGCCCGTGATTTCGATGTTGTCGTGGTTGGCGGCGGCCACAATGGCCTGGTCGCGGCCGGCTACCTGGCCCGGGCGGGCCTTCGGGTGCGGTTGCTGGAGCGACTGGGGCAGATCGGCGGAGCCGCGGTCTCGGCGCAGGCCTTCGACGGCGTCGAGGTCCGGGTCTCGCGCTACTCGTACCTGGTCAGCTTGCTCCCCGCACGCGTCGTCGACGACCTGGGCGCTGCGGTGCGCTTGGCCCGCCGGCAATTTTCGTCGTACACCCCGGAGCCGGTGAGCGGCGGGCGCGCTGGGCTGCTGGTCGGCCGGCAGACCCCGGACACGTTCGCAGCGATCGGCGCCGCCGGTGATGAGCGCGGTTTCGCAGCGTTCTACCAGCGCTGCCGGCTGATGACCGAACGGCTCTGGCCGACGCTGCTCGAACCGCTGCGCACCCGCGAGCAGACCCGCCGCCACGTCCTGGACTGCGGTGATCCCGATGCGGCGGCGGTGTGGCGGGCCATCGTCGATGAGCCGATCGGGCACGCCATCGTCGACGCGGTGCGCAACGACCTGGTTCGCGGCGTGATCGCCACCGACGCGCTGATCGGCACCTTTGCCCGCATCGACGAGTCCTCACTGAAACAAAACATCTGCTTCCTGTATCACGTGCTCGGCGGGGGCACCGGAGACTGGAACGGCCCCATCGGCGGGATGGGCTCGGTAACCGCGGCACTGGCCGCGGCAGCCCGCGGCCACGGTGCTGAAATCGCGACCGGCGCAGACGTTTACGCTGTTGAGCCGAATGGACTGGTGCACTACCGCAGCGAGGGCGAAGAGCACACCATCCAGGCCCGGTTCGTTCTGGCCGGTGTCACACCGACGGTGTTGGCCGGTCTGCTCGGCGAACAGCCGGCGCCACTGGCGCAGGGTGCGCAGGTCAAGGTGAACATGGTGCTGCGGCGACTGCCGCGCTTGCGCGACGACAGCGTCACAGCCGAACAAGCATTCGCCGGGACCTTTCACGTCAATGAGACGTGGACTCAGCTGGATACGGCGTATTCGCGGGCGGCCGCCGGGCAACTCCCGGATCCGTTGCCCTGCGAGGCCTATTGCCATTCGCTGACCGACCCCAGCATCCTGTCGGCTGGGCTGCGTGACTCGGGCGCTCAGACGATGACGGTGTTCGGCTTGCACACACCACACTCAGTGCTTGACGGCGCCGACTCCGATGCCGCGCGTGAGCAGCTGACCGAGTTGGTGCTGGCGTCGCTGAATTCCGTTTTGGCCGAACCGATTCAGGATGTATTGACGAGTGACGAACATGGGCGGCCGTGCATCGAGACGACGACCACCCTGGATTTGCAGCGCACATTGGCAATGACCGCAGGCAATATCTTCCACGGTGCATTGTCTTGGCCGTTCGCGGACGACGACGACACGCTGGATACCCCGGCGCGCCAATGGGGGGTCGCCACCGCGCACGAGCGCATCATGTTGTGCGGGTCAGGTGCCCGCCGCGGCGGAGCCGTGTCGGGCATCGCAGGCCACAACGCCGCGATGGCGGTGTTGGCTTCTCTGTGATTACGGCTTTGCTTGTGTCGCTTGGAAACCCGTGTTCTACCGTGCGTCGATCGCGACGTAGTCGCGTTCGGTGTAGCCGGTGTAGACCTGGCGAGGACGGCCGATCTTGCTGTCGCCCTCGTCGTGCATCTCACGCCAGTGCGCGATCCAGCCGGGCAACCGGCCCAGCGCGAACAACAC
>DASXMA010000375.1:0-14036 GCA_036495965.1 Mycobacterium sp.
CAGCGTCGAAACGGGCAAGGTCAGCGCGATCGCAAAACCGACCGGGACGAGCACCTCGGGGCTGACCCCGCTGCGCCGCAACACGAGATACAGCACGTAGGCCACGTAACGCAGCAACAGGGTCGCGAGCACCGGTACCAGTGTGCGGCGCATCAGCGGGGAGCCGCGTCGCAGCCGATTCCAGGTCGCCGCGACAACCGAGGCGAATAACGCGATCACCACCACCTCGAGCCCCATCGGTATCACGGTGGTGGCCACCGAGTTGGCGACGCCCCCGTTGATGGCGAATACGTTGCGCGGGCAATCGGTCGTGCAGGTGCCCCAGATCGACTGGGTTGGAAAGTGCTTCTCCACCAACGTGGTTGGCAGGAAGCCGACCAGGACGATCAGCCACGCTGCGGGGGCGATGATGCGGTGGCTTCGCTGGGTCAGGTGCCCGCTCGGGTAGGCCAGCGTGAGATAGATCAGCGCGGGCTCCACCAGCCAGACCGCCACCCGCCCGGTGGAATACAGCAGCGGGTCCGCCGACGCGGTCAGGGTGACGAAAAACCAGGCCAGCCCTAGCACAACAAGCAGCCGGCCAATCCGATTGGTCGGATCCAGGCGCCACAGATACAGACCCACACCCATCGGCACCGTGACCGTGACAACCCCAAGGATGGCCGAGGCGACCCGCCACGGGGAACCCTGGTTGGCCAACGCCACCGCCGCCGACGTCACGCTCAGAACCAGACCGAGAGCGCCACACCCGAGCAGTTTGGGAATCATGCGGTCACCCTGCGATTTCGGACAAGCACACCCGAGGTCGGACCCGCAAGTGTGCCGTTGTCGACAACGTCGACGCGCACACATTAGCAGCGCAAACTCGATGTCACGGGTTCTTGGCGCACCCAGCAAGATTCGACCGAGGCCCCAGCGGGCCGCCGTAGCGGTGCGCGTCGCCGTCGCCTACCGCGGGCGGTGGGTCCGCCACAGATCGACCAGCACGCTGGGCCTCAAATCCTGTTTGCGCAGGACAGCCGCGGCGCCACAACCGAAGGCCGCCGACGGAAGCCCGGCCGGCTCATCGGTGGAGATCAACACCACCACGACATTGTGGTGGCGATGTCGAATCCAGCGCGCCACCGCGATGCCATCCAGGTCGGGCATTTGCACATCTAGCAGCACCAACCCAGGCTCGCTCGCTTCGATCGCGCGGCACGCCTCGCGTCCCGACGTGACTTCGCCGGCCGAGACAAACCCGGGACACGCGTGCACCAGCCGGCGGGCGATCGCATGAAACGGCAGATAGTCATCAACCGTCAACACTGACACCGCGCGGCCGGGTCCGCGGGTCACCATGGCCGGCGTCGCTCACGATGATCCCGTCTGCCACGCCGTTTGCGATGCGGCAAGCGAGTCACTCTCCAACCCTGCCGTGACGCGGCGCCATCCAACAGCGGGTAGACACCACATCGGAGGGGCGGCTGTCTCTCACCCAGGGCGCTGGCAGACCAGAACCAAACCGAGGGCGGTCAGCAGACTGTTTCTAGGGCGATGCGGCGGTGTCGGCCAAAAACATCAACACGGCCACCACCCGCCTGCTGATCGCTTCGCACTCGGCGGGGTCAACGAAACCAAGTTTGGTGAAGATCGCCGTGATGTGTTTCTCCACCGCCCGCTTGGTCAACCGGAACGACTCGGCGATCGCGGTGTTGCTCTTGCCCTGTGCCATTGCGGCAAGAATCTCGAGTTCACGGGGGCTGAGCCGTGACACGGCCGAGCGCGGCGCCCTGGTACTCGCGGCAATGAGCACCTCCACGATTTTGGGGTCGATCACCGAACTTCCCTCGGCGACCGCCTCGATGGCCTCCACCAGGTCTTGGCGCCGGTGCACTCGCTCCTTGAGCAGGTAGGCACGTCCATCGGATCCGTTCTCGAACAACCGCATCGCGTAAGACGGATCGGAATACTGACTCAACACCACAACCCCGGCATCGGGATGCGATTGCCGCAGCTGCGCGGCGACGGAAATGCCCTCAGTAGTGTGTGTCGGCGGCATCCGAATATCGGTCACCACCACCTGCGGCCGGTCGCGTTCCACGGCGGCGAGCAGCGACGGCATGTCGCCGACCGATCCGACAACCTCGACGGTGTCCGACAACCCCAGCAACTTCTCAATCCCCTCACGCATGAGAAGGCTGTCCTCGGCGATCAGGACACGGATAGGCACGATCGCAGGCTATCGCGCCGCTCCCACCAGTTGGCGGACCGAGCCGTTGGTTCAGGTCAAATCCGCATCAGATTTGTCGACTCGATCCTGTGCTCCCATCCATCATGACGACTCCCGTTCCTGGTTTTTTCGATACTTGAATGGAGTCATTCGATACCAACGCGCGAATGCACGACAGAATGCGCCAGACTGCGAGTAGCCCAGCAGGTCCGAAATTTGCCCGACAGATAGGGATGACTTCGTCGCCCTCCTGGTAGGCGTTCAGCCAGTGCTGGACGAACGTCGGGTTGGCCTCGAACCAGCGCACCTCGCTGGCAGCACCGTTGCGCGGCACCAGGCCGAATCGCGACGGCCCGCTGATGGATGACAGCCTGTTCATGGCGGCGCGCTGGAACACGGCCGGCAATGTCGGTGAGCTTGCGGTCTATCCGGGCGGCGTGCATGGCTTCAATGCCCTCACTGCCTTCCCGACTCCGGTGGCGAAAACCGCGAACGACCGCATCGCGGCCTTCATCAACACCACACTCGCCCAACAGGACTGAACCCTAATGAAAACCGTGCTTGTGATCGGGGCGCAAGGCGTCCTCGGCGGCCTGACGGCCGAAATATTCCGCGCTGAGGGCTGGAACGTCCTATGTGGTGGGCGGCGTGTCGAAACCGCGGCCGATTTCCGCCGCGTCGATCTCGACCGCTCCGAAACGTTCGCCGCCGCTTGCCGCGGTGTCGACGTCGTCGTCAGCGCTGTCGAGGATCCGGACTGCCGCGCCGAGCGCCATGTCCTAGAAAACGGTGGGGCGATCCTCACCATGGCGTCCAGCCGCGCGGCCGACCGCGACCGGCTGGCGGCATCGGTGACCCACCCGAAGGGCACCGCCATTTTCAACGCAGGCTATTCCGGCCTGACCGCGATCGCGGTCAAAGACCTGCTCGCCAAGTACCCGGCGGCCGACACGGTTCTTTACGCGGGCACCATGTCGTTGAAGGCCACGATGGGCCGCGGGAGCGTGCTGTTCGGCCATCGCGTGCTCACCAGCGGCAGCCGCAGGGCGACCCGAACGTTCGACTTCGGCGCGCGGCTGGGCCGCCTGACCTGTCTTGAGGTGGACCTCAGCGACGAACGCTGGATCGACCCCGCCATCCTTGGCGCCCGCGCCGCCGCCTTCTATGTGACCCTCGCCGAACAGGGGGTGTTCCGGATGTTCCGGTGGCTGGACCGGCTGGGACTCCTCGCCCGCCTGCCCGCGTCGTGGGTACGGCCGCGGCCGCCGAAAACCCCGCGGATAGAGCACGCGACGGCCGAACCGATGGCGACCTGGCTCGGCGCATCAAGAGACGGCCAGCTTTTCGGCAGCACCACATTGTCGACCAAGGGCGATTACCTGACCACGGCACGCATCGCCGAAAAGATGGCCGGCCTCGTCCTGGCCGCCGCTTGCCGTCCGGGCGCCTTCACCGTCGACACCTGGTTCGACTGGAAGGACATCGCACCCGCGGCCGCCGCCATCGGGGTCGAATGGGTCATGGCCGACACCACCGAGGTTCGTCGCGTTGTCAGCGCAAGCCGCGAGATTGCGTCTGGGGCGCAACAGATCTTCGAGCTGATCGCCGATCCCGCCCAACAGCCTCGATGGGATGGCAACGACAACCTGGCCGGAGCTCGCGTGGGACAACGCGTGCGCGCCGCGGGCGACATATTCCTCATGACGCTCACCATCGGCCTCAACGGCAACAACATCCGGGAAAACCACGTGGTGGAATTCGAAGAGGGCCGTCGCATCGCCTGGCTGCCCTCGGAACCCGGTCAAGAACCCCCGGGTCATCTCTGGCGCTGGGAGCTCGAGCCCCTCGATGAGGCACATACTCGGGTCACCCATACCTACGACTGGTCAGGGCTGACCGATCAGAGGCGCTTACCGCGCGCCCGCGCCACCACGGTTGACAAGCTTCAGGCTTCCCTCGACAGGCTCGCCGAACTCGCGGAGCGCTAAGGGCCGCCGGCCGACCGCCGCGCTGTCGGGTCGACGTGTTCACGAAACCCGCGACCTATTCGCCCACCGGCACAGCCCGATCAGCCGATGTCGTGACAGACAAGCGGTGATCTGCGGCACCCTGATCTCGTCGGCTGCCGATTTCACCGGGAAGACGTCGTTGTCGGCGATGCCGCGGCGGGCCGCATTGTCGTGGTGCATCAGCAGCGTGCACCGGTCCTCGCCCTTCAATCAGCGCGGGCACGATGTGCAGCCGCGAGTTGATTGATCGCCGGTATCTGCGGATGACCAGAACCGACGGCTCGGCGGACCGCTCGATACGCGCGGCCAGCCGCGGCTGGTCATCGAGCAGGTATGGCGGGGTCAACCGGATTTGGCGGGGCTGATGGAGACCGGATTATCAATCGCCGCCGGGTCCGCCTCCCGGCGCGAAAATCCAGCGCGCGCACGAATTTTCGAATGACCAACGACCCCTACAACGGGGGTTTGGGTCCCTAGCGCGGGCTCTCACCAAAGTTGTCGGATTGAGTTTACTTATCGTTCCACCACCGTCCAGACGTTAACTAGGGAGTTGGTAAACCGCCATGGGGCCGCGCCGCAAGCGCTGTCGAGAGTCCTTCTGCCACAGTCTTTTTGCCAGTTCTGCGGTAAGCGAATCCGATGCTTCAACCACAAGGCTGGGACGGTCCGCTCGGTGCTCGTCAACAAAGCTCGCGCCGTGTCGGCGCTTAGTTCATAGGCAAACGACGTCAACCTGCTTCGAGGTCGAATTCGGTGCCTTCCCAGTCCGGGAGTTTGTTGATGAACTCCTTAGGGTCGAGCGGCAGTTTGGAGACGTCCACGCGCGGGCGTCCGGCGGCCAGAGTCTCAGGGCGGGCGTTGGAGATGCCGGTGAGTGGCCAGTCGCGCTGTTCCGGTGTATTCGGATACCTTTCCATAAACAGTTGGTGGCGGGCTTTCATCATGTTGAACATGCCCTTGGCCGGGAACATTTGAATCATGATGCCCTTTTCTTCGCGGGTGTCGTTGTAGAGGTCATAGAACGCCGCGCCGGAGAGACCGGGTTTTTCACCGACCCAGATGCGCTTGTAGCGGCCCTTGACCGTGGCGGCCAGAATCGGGCCGGTGTAGATGAAGACGTAGTCGCGACGGCCGTGGGCGTCGCCGTGCAGTAGCAGGGCCGTCTGGTCTACGCCGTCGATGATGCGGTCGGTCGGGATGCCTTTCGTCGCGCCGCCGACGCGCGCGAAGGTGGTGAACAGGTCGGTGGCGTGGACGATGTCGCCGACCGTCTGCCCCGGCGCGATAGTGCCTGGCCACCAGGCGATCGCCGGTACGCGCACCGCGCCTTCGAGGTAATCGCCCTTGCCGCCCCGGTACAGCGTCTCGTTGAAGCCCTGGCCGGCGGCGGTCCCATGCGTCATCGGGCCGTTGTCGGCCATGATGACAACGAGCGTATTCTCCGCAATTCCAAGCCGATTCAACTCCTCCATCAGCGCGCCGATAAACACGTCGATGCGGGCGAGCGCCTCGGGCAAGACGGCGCCGTTGCTGGTCAACCGATTTGGGAATCCGAGGAAGGACATGGCCACCGGCCAGTAGGCGAAGTAGAACGGCTTTTTCGCCGCGGCGTTCTTCTGGATGAACGCGATCGCCCGCTTCTGGCACTCGCCCTCGATTTTGACGTAGTCGGCGTGGTCGGGCGCGGCCCCGAACTCGGTCACCGGGGCGCCTTTCTTGCCCTCGAGGGCAAAGACGAACCCCGTCGGGCGCCCACCGGGATCCATGTCGTAGGGATCTGGGGGATACATCTCGGGGTACATGACGCCCGGCGTCAGCGCCGCCATCTGCCCCGGATGCGTATAGAGGCTCGTCAGCTGGTTGTACGGCATCCACAGGGCCTCGTCGAAGCCCCTCTTGCTGAGGTAGCTGGCTTCGATATCGCCCAAGTGGGCCTTGCCGTAGAAGGCGGTCGCGTAGCCGGCTTCGGAGAGCACCTCGGCCATGGTGATTTCTGAGGCAGGCAAACCGCCATACTCGAACGGAAAGCCGACGTTGTACATCCCGTTGCGCACCGGATGGCGCCCCGTCAGGCACGCGGCGCGGGTGGGCGTGCAGGACGGCTCGGTATACATGCGCATGAAGTTGATGCCCTCAGCCGCCATCCGATTCATGTTCGGCGTCTCATACCCGCGCACCTTCTGCAGGGCCGGAATGCCAACGTCGCCAACCGGGGTGTCATCCCACATCACGTGGATGATGTTGGGCGGGGTGCCGAACTTCTCACTCAGCGCGGCCAGTCTGGCGTCGAGGGTCGTGTCCTCGGCGGCCCACCGCTCGCCGTGCTGAGCCTCCAGGATGTAGTACTCGGAATCGTGGACGATTGCAGCCGAGTCACCAATTACCGGTTGCGTCCCCGTCATGGCGTTCTCCCTTTCTACTGTCAGCGTCAGCAGACCTGAGCTCGGTCCCGCAGAGCCGAAACTGAGAACTTGATCGAATTGCTTGCGCGGCATGGGCCAACTCGTCGATGACTGGGGCCATCGGCACCAATATCGGGATCATCGGGAGCATCGCTTTCGAATATGCCTCGCACCGGGGCTTGACCTCAGTGCTGCGTCGAGCCTGTCAACGCCGCTGATCACCGGCAAGGGTACTGGCCGCCCGTCGACAGGAGTGCCCGCCGCACCGGCGATGCTGAGGACACCCGATCAACCCGATCCGTGCAGCCGGTCCAGCGAAAGGTAGCGATGGACGCGGCACTTGGGGACCATTATGGGACCACACGTTATGCGCGGTGGTGAACGACCTGCGCGTCTGTGCACGTCCTACGCGCAAACCAACCACGCACTGACCACGACCTGCGGAAACGTGTTACCGCTATTTACTGTCAAGTGGGCTGGTCGGTTTCAACCGAACCGTGGGCAACGAACTGATCGGCCGTCGTTGCCGCGCGCTAGGAGTGACGTTCCTACCTCGCGGAGGTAATGATTGTGGCGACGCACCTGCCTGCCGTGGTCAGCGAGGCCCCGGGCGCGCTGACGGTTCGCGGCCGGCTAGACCGCAAGTCCCAGGAAGACTACAAGTGCACGGTCAAGTGCGACGACGTCAGAGTCTGACAAACGGCCGACGCGGTGGATGAGGCTGGTGCGCGGAATCGTTGTCACCTTGTCGACCATCAGCTGGCTAGACCGCGTCAAACCGGTTGTGTCGGAAGGCCGCACGGGAAGTCGCAGCAGCGGAGCTTCGACCGGACTTGTGGTGAACGGGATAACGGTGACCGAGGCGGTTGCGTCGAAACGGTCATCTTGGATGATGACGACCGGCCGAGGTTTGCCGCTGTAGGCACCTCGGGCCGCGGCGGTGTAGATGTCGCCCCGTCGCACGTTAGTTGTCGTCGTCCCAGTCGGAGGACACCGCATCGACAAAGGCTTGGTCGTCTCGATCCTCATCGCTGGCGGCGACGAGGGCCGATTGGCGGTGTGCCTCGCGGACGAATTCGGGGGCGTTCACGTCGGGAACCCAGATCTGAATCGGCCGCAAGCCTTGTTGGCGCAGTCGTTGGCGATACTGCCGTACGCGGTCGCGGGTGGATGCCATACGGCGATGTTACATGTAACGCGGTGGAACGCCCGCCGTCACGCAGCCAATCCTCACGCGACCCAAGGGATTCTCTAGGGCCAAAATAGTGCCAAACTTTCAGAACAGGTGCTCCAGGTGGCCCAATCCGGCGCCTCAAGGCCATCCTGACCAGCAGAAACAGACTAGGTCAGTTCCGCCTGGCAATAAGGCAAATCGGCGAGGTTGGTGGCCCATGTAATCGCTCCACTCGCTGCCGATCGCGTCACGGATTTGGGCTGCGCGGCGTACGCGGTCGCGGCAGACCTCGACGTCGGGGGCTTGGCTTGGACTCATATGCGGGATGCTAGGCCAAGCGCTGGACAGCGCTTTGGTCGCGCAGAGGGCGGTGATCTGCCGGATGCCACGTGACTCTGCCGGCCGCCACCGCCTCACGACTCAATCTATGCCGTCGGTGACATCCATGAGGACACGATGATCTGTTCGCGCCTGTCCCTGCCGACAGAACCGGTGGGAAACCGGCTGCGGCATTCGCCCCCGGCGGCGATACCGCGGCGTCACTGTAGAGGGGAGTCTCTGCGCGGCAGGTATCTCCCGACTGATGAACGGGGTTTGGAAAATGGCTAACGCCAGGAACGGTCAGCACATCGACCACGCTCTTGCCGATCAGGGCCATCACCGCCGCTTGGCTCGACCTCACAGCGACGATGAAGGCGCAATCGCCGCTGCCGAACAGGTTGCGGCGCAGATGCGTTCGGATGAACAGCCCCTCGGCACCCGGGGCCAACCGTTCCCTCGGCGTTCCCCCTTCGTCGTCGGCCTGACGGCTTCCGCCGGTGTGGCGGTCACGTATGGGGCGGTGCGTGTCCTGGGCTCCGCATCGTCGGTTCTGGTGTTGGTGGGCGCGGCGTTGTTCTTCGCGCTGGGACTGGAGCCCGCCGTGTCGTCTCTGGTGAACCGGAAAGTTCCGCGGTGGGCGGCGGTCAGCCTGGTCATGGTCGTGGTGGTGGGTATCGTCGCGGGTGCTCTGGCGGCCGCGATTCCCCCGCTGGTGCAGGAAGCACGCCAGTTCATCGAGCAGGCGCCGCATTATCTGCAGGAGGCCCAGAACCACTCCTCGGTGATCGGCAGGATCAACGATCGGTTCCATGTGCAACAACGGATCACCGATCTGATCCACGGCTCGGGCTCTTCCGCGGTCGGAGGATTTGTCAGGGCCGGCGAGTCAGTGTTCGGGGCGGTGTCACACTTGGGGATCGTCGCGGTCCTGACCGTCTACTTCCTGGCCGGTATGCGCCGGATCCGGGCAATGCTCTATCGGTTCGTCCCGAACTCGCGGCGGCCGCGCGCGATACTTATCGGTGACGAGATCATGGCCAAGGTCGGTGACTATGTGTTCGGTAACGTGCTCACGTCGGTCATCGCCGGGGCAGCGACGGCTGTGTGGTGCTTCGCCTTGGATGTCCCATACCCCATGCTGCTCGGCGTTTTCGTCGCGATTGCAGATCTGTTCCCCTACGGTTCCACGGTCGGCGGTTTTGTGGTCGCCCTGGTGGGGCTGACAGTGTCGATCCCGGTCGCCGTCGCCACGGTCGGTTTCTACATCGCATTCCGCCTGGCCGAGGACTACCTGTTGACGCCGAAGATCATCGGCCGCGCGGTCAAGGTCCCCGGAGGTGTCACCGTGGTGGCCGTTCTCATCGGCGCGGCGCTGCTGGGCGTGGTTGGCGCCCTGGTGGCGATCCCGGTCGCCGCGGCCCTGCAGATCTTGGTTGCCGAACTAGTGTTTCCCACACTCGATGAATCATGATCGGCCACCGCGCCGGTGTGGGATGCGCAAGGAAGCTGAGGCCGTGGAGCGCGGCGTGGAGCGGTTGGCCGGTTCCGCCAGCTAAGCTACGCCCTAGCGTTCGCCGGTGCAGTACTCAGCATCCCCAGCATCTCTGTCGGAATCGTGTTTGGCCGCTATGTCCTCGGGTTGTTCTGGGTGACGGCGTGTGGGCGCGGCGTGGCTGATCGCGCACCCGACGGCCGGTTGCACGCTCGACTACGCGAGCGGGCGAGAATGCTTGGTCCGCCGTCGGCGACACTAGCCATCGGCGCCATCGTTCTGTGCGGGTTGGCCGCGCTATTTGCCGACGTGTTGGACAGCGTCTGCGAAGGTGAAGGCATCGCAGCGGTCGACCGGCTCGCCGTGGCGTGGCTGGCCGATCACCGCCAACCGGTGCTGACGACCGTAATGCGCGCAGTCAGCATCGTGGGCAGCCCCGTTTCAGCCGGCGCGCGCGGCAGCCATCGTCGTCTGCGCGGTCGTCGCTTGGCGGACCCGCCGTTGGTTGCCGGTCGTGGTCGCCGTGCTGGGAATCGCCGGATTTGCCCTCGCCGATACGGTGGTCAAACTTGTTGTGCATCGGCAACGCCCGCCGCTGCCCTACGCGGTGGTGGCCGCCGACGGCTATTCGTTTCCGTCCGGACACCGCCATGGGCATCACCACCGCCGGGGTCCTCTCGAAATGGGCGCTCGACCGCTGGATCATCCGATCCACAAGCGCCCGAATCGTCACGTGGACCTCCGCGGTCATCATCATCGCGGTCGTCGGCTTTTCCCGTATCTACCTGGGCGTGCACTATCCCCGCGACGTGATCGCCGGCTGGCTGCTCGGACTGATCTGGGTCGGCGTAGTGATCACCATGGCCGGACTATATGAACAGACCAGCCAGCACGCGATCAACACTGGTCCGCGACACGAATAGGGCGGCCCAGTCAACCGTGAAATGCTGCCGCCACAACACGTGCATTACATCGCCGCGGACAACCGGTTCCGGCCAGCGATCTTCCCGGCGGCTGGCATCGCCCACAGTGCCTCCGAGCAGCTCAAGCGGCGACATACGGTCGACGACGGCCTGATCGAATAGCCCTCGCCGACGGTAAACCGCAAAAAACCGGACATTGGCAAGCTCGACCGTATCGCCATCCGCGTGACTTGACTGCCGCCCTGGTCCACCCCAACGTTTGTGGCTCTTCCGACTTGATGGGGGTCTGGTGTGACCGATTCGGATCGTGTCGGTGACCGATTAAGGGCTCGCGCCCTCGTGAATTGGGCGTTCTTCACGCATCCAGAAGCAAAGGCGCGAGCATGCCCCAGACTAGTGGTTCATTGCTGCTCGGACTCGACGGTGTCGTCGTCGAGTCCGAGCACGTCGATGTCGACCGAACCCGCACCATCCACGTCCCGACCGCCGTCGATTGGGTGGGAGTGTGCCCTGGGTGCACGGCCCCGGTCGTCTCGGTCGAAGGGATGGGCGACCACCCGGCCCCGCGACATCAAGATCGGCCCAGACATCCCCCGGATCGTGTGGCTGAAGCGGAAATGGTGGTGCACCGACACCTCCTGTAAGCGGAAGTCGTTCACGGAGTCGACGCCGTCGGTCCCGCCGCGGGCTCGGATGACGGTGCGGGCCAAGCGCGAGATGGCGTTGGCGGTCCTCGACGACGACCGCTCGGTCAAGGCCGTCGGCGCCGCGTACGGATGTACGTGGAACACCTGTCATGACGCGGTGATCGCCACCGCGGACCCGGCCCTGGCCGCCGAGCCCGAGGGCGTGACCGTGTTAGGGATCGACGAAACCCGCCGTGGAAAGGCCAAGTGGGAGAACTGTTCTAAGACCGGTGTCCGCCGGTGGGTGGACCGCTGGGATACCGGGCTGGTCGACATCACGGGCGCGGGTGGGTTGTTGGTGCAGGTCAACGGGCGTGCGGCGAAGCCCGTGACCGACTGGCTCGACAACCGTGAGGAGGCGTGGAAGGCCAACATCGAGTTCGTCGCGATCGACATGTCGGCGACCTACGTTAAAGCCGCGGGTAGGTCCATCGACCAGCTCAAACCAGCAAACGGATCGGCCTGCTCACGGCCGCCAGTGCGCCGCCCCCGATGGGCATCGGCGATCCAGTTCAACAGCGACAAGAGTGAATGCACCGTTAACTCGCGGCAACGTACTCGAGTCACCCGATAAGGGATGACTTTAGGCCCTACGTCGGCGCGGTGAGCAGCGAGACGATCACGTCGCCGACGATGACTTCCCAGACGATCACAGCGAAGGCCCTGGCATGTCGACAACATCTACGCCATCTAGCGGGGCGATCACCGAGGCGCTGACGGCTGACGCGGTGGCCGCCGCTCCGGTGGAGCAGGTGCTGGGCTGGCTGGACACCTCCGCGGCCGGGTTGTCCAGTGCGCATGTATCCGAACGCTTGGCGCGGTTCGGCCCGAACGCAATTCGCACCCATCGTGTGAGCGCCCGGGCGGTGCTTGGCCGCCAATTCCAAAACGCTGTGCTCATCCTGTTGGCCGTCACCGCGGCCGCGTCGTATTTCCTGGGCGATCACACCGACGCGGTGATCATCGGGGTGATCCTGGCCGCCAGTGTGGGGCTGGGCTTTGTCAACGAGTACCGCGCCGAGAAGGCGGCGGCGGCGCTGCATTCCCAGGTCCATCACACCGCGGTCGTGCGCCGCGACGAGGCATTCCTCGATGTCGACGTCACCAACCTGGTGCCCGGTGATGTGATCCGGCTCTCACTGGGGGAGGCCGTGCCCGCGGACGTCCGGTTGATCGAGACCACGGCGTTGGAATGCGATGAGAGCATCCTGTCGGGGGAGTCGACGGGATCAGAGAAGTCACCCGCGCCGGTGCCTGCAGCTGCGGCGCTGACCGATATGAGCGACGTGGCGTTCATGGGCACCATCGTGAGTTCCGGCGAGGGACTGGCGGTGGTCTACGCCACCGGCAAAGACGCCCAGTTCGGCCGGATCGCCGCGGGTTTGACTGAACGGGCACCCGAGACCGACTTTCAGGCCGGCCTGCGCCGGTTCTCCTACCTGCTGCTGAAAGTGGCGATCGCGCTGATCGTGCTGATCTTGGTCACCAACCTGATGCAGCACCGGCCGTTGATCACGTCGGCGCTGTTCGCGCTGTCTATCGCGGTGGGAATCACCCCGCAACTGCTGCCCGCGGTGGTCAGCAGCAGCCTGGCGACCGGCTCGCGGCAGCTGGCCAAGGTCAAGGTGCTGGTCAAACGCCTGGTGTGCATCGAAGACCTGGGTGACATCGACATCCTGGTCACCGATAAGACCGGAACGTTGACCGAGGGCCGCATCAGCTTGGTCGATACCGTCACCCCGGCCGGAGATCACAGTGATTCGGTGCTGCGGCTGGGGCTTTTGGCCTGCGACGTCGATCCGGCCGCCGGCGGCGCCACGGCCAACCCGTTGGATGCCGCGCTGTGGGAGCACCCGGGTGCGTCTCAGCTCGTCGGCGATGAGGTTGACCGCGTCGCGCTGTTGCCGTTCGACCACGTTCGGCGGGCGACGTCGGCGTTGGTCGATGACCACGGCAAGCGGCTGTTGGTGGTCAAGGGCGCACCCGAGCAGGTGCTGGCGCGCTGCCAGGGCACACCGGAGAACGCCCAGCAGACCCTGGCCGGGTTGTTCGCCGCCGGGCGGCGGGTGGTTGCCGTGGCGGCCAAACCGGCGCCGGACCTAGCCACGATCACCGCCGCCGACGAATCCGAGCTGATGCTGGCCGGGTTCTGCGTGTTCGCCGATGAGCCCAAGGCCGCCGCCCGCCAATCCCTTGCCCAGCTGGCCGCGCTGAACATCGAGGTGAAGATCGCCACCGGGGACAATGCGCAGGTCGCCGAGAAGGTCTGCGCCGATTTGGGTTTGGTGTCCAAGGGCAAGATCACCGGCGCGCAGATGGAGCATTTCGGCGACGCCGAGTTCGGCGGGGCCGCCAAGAACCACACCATCTTTGCCCGCGTTTCGCCCGAGCAGAAACAGCGGCTCATCACCGCGATGCGACGCACCGGCCGCTCGGTGGGGTTCCTCGGCGACGGGGTCAACGACGCGCTGGCCTTGCACGCCGCCGACGTCGGCATCTCCGTCGACACCGCCACCGATGTGGCCAAGGACGCCGCCGACGTCATCCTGCTCGAGAAAGACCTGGGTGTTCTGGCCACCGGGGTGGCCGAGGGCAGGCGAATTTTCGCCAACACCATCAAGTACGTGCTGATGGGCACGTCGAGCAACTTCGGAAACATGTTCAGCGCCGCGGCGGCGTCAGCCATCTTGCCGTTCCTGCCGATGTTGCCCAGCCAGATCCTGCTGAACAACCTGCTGTATGACACCTCCCAGCTGGCGATCCCCACCGACCGCGTCGATGAGGAGCAGCTTGCTGCGCCGTCGCACTGGAACGTCG
>DASXMA010000376.1:0-18404 GCA_036495965.1 Mycobacterium sp.
GGTGAGGAAGTCGAGCAGCCCGCGTTCGGCGGTCGCCGCCAACTCGGCCCAGTACCGACCGCTGAGCACCGACGGGGTGGCGGGGTGCCGGGATACTGGGGCCGGCGTGGCCCGCCATGCCTGTGGGTGCCAACCGTATCCGTCCAACGCGACGCCCAAATGGAACTGACCCGTCATACCAGCCACTTTTCGAAGGCGATCGGACGAAACGGCCCCCAGTCCGGCAGCGGCTCGGCGGCGATGCGGGTGTAGCCCGTCGCGTCGTAAAGCGCCTCGGCCTCGGGTTGACGATTGCCGGTGATCAGGTACAGCCGCCGGTACCCCCGCGCAGCGATCTCCGCCTCCAGCGCCGCCAGCAGCGCCCTCGCGTATCCGCGGCGCCGATGTGCGCTGTCGGTCCAGATCCGCTTCAGCTCGGCGGTGTCGGCGTCGAAGCGCCGAAACGCACCGCCGGTTACCGGCACACCGCGCAGTACGCCGATGAGCAAGCCGCCGTCCGGCGCCGCCAACTCGGCAGCCGGCACCGGCAGCCAGGCCAAATGCGCCTCCGGCGTGCCGCCGTATCGCAACGCATACTCGGCGGCCAGCTCGGCCAGCAGTGGCTGCGCCAGCGCGTCGTCGTGGGTAGCCGCCACGAACTCAAGCTGCATCACCTAACGTCTAACGCTCGCCGCGTGGAAGCATTCCTGGCCGACTCAACCCGCGTGGCGGTGACATATCCGGGTAAGACCGCCAGTTCGTCGGGGTTGCCACGCCACAGCCTGGCCAGCCCCATGACGCTGCACAACTCAACGACGTTCCGCTCGACGGTCTCCCAGCCGCGGGCCTTCAGATAGTTGGGGACATAGCGGTATTCGCCCGGGAAGGTCGGGAAGGCCAGCTCGACGTCCAGGCCTTGTTGCCGCCAGCCGTCGACAAACGCCCGCCCTGCCTCTAGCTGCGGCGGGGTCCAGGTGTGCATGTGATCGGCGGCGAAGCGGCTGCCGGCGGCGCTCAGCGCCGTGACACCGTCCAGTAACCGGTTCTGTGCGTCGGGCGGTAGGTACCCAACGAGCAGCTGCTCGACAATCCACACCGTGGGTTGAGCATCATCGAAACCGACCCGCCGCAGCGCCGCCAGCCAATCCTGGCGAAGATCGATACCGACCGCGCAACGGTTGACCGTCACCTCGGCACCCAGCTCGCGCAGCACTTGAGTCTTGAAATCAATGACTTGCGGCTGGTCGATCTCATACACAGTTGTGCCCGGCGGCCACCACAGCCGGTACGGCCGAGTGTCCAGACCAGACGCCAGGATCACGGCTTGGCGAATGCCCGCCCGTCCGGCGGCGGCGAGGAATTCGTCCAAGAACCGGGTGTGCACCGCGAGGATATCGATGAACCCCGTCATCACGGGGTCGTGGCCGCCATCAGCCGCATACCGCGCGTTGTCGACCGCCCGGGTGAAGTAATCCACGCCCGCAGCGCGAACCATCGGCTCGGCGAACGGATCGTTGATGATCCCTTTATTGGTACCTACCGCCCTCGCGGCAGCACAGAATGTCGCGGTCACTCCTATGCCGGTGGTCGGATCCCAGCTTTCGTTGTCTGCCCGTGCCATCGTTGGTCAGACATTGGAGCGGCGCCGCTGGGTCAGCCCAGCGACCGCTCGCCAACCGAGCAATAGAACCGCGGTGACCGATGCCGCCACCAGTACGAAACTCGCCGCCACACCGGCTGAAGTGACTTTGCGCAAAAGCATCCCCACCGCCACCGTGCACAGCCAGACGACCACTCCGGTGGGAAGCACGGCCATCGGACGCCGCCAGGCCCGGGACGCCAGCCACCCGATCACGGTTCCGGTGAGAAACGGCCATGCCGTTGTTGCGATGCCGGTGACACTGAGTCCTTCGTCGTGACTGCGGCGCCCGACGGCGCAGAATGCCAGCACGCCGATGACGTCTGTGACTATCGAGCTCAGCCACGCCAGCCGTTGCATGCAGCGAGACTACCGGGCTGGGTCGCAAGTCCTTGACCAGACAGCCGCGGTGAACCTACATTCGCTAGAAATGAATACGCATTCACGCCCCGGCAGGCTTGCGGTGGTGACCGGTGCCGGATCGGGTATCGGCAAGGCGATCGCCCTGGCATTCGCCGCCCAGGGTGACCAGGTCATCGCCGCCGATCTCGACGAGTCGGCGGCAGCGGCCACCGCCAAAGAGCGTCCCGAGCTGATCACCGCGCTGCCGGTAGATGTCGCTGACCCCGACCAGGTCGACACCTTGCGCGACCGGACACACAACGAGGTAGGCGTGCCCAATATCGTGGTCAATGCTGCAGGTTGGGACCGCACCGACCAATTCCTCAATGCCACACCAGAGTTCGCGGCCAAAGTCGTGGCGATCAACTACCTGGGTCCGGTGCATGTCTGCGGCGCGTTCCTGCCCGCGATGATCGAGACGCATGCCGGCGGACGCGTGGTCAACCTGGCCAGTGACGCCGGCCGCGTCGGCAGCGCGGGTGAATCCATCTACGCTGGCGCTAAAGGCGGCGTCATCGCGCTGACCAAGTCGCTGGCCCGGGAAATGGCCCGCCATCAGATCACGGTGAACTGCGTGTGCCCGGGCCCAACCGACACACCGCTGTTCCACGCACAGCCCGAGAAGCTGAAAGAGGCGCTGGTCAAAGCGATCCCGTTCCGCCGTCTGGCCCGGCCAGAAGAGGTCGCGGCACCGGTACTGTTCTTGGCCTCCGATGCCGCGTCGTTCATCACCGGACAGGTGATCAGCGTCAGCGGTGGCCTCACGATGGCCGGTTAAGGGCCGGTTAGTGGCAGGCTGGCCCTATGAGCAACCAAGCACCTCCCGCCTTCGACCGATACGACCCGCTCGGCCTCGACGCATCGCTGTCGAGCGACGAGATCGCGGTGCGCGACACCGTCAGGAAGTTCTGCGCAGAACACGTCACCCCGTACGTCGCGGAGTGGTTCGAGATCGGAGACCTTCCTGCTCGCCAACTCGCCAAGCAGTTCGGTGAGCTCGGCCTGCTGGGCATGCACCTGCACGGCTACGGGTGCGGCGGCGCCTCCGCGGTGCACTACGGTCTGGCCTGCACGGAACTCGAGGCCGCCGACTCCGGCATTCGGTCGATGGTCTCGGTGCAGGGATCGCTGGCAATGTTCGCGATCTGGAACTTCGGTTCCGAGGAGCAGAAGCAGCAGTGGCTGCCCGGCATGGCCGCCGGCGAGCTGCTCGGCTGTTTCGGGTTGACCGAACCCGACGCCGGATCCGATCCCGCCGCGATGAAAGCCCGTGCGCGGCAAGATGTTTCGGATTGGGTGATCAATGGCCGCAAGATGTGGATCACCAACGGCTCGGTTGCCGACGTCGCGATCGTGTGGGCTGCCACCGATGACGGGGCCCGCGGGTTCATTGTCCCCACCAACACCCCCGGCTTCACCGCGAACACCATCCACCACAAGCTGTCGCTGCGGGCTTCGATCACCAGCGAACTGGTGCTCGACGACGTACGAGTGCCCGCCGACGCGATGCTGCCGGAGGCAATAGGGCTCAAAGGGCCGCTGTCCTGCCTGTCCGAGGCGCGCTACGGAATTATCTGGGGATCAATGGGAGCGGCTCGGACGGCCTGGCAGTCCGCCCTCGATTACGCCACGCAACGCACCCAGTTCGGCCGTCCGATCGCCGGATTCCAGTTGACCCAGGCAAAACTCGTCGACATGGCGGTCGAGCTGCACAAGGGTCAGTTGCTTTCGCTGCACCTCGGCCGCCTCAAGGACAGCGTCGGGCTGCGTCCGGAACAGGTCAGCTTCGGCAAGCTCAACAACACCCGCGAGGCGCTCAAAATCTGCCGAGCTGCTCGAACAATATTGGGCGGCAATGGGATATCGCTGGAATATCCCGTCATCCGGCACATGGTCAACCTGGAGTCGGTGCTGACTTACGAGGGCACACCCGAGATGCACCAGCTCGTGCTCGGCCAGGCTTTCACCGGTAGCGACGCCTTCCGCTGACAGGAGCACCCGATGGCCGCACACCTGGAATACACATCCGAGCATCACCAATTCCGGGAACTGGTACGCGATTTCGTGCAACAGACCGTCCTCCCTTCGCACGAGATCTGGGAGCGAAATGGCCAATGGGATCGCTCGCTGTTCATCGAAGCCGGAAAGCTCGGTCTGCTCGGCTTTTCGGTGCCCGAGCACGTCGGCGGCCCCGGAGTCAACGACTTTCGCTACAACGCGATCGTCATCGATGAACTGCAGCGCGCCGGTGCGGCGGCCGAGGCTATCGCGTTCACGCTGCAAAACGATGTCGTGTTGCCCTATCTCACCGATCTGACGACACCCGAGCAACAACAACGTTGGCTGCCCGGTGTGGTGACCGGCCAGACGGTGCTCGGCATCGCCATGACCGAACCAGGCACCGGCAGCGACCTGGCCGGGATCCGCACCACGGCGATGCGTGATGGCGACCATTACGTCGTCGACGGCGCTAAAACGTTTATCTCCAACGGGCAAAGCGGTGATCTGTTCGTCATCGCGGTACGCACCTCTCCCGATCGCCACAAGGGCCTGTCACTGCTGGTGGCGGACGCGGACACACCGGGTTTTCATCGCGGCCGCAACCTCGAGAAGATCGGCTTGCATGCACAGGACACCAGCGAGCTCACCTTCACCGACATGCGGGTGCCGGTCGACAATCTGCTCGAACAAGAGGGCATGGGCTTTTATCAGCTGGTGAAAAACCTGCCCCAGGAGCGGCTCGCGCTGGGGGTGGGCGCGGTGGCTGCCGCCGAGGGCATATTGGCCGAGACACTCGACTATGTCCGCGAACGCAAGGCATTCGGCGCAGCGATCGCCAGCTTCCAGAACAGTCAATTCGTGCTCGCCGAACTGGCGACCGAACTCGATATCGCGCGGACGTATCTCGAAGATTGCCTTGCCGAGCACCTCACCGGCAACCTGACGGCCGCGCGTGCTGCGCGACTCAAGTGGTGGACCACGGATCTGCAGGTGCGTACCGCCGATCGTTGCCTGCAATTGCACGGCGGATACGGCTACATGCGCGAGTACAGCGTGTCGCGTGCGTTTGTCGACGCCCGCATTCAGACGATCTATGGCGGCACCACTGAGATCATGAAGACGATCATCGCCAAGGACTTAGGCATCTGAGGTGAGCATGGCCACCGACTACAGCGACCGTCCCGTCGAGGAGGCAGTTCGCGCGGCGCGGGCCAGTTCGCGGCGCCGTCAGGTACTCGATGCCGCGATCAAAGTCATGGGCAAGACCGGGTTCCACCAGATGTCCATGCAGGACCTGGCCACCGAGGCCAATGTCAGTGTCGGCTTGCTCTACAAATACTTTGGCGGTAAGGAAGACCTGCTGCTTGCGACGATCGTCCGAATCCTGGATGTGTTCCGCGACCAACTCTCGCCGGTGATGGATGCCGCCGGTGACGATGTGGTCGAACAGTTGGCGGCCGGGATCCGTCGCTATATCCAGATCGTCGACGAGAACCTCAACGGGGTGGTGCTGACCTACCGGGAGAGCCGGACACTGGGGCCCGCCGGTCGCACCCAGATCAAGGAACTCGAAATCGCCACTGCCGCACCGCTGCGCGCGGCGATCGAGACCGGTATCTCCGACGACGTATTCCGCGACGTCGATGTCGATCTCACCGTTTTCAACATCATGCTGATGGCACACGGTTGGGCGCTCAAGCACTGGCACTTCGGGCCGATCTACACCGTCGACGAATACATCCGATTGCAGACTCGCCAGGTGCTCAGCTCGTTGGTCGCCGATGGCCGCCGCGCAGACTACCCGCACCTGCTGTAGGGCGATAGTCTCGGGAGCTATGGCAGTTCGGATTGGCGCGGGTATCGCGGCGTGGGCGCTATCGCTGAGTACCTTGGTCGGCACGCCCACGGCGACCGCCGATCCCAGCGTCACGCTGCCCCCGATGACATCCGGCGGGGGTGGAGCGATCATCGGCGGCGGAAACAATGCCGGGATCTCGCAGCAGTTGACCAGCCTCGGCAATCCGAATGTCCAAGAGGTAGACGGCTCGGACGCGGCTGCGTTCATCACCGCTGCCGCCGCGGTAGCTAACCCGCAGCTCGCAGCACCCTTCGGGCTACTGCGCCGGGCGCTGGCATGCCAGACCAACAATGCCGGATTCGGGGCGCGGGCCTACCGACGCAACGACGGCCAGTGGGGCGGCGCGATGCTGGTCGCTTCAAAGAGCTCCGTCCCGAACGTCGACGCTCTTGCGAGTTGTGCCAAAACCAATTGGCGCAGGCCCACGGCCGGCACTCAGACTTCGATGTGCGACAACGGCTGGACCACTCCCAACTCCTTCGAAAATCGGGGCGGCGAGGCGTATTACATCTTGTTCGCCGGCACCGCTGACGACTTCTGCAGTCAGCTCAACGGGAAGTACAAGACCAACGCGGGCGCGTGGCCCTTCTAGAAGGGCGGCGGATCGGCCGAAAAGTACAGGCCGCCATTCGGGCTTCGTGGATACCGCGCTCCCAGCTGATGCGGGCGGCGCGGTCCTCGGCTCGAGTTCGTCGTCGCAGCGGCATCATGAGTCCACGATTGCGTATGGTTGGTAGGCAGCGTTAGCGTCCCTGCCGGGATGGCCAGCACCGGAAAATGCAGGCTGCCAGCGGGTTTGGTGATGTACTCATGTCCCGTCGGCGATGTCCACACCAGGGTGCCGTCCGGCTCCTGACCATCCCGCCAACCATTGGGCCCGGTATAGCAGGTCTTGAGCAGGTGGTGGGAGCGATTGCGCGAAGAACATTCTAGCGAGGAAGCGGTTTGTGCCAGCGGCTAGCCCGTGAGTGTCAGGAGTTGGTTGTCGGGGTCGAGAACCAGCGGCCATGTTCAAGCTTGTGACCCGCGCGGGTCGACACGAGAGTCAAGCCGCGCGGCAGTACAGGTGCGGCCAATACATGTATTCCGCGCGGGCCGCGCGACGTTTTCAGCGAATCGTGATACCGACTGGCCAAAGAACGTTTCAGCCACGAGGCGCTGCGCCCGGCCCGGTTACGGCACCAACGGCACGCGCCACAGCGGCATCCCGGGGTCGATAAAAAGAGCCGTATCGCTGTCACTCGCAGGATCCGGACCGCGCCAGTGATCATGACCACCGCGAGCGGCAGGATGCCGAGGGCGGCAGTCAGCACCGGGACAGCCAAATTTCGCCCGGAGCCGGCGGTCAGGACGTCGAACCAGGCATCACAGATCAGCAGAATCCCCGTCGTGAACGCGGGGAGCACCAGCAGCTGGCGACGCATCCAGCCAAGTACCGCGGTCGCGGCCATGAACGCGATGAGCGGAGAGTCGAAGCCAATCCACACAGCCGGCCAATTTTGGGCAACATAGGTCGCTGGCAGGGTGAAGCCGAGGTAGACGATCCACGCGATCAACCCGATCGCGCCGCCCACCATCAAGGTCAACCGATTCCGCCGCATGCGACGCGCGATCGACGGTGGATGCACTTCGTCAAGCGGACGCTGCAGTCGCTGAATCAAGTCGCGGCGTTCAGGGGGTGACATCTCCGCGATGCGGGCATCCGACAGCACACACATCGCTGTTGGCAGTCATGACTCTTGAGTATCCGCCTCGGCCACCGCGCCGAACCGGGATTGTCAGCGCCATATTTTTCCGTGCCAACTCCGCTCGGTATTGAACGCCGGTAGTGACACCGTCTACCGATCGATACTTAAACCGTGCCACGCCGTATCCAGCTGAGGGGATCCCATGCGACCTGACATTGTTCCTGGAGCGATCTTTCCCGACTATGAGCTCTCTGACCACACTGCGAAACGGAGGAAGCTTTCCGAATTGCAAGGACAACATCCCATGGTTCTCGTCCTCAGCCGCGGAGGGTATTGCCCCAAAGACCGACGGCAAGCGGAAGGGCTTGTGCAACTCCATCGGGAACTCGAAGTTGCCTATTGCCGGCTCGTGACGATTAGCACCGACAATATCACGGAGACGAATGAATATCGCACCGGAGTGGGCGCCCATTGGCCTTTCCTCTCCGATGCGGGGCGCAAAGTCCAAAAGGACCTCGACATCGCCGAGTACACGGATCCCGCCCACAATCCAATGGTTCCCCACGTGATTGTCCTCGAGCCCGGTCTGGTCATTTATGCGGTCTACAACGGCTACTGGTTCTTTGGCAGGCCGACTGTGGAAGAACTCCGCCAAGACCTCCGCGCTGTTCTCAAGAAATGCAGGCCGGACTGGGACATTACTCTGCCCGAACTCAAAGCGGCATGGAAGGAAGGCCGAAAGGAACTCTTCTATCCCTATGGCAAAACGTACGTTCAGACTATTGGCGAACAAGACTAGACGGGTTCCAGGTGATCCGGGCCGTCAGCGGCGAGTTCCAACGGGAGGCCGCCGACACGAGCCGCCTGTCGTGGCCGCGAATTGCGCAGCTGGTGATGACACTGAATACGCGAAGGACATTTTGAGATTTCTTCCGAATGCGCGGAAGCTAAGCCAGGTAGATGAGGAGGTAAGGAGTCAAATGTGAGTGACGACTTCGGACTTGCAGGTAAGACGGCGTTGGTTACGGGCTCGGGGCGAAATATCGGGCGGGCAATCGTACTCGAGTTGGCCGGCCGCGGCGCCAACGTGATTGTCAACACCCGCAGCGACCGGGCGGAGGCCGACGCGGTGGCCACGGAGGCCGAGGGTCTCGGCGCCCGCTCGCTGGTGGTGATGGGCGACGCCGCCGACAAGGCAACCGTGGAGCAGATGCGGACGCCGGCCGCAGAGACGTTCGGCGGCGTCGACATCTACGTCAGCAACGCAGCCCGCAGGCTGTACAAGGACTTCTTCACGATCACCGATGAGGACTGGGACTACTACCTGAACCAGCAACTCACCGCATCCTGGTACCTGGTCAAAGCGTTTGTGCCCGGCATGCGCGATCGCGGTTGGGGCCGGGTGGTGCATATCAACGGGGAGGATGGCTGGCTGGGAGGCTGGACACGCGTCCCCCACTCGGTCGCCAAGGGCGGCCTACGCACCCTGACCAAGTCCCTGGCCTCTGGGTTGGGCCAGTACGGCATTACCGTCAACGACGTCTCTCCCGGCTTCATTGAAACCATCCGCGACATGGAGACCCACCCCGAGGTGACCCCCGAGCGGACCAAGGAGTTCTGCCGGCAATTTCCATCCGGCGACAGCCAACGGCCGAGGAGCTGGCGTGGGCGGTCGCCTTCCTGTGCTCGACGCGGTCAGCCGCCATCACCGGTGCGGTCATCCACGTCAACGGCGGCCAATGGATGTTCGGATAAGCGGGCCATCCACATTCGCCGGGCCGGGTGCATCGTCATCGGCAGATGGTGGCACCGATTACGCGAAGAACACTCTAAGCAGATGTATGAGGCGTCTATGAACCGCAGAGCGCAGCTAACCACTCATCTAGCGGGTGTTCTAGAGTCACGCCCAGTTTGAGGGAGTCATCGTGGCATCGAGGAGGCGGCCCTACCCTCTGGTTGCGCTCCTGCTCGCGGCGCGAACGCGGCGACCGCATCCATTCAGTCCTGGCGGAAGGCGAAACAATGAGCGCTGAGGAGATCGTTCGGGCCGAGATGGCTGCATGGGGTCGAAACGACGTCGACGAGGTCATGAGCCACTTTGCAGAAGGCGCGCATTTCGATATTGATCCCTCCTATCCGAAGCTCTGTGGTCGCGATGCCATCGGCAAAATCATGAAGGAATTTTTTGGGCGCGGAACTTTGCGTTGAGCTTGAAATCCGCCATCTAGCGGTGGACGGAAATGTGGTGCTAATGGAGCGCCGTGATCACTGGATCCTGGGTGGCAAAAACACGAGTTGGCCGGTCATGGGGGCCTACGAGGTGCACGACGAAAAGATCACGGCCTGGCGGGAGTACTTCTACCCGCCCAGCGAGACCTAAAAGCGTCCTTGCACGACAGTGCAGCGACTGCGCTAAGTACATTTCAATGTGGCGAATACAGCACTGTCGACTGCTGCGAACAGGAACTTGTCCGACACCTGTTCAGCCGACTCGGATTGTCGGCACCGTTCAATACCGGCGGGAACATGCAAGGTCGCGGCAACACTTGCGCTCGACGCCCGAGAGCCGGGGTCCTTTTAGTTCCCAGCGCGTAGCCACTTAGTCGGATGTTCGGGAAGGCTGTTTGATGACGACTTCGGAGGAACTGATTGCTCTGGAAAAACGCGGATGGGAGGCACTCGCGACCAGCGGCGAAGCCGCTGCGGACTTCTACCGGCAGGTCCTCGACGACGACATCGCGATGGTATTCCCGGGTGGCATGTCCATTTTTGACCGCGATGCCGTCATCGAGTCGATGGGCGGCGAGCCATGGTCGTCGTTCGACCTAAGTGACATCCACGTGCTCATGCCCGTCTCCGATGTTGGCATCGTCACCTACCGCTCGACGTCCCAACGCGGAGATCAGCCCCTGTATGTTGCCCTCATCACCAGCCTGTACACGCGGCGGGGCGACGACTGGAGGCTGACGCTTCACCAGCAGACTGCCGTCTAGCACCGGCGACACCGGGGAGAACGATCAGTACCGGGCAGGCGGCAACGCGCCGAATGGCGTCCGCATGATCCGCTGCCGCTCAAACACTTCCACGCGGCGACCCAGTATGCGCTGAGCAGATGGTGGCATCGATTGGCTAAAGAACATTTCAGCCACGAGGCGGTGCGCCGGGCCCGGTTACGGCAGCAACGGCAGGCGCCACAGCGGCGTCTCGGGGTCGAGGAAAAAGAGCCGTACCGCTGTCAGTCGCACGATTCGCACTGCGCCTGTCATCATGATCGCCGCGAGCGGCAGGTTGCCGAGGGCGGCAGTGAACATCGGGACAGCCAAATTTCGCCCCACGCCGGCGGTCAAGATATCGAACCAGGCATCACAGATCAGCAGGACGCCCGTCGTGAACGCGGTGAGCAGCACCAGCTGGCGACGCAGCCAGCCCAACACCGCGGTCGCGGCCATGAACGCAACGAGCAGACAGTCGAAGCCCATCCACGTAGCCGGCCAGTTCTGGGCAACATAGTTCGGGGGCAGGCTGAGGCCAAGGTAGACGATCCATGGAATCAACGCGATCGAGCCGCCCACCATCAATGTCAACCGGGTCCGCCGCATGCGACGCGCGACCTGTGGTGGAATCACCTCGTCAAGCGGACGCTGCAGCCGGTGGATCAAGTCGCGGCGTTCATCGGGCGACATCGCCGCGATGCGGGCATCCGACAGCACCCCATCGCCGTGGTCAGTCATGACTCTTGAGTATCCGCCTCGGCCACCGCGCCGATACCGGCACTGCCAGCGCCATAATTCTCCGCCAACTCCGTTCGGTACTAACTCCCGCAGCAGGTGGTGGCAACGGCAAAGCAGTTTGAGGTTCGACGGATGTGTGGGACCGAGCGGAAAGGGCACACATCGCGTTTTGCGCGCGCCGCATCGGTGATGGCATCCACCACCGCCGCGTCGTCATAATGAGGTGCACTGACAAATCGCTACGCCGCCAATTTCGATGTCGGACGCGGACATTCGCTGTTGTCAAACGCTAGCCCACAGCTTTCTCCGGGCTTCCGTGATCTTTGTACACAGTTAGCCTAAGTAAAAACGGCGCCATGAAAGATTTCGCGTGTTTAGCCGTGCAACAGCCGTGGTGGCCGCGGGCTCTGGACTGGCCGGCGTGGGAGCTGCCGCCGAGGCTCAGGCTCAACCTGGGCCTCTCCCGCAGTGGTGCCCGGGCGAGTTCTGGGACCCGGCATGGGGTCAGAATTGGGACCCGAACGCCTGCCACGCTAACTGGCAGGGACCTGATGACAACCCCCCTCTGCAACTGCCTGGACCCGGCGCACCGGGATACCACCCTGGCAAGCCTGGTGGGCCGGGCGGACCTGACCACCCCGGCGGGCCTGGTGGACCCGGCGGACCTGGTGGACCCGGCGGCGCACCCGGCGAAGGCGGACCTGGTGGACCCGGCGGCGCACCCGGCGGAGGTGCACCCGGCGGATTCGGACCTGGTGGGCCGGGCGGCGGAGGCGGATTCGGCGGAGGCGGAGGCAGCGACGGCGGAGGGGGTGGCGGAGGCGGCGGAGGGGGTGGCGGAGGCGGCCGCTGATGCGACAATCAGCGCCCGCGGACGGACAGACAACCGGCGGCCACAACCACGACAGCCATCTTCGCTAGCCAATAGGGGCGTACCGTCACGCAACTATCCGCCGCCCTCAGGACATTCGTCTGGCGGAGTCATAGGGTAGGTATGCGCTGCGGAGAGTTTGAGACCAGACCGACCGAGAAGGGGTGAGCATGTCGCGCCATCGCGTCGTCATCATCGGAAGCGGGTTCGGCGGGCTGACCGCGGCCAAGGCGCTCAAGCGGGCCGATGTCGACATCACGCTGATCTCGAATACGACCACCCACCTGTTTCAGCCGCTCCTATACCAGGTCGCCACCGGGATCTTGTCCGAAGGCGAGATCGCCCCGACCACCCGGCTGATCCTGCGTAAACAGCAGAACGTCCGGGTGCTGCTCGGCGAGGTCAACAGGATCGACTTGAAGGCAAGGACGGTCACGTCAAAGTTGATCGACATGTTGACGGTCATGCCGTTCGACAGCCTCATCGTGGCCGCCGGCGCACAGCAGTCCTACTTCGGCAACGACCAGTTTGCCACCTTCGCGCCCGGGATGAAGACCATCGACAACGCCCTTGAACTGCGCGGCCGTATCCTGGGCGCATTCGAGGCGGCCGAGGTGGCCACCGACCCCGCCGAACGAGAACGTCGGCTGACCTTCGTGGTGGTCGGTGCCGGGCCAACGGGCGTCGAGGTGGCCGGACAGATCGTCGAACTCGCCGATCGCACGCTGGCCGGGGCCTTTCGCACCATCAAGCCCAGCGATTGCCGGGTGATCCTGCTCGACGCCGCGCCCGCGGTGTTGCCACCGATGGGTGCCAAGCTGGGACTCAAGGCCCAGCGTCGGCTGGAGAAGATGTCCGTCGAAATCCAGCTCAACGCGATGGTGACAGCCGTCGACTACAAGGGCATCACCATCAAGGAGAAGGACGGCGGCGAACGGCGGATCGAATGCGCGTGCAAGGTTTGGGCCGCGGGCGTTCAGGCCAGCCCGCTGGGCAAGATGATCGCCGACCAGTCCGACGGAACAGAAGTCGACCGCGCCGGACGGGTGATCGTGGAACCCGACCTCACCGTCAAGGGGCACCCGAACGTCTTCATCATCGGTGATCTGATGTCGGTGCCCGGCGTGCCCGGGATGGCGCAAGGTGCGATCCAGGGAGCACACTACGCCACCAAGGCGATCAAGCAGGGCCTCAAGGGGCAGGACGACCCGGCATACCGTAAACCGTTCAAGTACTTCGACAAGGGCAGCATGGCAACGGTGTCTCGGTTCAGCGCCGTGGCGCAGGTGGGCAAGCTCGAGTTCGGCGGCTTCATCGCCTGGTTGGCCTGGCTGGTGCTGCACCTGTATTACCTTGTCGGCCACCGGAACCGCTTCGCCGCCCTGTTCGCCTGGGGGATCTCGTTCCTGGGCCGCAGTCGCGGTCAGATGGCCATCACCAGCCAAATGGTCTACGCCAGGGTGGTGACGCAGATGATGGAGGCGCAAACGCAAGGCACGCTGGCGGCGGCCGAACGCGCCGACGCGGCCGAACGACGGGCGGCGGGTTAGCTCAGCGCCTGATCGATATCCGCGATCAGATCATCGGTGCCTTCCAGCCCGACCGAGATGCGGACTACCCCGTCACCGAGTCCGATCGCAGCGCGACCTTCAGGGCCCATTGCCCGGTGAGTCGTCGTCGCCGGATGAGTGACAAGCGATTTGGCGTCGCCGAGATTATTGGAAATATTGATCAGCTCCAGCTTGTCCAGCACTTCGAAGGCACGTTGCTTGGCGGCGCTCTCCGCGCAGTCGAGCGCAAACGTGACCACAGTGCCGCCGCCGACCATCTGACGTTTGGCCAGATCATACTGAGGGTGTGACACCAGATAGGGGTAGCGCACCCAACTCACTGCCGGATGAGACTCCAAGAATTCCGCAATCCGCTGCGCTGCCGAATTGCTGTGTTCGACCCGAATCGCCAGCGTCTCAAGGCCTTTCAGCAATACCCAGGCGTTGAAGGCGCTCATCGCCGGGCCAGTGTGGCGCATCAGCTTCTGCACCGGACCGTCGATGTATTCCTTGTCGCCGAGGATCGCACCACCCAGCACACGTCCCTGGCCATCGATGTGCTTGGTGCCCGAGTACACCACCACGTCAACCCCGAGCGGAATGCCCTGCTGCAGTAGCGGGGTGGCAAACACATTGTCCAGCACGACTTTTGCTCCCGCGGCATGAGCCAGCTCGGTCACCACGGCGATGTCTACCAGTGACTGCATCGGATTCGACGGGGTCTCGAAGAACACCGCCTGAGTCGGCACCGAAAGCGCCTGCTCCCATTGCGCGAGGTCATCGCCATCGACGAACACCGTCTCCACGCCCCAACGTGGCAGGATCTCGTTGCACACCACGAAACACGACCCGAACAGGCTGCGCGAGGCGACCAACCGGTCACCGGCGGCCAGCAGCGCGCCCAGCGAGGTGAACACCGCGGCCATGCCACTCGCGGTGGCGAACGCCGCCGGCGCTCCCTCGATCAGGCGCAACCGCTCCTCGAACATGGTCACGGTGGGGTTGCCGTATCGCGAGTACACGAAGCGGTCCAAGTCACCGGTGAACGACTTCTCGGCGTCTGAGGCCGACTCATAGACATAGCCGGACGTCAAATAAATCGCCTCGGCGGTCTCGTCGAACCCAGACCGCAAGATTCCGCCGCGCACGCCGATGGTGGCCTGGCTGACGCCGTCAGGCAGCGCCTTGGGCGTGCGGACAGAACGATCGTCGGTCATGTACGCCGCTCTCCCCCGCAAGCGGGAGGTGCCCCCACCTCATCGCTTCGCTCTGCATCGTCGCCGGCGCGGGTCATAGCTGCTTCCAGGGCAATCCAATTGCCCGCCAACCCGTTTCGCCGCGATGGCCGTGAGCGTCGAGATGACCTTCAAAGCCGTCCAGCACGTTGTAGGCCGGGGTGATGCCGACCTCGGTCGCGATCTCGGCGGCTCCGATGGAGCGATTGCCCGAGCGACACAGGAAGACCACCGGCCGCTCTTCGTCGCCTCCTGCCGGCGGTATCTGGTCCCGCAGTTCGGCCGCGAAGTTCTCGTTGTACGTCCCGTCGGTCGTATTCCACTCGATGTAGACCACCTCCCGGCCGAGGCTGGACAGGTCGGGCACACCGACGAACCGCCATTCGGCGTCGGTGCGTACATCGACCAGCACCGCCTGGGGATTGTCGCTGAGCATCTTCCAGGCCTCGAGGGGCGTGATATCTCCTGCGTAACTCATCCGCGTGAGTCTTGCATATTCAGGGCGGTCGCCACCTGTCGGGCGCGGTCGCGTGCGGTCGCCACATCCGGCGCCGTGACCAGCGCCACACCCAGTTGGCGCGCCGCGTCGGCGGGCGCCGATGCGCGCCCGAATACCAGGAGATCGCTTTCCGGGATGCCCAGCGCACCGCTCAGCGCGTCGGCGCTGGGAAAACCGCCCCTCTCGCGGCCCGCCGGTATCGCGCGGGCAGCACCCGGCGAAATCATCATGGTGTCCACCGGCAGGCCAAGAATGCTCCGTGCCTGCAGCTCGAACAGCGAAAGTCGCTGGCTGCGCAGGGTCACCCAAGCACTCTGTTGCGGGCGGCCGGTGACGTCGGCGAAGTACACCTCATCGCCGTTGATCATCAAGTCGACGCCGAAGACCCCGCGCCCGCCAAGCGCCTTGACGATTCGCGCGGCGATCGATTTGGAGGCGTCCAGCGCGGCGCTGCTCATTTTCTGCGGTTGCCAGGATTCCAGCACGTCGGCTTCGGCGCGGCGATGACCGATGGGCGAGCAAAACTCGATGACCGGCCCGTGCGCGCCTTCGCTGCGCACCGCGTACAGGGTGATGTCAAATTCGATCTCGACCACTGTTTCGGCCAGCACCCGCTGGCGCTCTGTTTTTGTCTGCACCCCCGCCGCACGCTGCCATGCGGACGCGATGTCGTCGGGTCCCGTGACCACCGAGCGTCCCGGGCCCGCCGGCCCCGTGACCGGTTTCACCAGCAGCGGGTACCCCGTGTGGGCGGCCACCGCCTCGAGCTCGCCGACCGATCCGGCGAACCAGAACGGCGCAGTGGGCAGGCCCAGCTGGTCGGCGGCCAGCCGGCGCAGGCCCTCGCGGTCGGCGGTGAGCCGCGCGGTGCGGGCACTGGGCACCAGTTCGGCGAGTTCGTTGTCGGGGCCAGTAGCCAGCGCATCGAGGGCATCGACGGAAACCGCGTCGGCGGCGGTTACCACGAAGTCTGGTTGCAGCCGTCCGATTGCCGCCGACAGCTCGTCGGTGTCGGTCATCGTGATTACCAGCGACTGCTCGACGACCCGGTGCGCGGGCGCACCCGCGTACTCATCGACGGCGATCACCTCGGCGCCGAGCCGCCGCAAGGCGATCGCCAGCTCCCGGCTGAGCTCGCCCGAACCAAGCAGCATCACGCGGGGTCTGACGTCGCCATCCGCGCCGGCGCGCACGTCGGCAGCCTGCGGGGCCACCACGACCGCCGTCGTTTTGTCGTCGTCTGGTGGTCCTTGGGTCAAACCGTCAGCCACTGCTCAAGGATATGTCCGCTGCGGAACAGACCGGGAAATCGTGCATCAGGGTTGGCCGGGAAGCAACCGCACCATCAGGCCGTTGCCTTCGGCCAACACGGTGTCGCTAAGCCCTCCCGGGTCGACCAATTCCGCAGACACGAATGCTTTGCGGCCCTCGGTACTGGTGACACGACCGCGCACCGCCAACGGCTTATCGATCGGGGTGATTTTGCGGTAGTCGACGTGCAGGAAGGCCGTACGGCTGATCGGCCGTCCCGCAGCGTGCGAGATCATCCCGAACATGTGGTCAAACAGCAGCGGCAGCACACCACCGTGCACCGCGTGGTTGCCGCCGACATGAAACCTGGTGAAATAGCCGGTCATTTCGACGCCGTCGGGGGCATAACGGGTCAACGTCCACGGTGGCAGCAGCAGACTTCCCATGCCGGGCAGGTCGGGCGTCCGCCCGGCCGGTGCCTTGCCTTCATCGGCTTCGAATGGCCCCAGCAACTCCACCAGTACCGCGGCACGATCGGCCGCATCGTCCCAGATGCCGTCTTCGGGGTCGGCGGACACGGCAAGGTCCTGCAATCGGCGCATGGCCGCGACGAACCGCCCGAATCCCGGTCCGGGGCTGGCTGGGCCGTATTCCGGAAAGCCGCCGTGGTGTTCGTACTCTGGGTCGAGTTCTATTGGGTTCGGTTCGGAATCCGTCATGGGCGGGCCTGCAGGACGTCGCGGCGCACGATGGTCTGGTCGCGTCCGGGACCGACGCCGATGCACGAAACCTGTGCTCCGGCAAGCTCTTCCAATCGCAGCACGTAGTCACGTGCCTTGGCGGGCAAGTCGTCGAACTCGCGCGCTTCCGAGATGTCCTCCCACCAGCCCGGCAACTCCTCGTAGATCGGTTCGGCACGGGCGAGATCGCTTTGGGTCATCGGCATGTCGTGGGTGCGCGCCCCGTCGATCCGATAGCCGACGCATACCGGCACCGTTTCGAGGCTGGAAAGCACGTCGAGCTTGGTCAGGAAGAAGTCGGTGATGCCGTTGACTCGGGTGGCGTAGCGGGCGATGACGGCGTCGAACCAGCCACACCGCCTGCGCCGTCCGGTGGTGACACCGAATTCGCCTCCGGTCTTGGACAGGTATTCGCCGTTCTCGTCGAACAGCTCGGTGGGGAACGGGCCGGAGCCCACGCGGGTGGTGTAGGCCTTGAGGATTCCCAGGACGGTGGTGATCCGCTTCGGGCCGATCCCCGAGCCGACGCACGCGCCGCCCGCCGTCGGATTCGACGACGTCACATATGGATAGGTGCCGTGGTCGACGTCGAGCAGCGTGCCCTGCGAGCCCTCCAGAAGTACGGTTTCGCCGGCCTCCAATGCGGCGTTGAGCAACAGCCGGGTGTCGGCGATGCGGTGCCGGAATCCGTCGGCCTGTTCCAGCACGACCTCGACCACGTGGTCCGGCTCCAGCGCCTTTCGGTTGTAGATCTTGACGAGTATCTGGTTTTTGAGTTCCAGCGCGGCCTCGACCTTGTGCGCCAGCAGCTCCGGATCGAGCACGTCGGCGACCCGGATTCCCATCCGGGCGATCTTGTCCTGGTAGCAGGGCCCGATACCGCGGCCGGTGGTGCCGATCTTCTTGCTGCCCATGTAGCGCTCGGTGACCTTGTCGATGGCCACGTGGTAGGGCATCAGC
>DASXMA010000377.1:0-3323 GCA_036495965.1 Mycobacterium sp.
ACATGTCCTGGTTGAACACGAGCCCGAGCAGTCCCAGTTCGGGGGCTTCGCGCCAGTCGTCGGACTCCAGCCAGTGCACCGCCGCGGGCGGTGGCCGTTCCGCCAGGCCCTCGGGCACCGGCGACATCAACATCACATCGACGATCGAGGAGTCCGGATCCAGCCCGTTGGGCCGGAACCGATAGACGATCGGAGCTCCGGAACTGCCCCACGGCAAGAAGTTCGGGAACAGGTAGTACTCGATCGTGTCGATAGCCTCGGTCGTGGACAGCCCGGACATGTCCAGCCCGGTTCCCTGGCTGAGGGCGGCACGCATCGTTTCCGCGATCACGTCCCGAGCTGTCGAACCCTCCGGAACGGCCAGCTCCGCGCCATTCCGCGACAATCCGAAGTCCTGCGCGTACGCTTCCGCGATCGTCTGCTCGTCGAGCTCACCCATCGTCGGGCTGGGGATGCCGAACAGGTTCAGCATCCGGCTGACGCGGCGGCCGTAGATGTCGTACTGGCTGTTCTCGTCTCCGTCGTACATCGCCAGTTGCGGGTGAGTGACGCCGACGTGATACGACTCGATGAACGCGTCCAGCCCGACCTTCCAGTTGCACGGCAGGACCTTGGCCACGTGCACGGCTTTGACGTGGTGCTCCAAGGGCCAGTCGCGGAAGTGCTCCGGCAGCACTTCGAGCCAGTCACTCAGCGGTCCGGCGTCGCGGTCCATGTTGATGAACACGAACCCGCCCCAGCTGTCGACCAGGCATTCGGGTAGGCAGAACTTCTCCTTGTCCACGTGGGGGAAGTCCCACGCGGTGGTGATCTTCTTGACGGTGCCGTTCGAGGTTCCAGGTCCAGCCGTGGAAGGGACACCGGATGAACGGGGCTGAGCCGCTGACGTCCTTGAGCTGTGTACCTCGGTGTAGACACGAGTTGTGGTAGGCCTTGATCTGGTCCTCGGCCACCCGCACCACCAGGATCGAGTAAGTGGCGATCTCGTAGACGTGGTAGTCCCCGACCTGGGGAATCTCCTCCTCGCGGCAGGCCATCTGCCACACCTTCGGCCACAGCCGCTCAGCCTCCAGGCGGGCGTACTCCTCGGAGACATAGCGCTCCACCGGCAGATCCTCGGAACCGAGATATTCGTAGGACTCTCCCAGCAGCACCTGCGGAACGGTCTGGCATTCGGCCTCCTTCCGTAGCACATCTTGCACGGAAACCCCCGGCGACCGCGCCTGCCCCGGTGCCGCCAGATCATCGATGGTCATAATCAGCCCCACTTTCTTCCCGTGTTGACGCTGTGCCGTAGTAATAGGCGTAAGCCGGAGGATTTGATCACAGGAACGTCCTCCTGATGCGATGTCGGGCTTGGTGTCCCAACGCAGTCGAGGAGGACGTTCGTGAGCAAGCGTACCGGTGTGACCCGTGGCGACAAGCGTCGTAATGACCGGTTGGAGGAGTTGCGGCGGCTGGTGCCGAGGGAGAACGCGCTGGTGGGGGTGGACCTGGCGGAGGACAAGCAGGCGTTGGCGGTGGCGGATCACGATTCGCGGGTGTTGGCCCGTAAGACGGTGAAGGCGACGTTGGCGCACCAGCTTGGACAGCACCTGGACTGGGCGGTCGAGCAGGCCCACCGGGCTGGGTTCTGTTCGGTCACGGTGTCGTGTGAGCCGACCGGATCGCGATGGCTGCAACTGCAGCGGCTGTGCACTGAGCGTGGGCTGGCGTTCGTATGTGTGCAGCCGTTGGTGACCCATATCGCCCGGGAGCAGGAGGACTACACGCGGAACAAGAGCGACGAACGCGACGCCGTACTGATCGCCCGGCTGACCGCTGAGCTGCGCTGTTACCGTCCCGAGCGGCTTGATGCGGACTGGGCAACGCTGCGGCATCTGGGCCGGCGCCGGGAACGGCTGATCACCACCGAAGTCGCGTCGGTGCTGCAGATCCGTGACTACTTGTCGGTGGCGTGGCCGTCGCCGTTGACCGCGGCCGCTCACCCGTTCAAGGCAATGACCTGGCTGGCCTCGATCGCCGTGGTCACCGACCGGTGCGGAGCCGACCCCGCGAGCATGCGCGCCCTGGGGTTGGAGGAGTTCACCGCGTTGGTGCGCCGGGAGATTCCGCGCTGGGGTGGACAGCGAGCGCACAACGGCATCGCAGCGGCCATGTTCGCTGCGTTGAGCTGCGCCGACGGAGTGGCCGCGCAGCGACCGGGCCTGCTACGGCGCGCGGGGTGGGCAGTGGAGGACCTGCGGGTCGCCCGTGTCCACCGCGCCCAGGTCGAAGCCGAGATGATCGCCCAACTCGACGTCCTTGGCGTGGGAGACTGCCTGGCATCGATCCCCGGGATGACCGCGGCGACCGCCGCGGCCATCCTGGCCGAGGTCGGCGATCCGGCCCGGTTCGCCTCCTCCCGCGCGCTGGTCAAACACGCCGGACTCGCCCCGGCCAGCAACGAATCGGGCCGGGCGCACGGCCAATCGCACATCACCCGCCGCGGCCGGCCCGCGCTGCGGCTGGCGATCTGGCGGGTGACCTGGGGGATGCTGCGTCATAACCCCGTCTTGGCCGCCAAATACGCCCACCTGACCAGCCGTGAGACCGACAAACTGACCACCGGCCAGGCACACATCGCATGTGCCGCGGCGGTACTGCGCTGGATCTACGCGCTCACCGTGCACCACACGACCTGGGATCCGCGGATCGCCTCCGGCATCCTCCCTCACGACCAGGCCGCCTCGGCGCTCCCGTTGGCCGCATAACCCCGGGGCCATAACCCCGGGCCGGCGGGCGTACGGTCGCGCCTGTGCCATTGGTCTGCGCGAACCATCCCTACACCGCACAGACCATGGGCGGAGCGAGCCCGCACGGCCGTAGAGGACCACCTCGTTGTCAACCCACGGCAGCTCCGCCCCACCGTCCGGACTCCTCCAAGCTCGCTTGCACGCTGTTGGGCCACCAAGCCCGCTTGTCACTACGTAGAGCCAGGAGCCCCGGCACCGCATATGACCCAACAAACCCGTTTGACACCCGTTCTGATTACCTCAGCGGAAGCCTGCCATCGATCGGTGGAAGGCCCGCTGAGCTGCACCAACAAGGACCGCGATAGATCAACAAACCCAGCTTGACAACGCCTTCTTACGCTGGTTGACACGGTCCGCCGGGCCGAGGCCAAGACCCGCCCCGAACTCAAGCGCAGCCGCTACGCCTGGCTGAAGAACGACGCGAACCTCACCGTCAAACAACGTGAACAGCTGACCTGGCTAACCCGCCCGTCAATGCAGCTGAAGACCACCCGAGCGGCCCGCTGGCGGGATGACTTCAACGGCTTC
>DASXMA010000378.1:0-23457 GCA_036495965.1 Mycobacterium sp.
CCAAGCTGTTCGCCACCATGCTCAACGAGCTGGAGCGTGTCGGCGGTCGCTATGGGTTGCAGACGATGTGTGAGGGTGGCGGCACGGCCAACGTCACGGTCATCGAAAGGCTGTAACGGTCGAGGAATCGTCCCCTGGATCCGACACTGAAACTACGCACACGACACGCCGGGGGAGTGCGCGCAATCTCAGTTTCAGCGCAGTGGCCCTAGTCCTCGACGAAAGCCCCTGCCGCTTGTAGATGCTCGACAGCGTCGCGCACGATCGATTCGATCAGCTCGGCACATGACGGCAGGTCCTCCAGGATGCCGGCTACCTGTCCAGACGCCAGCACCCCGGCCTCGGTATTGCCTTCGACCAGGCCGGCTTTCAGCAGCATTGGGGTGTTGGCCGCCATCACTACCTGTGACCAGGTCAACTCCTTGCCGTGACGCATCGCCAGGCCGTCGCTGATCATCGACCGCCAGGTCATCTGTGACATCTTTTTGAATTTCGCCGCATTACGCACCGCTGCGGTCAAACCCCGTACCGGCGAACCGCTTTCCAGCTTCTCGACCAGCCCGGTGCGTAGCACGCGGTGCGGCATGCCGTCGACGCGCGTGGTGACCACCGTGCCGTCCAGCGCCGCCTGCAGATAGCGCTGTTTGACCGCATCGGGAACGGTGGAATCCGAGGTGAGCAGAAACCGCGTGCCCATCGCCACGCCGGCAGCACCGTAGGATAACGCCGCCGCGAGTCCTCGGCCGTCGAAGAATCCGCCCGCCGCGATCACCGGGATACCGGTGTCCTTGACCGCGTCCAGCACGGACGGCAACAGCAACGTCGTCGCAACGGGCCCAGTGTGGCCGCCGCCTTCGCCGCCCTGCACGATCATCGCGTCGGCGCCCCAGCCGGCGACCTTTCGTGCGTGTTTGGCCGCGCCGATCGAGGGGATGACCACTGCCCCAGCATCTTTTAGCCGTGCTATCAGCTCTCGTTTGGGCGCAAGTGCGAATGACGCCACCTTCACGCCCTCGCGAATCATCAGCTCGACCCGGTCCCCGGCGTCGGCTGCGTCGGCACGGATGTTCACGCCGAACGGCTTGTCGGTGGCGGCCTTGACCTTGCCGATCGCGGTTGCCAGCTCGTCCAGGGTCATGGTGGCCGAAGCCAAGATGCCGAGGCCGCCCGCGTTGGCCGTGGCTGACACCAGCCGCGCCCCGGCCACCCAGCCCATCCCGGTTTGCACCACCGGGTGCTCGACACCGACCAGTTCGGTCAGCGGCGTCCGCAATCTCATGACCGTATCTCTCGGTCGCGCAACGACTTTGGGTCGATGACGTCGCGGATTAGGCGTAGTTCGTCGTCGGTCGGGAGCCTGGTCTCCTCAGCCTCTTGGAGGCCGTACACCTCGAACGAGGTGGCTTCGCGGACGTCATCGGGTGAAACGCCGGGATGCAGGGACATCGCACGCATGGTTCTATCCGGGCCACCGAAGTCGAACACCCCGAGGTTGGACACCACCCGATAGGAGTTGGCGAACCGGAACGCTGGATTGTCGGCGTCGACCTTGTCCCAGCCGACGCCGCAGACCACGTCGACGGCCTCGCAGAACACCCGCTTGGAATGGTTGCCGACCCAGTAGCTGGTCGCGTGGTTGATCGCGTTGCCGGGCGCGCCCCGGAGGCCGAACATCTGCCGCGTGGGGTGCTGCAGCGGCCCGAACGCCGAGATGTTCTGATTGCCAAAGCGGTCAACCTGATTGGCGCCCATCACCACGTGCCGCCGTCCCCAGGCCAGTGTCTCGAACACGCGGCCAAACGGCATCCAGCCCTCAACCGCTCCGGACGCACCCAGCGCCGGGGTGTCGGCCAGCAGCTGCGCCTCGCCATCGGTCAGCAGGATGTCCGGGGAGAAGGTCAGCCGGGCCAGCCGTGCGCCGACCGAAGCCATGTTCGTCATCGGGCTGACCATGATTTCGCCCGCCTCCCTGAATAATTCGGCGCAGGCGACAGCACAGACTTCGGCTCGAGAGCTCACTTGGATGCCTTTTCCTGGAAAGCTTTCACGGCCGCCTGATAGTCGTCTTCGCCGCCCGACAGGTAGGTTGCCACGAATTGCTGCCAGCCATCGTCCGTCGAGGCAGCCTCGGCGTAGTGCCGCTGAAACTTCTCATCGCGGCCGTAATCCGGTGCGGCGGTGGTGAAGTGGGCTCCGCCAGGTGCCTCCACAACCGCGTCGACCATCATCCGGTTTATCAACAGCGCCTGCGGCGGCACCGCCTTGATCAGCTCTTCAGTCGGCACGACGCGCTCCACCGACAGGTAGCGCTTCTCGGCAGCCATCAGAAACAAATCGTCGAAGTAGGGATCAATACCGGTGTATGCGGCATTGCCGTGGCTATCAGCGAGATTCAGGTTCGCAAATGCGGCATCCAATCGCAATGCGGGCATCGCGATCAGCGTCTCGTGTCCGCCGCCCGGGGCCGGATAAGGGCTGGTTACGGTTTGCAATTCGCCCTCCCAGAAGTCGGTCACCGAACTGCCCAGCCCGGCGCGGGTCGGCAGGAACGGCAGCCGCTGCGCTGCCGCCTGCAGCCCACAGCGCAGCATGCCCTCGTCCAATTCCCGGGCTTCGATGGCGGCGCTGGTACGCGCCTTGGCGAACCACGGATCGTAGAAGGGCGGCGAGTCCAGCGAGACGAACCCGTAGTAGACGCGCTTGACCTTGCCCGCCGAGCACAGCAGACCCAGGTCGGGGCCACCGTAGGTGACCACGGTCAAGTCTGTGATGTCGGTGCGCAGCATGGCACGCACGAGGGCCATGGGTTTGCGCCGCGACCCCCAGCCACCGATGCCAACGGTCATGCCGCTGCGCAATTGCGCGACGGCCTCGTCGAGGGTGGTTCGCTTGTCGCTCATTACGCGCCGCTCCTCCTCATCGCTTCGCTCTGCATCGTCGCCGGCGGCTATGATTTCTTGACGAACGCGTCGCGGTGCTCGTCGGACACCCCGCCCAGGTTGAGCTCGAAGGTAAAGCCTTGCTCCATGCGATAACTCGAGTTGACCCGTTGCACATCGATGAAGTTGAGCGCTTCCTTGGCCGCGCGGATGACGCGGGTGTCTTTGGCGGCGATGTCGCGCGCCACCCGCAAAGCGGCCTCATCGAGCTGGTCGCGCCCCACCACCTCGTGCACCGAGCCGAAGTGGTGCAAGGTGGCCGCGTCCACCGTCGCCGCCGTGAAGAACAGACGCCGCATCAGGTGCTGCGGTACCAGCCGGGACAGGTGGGTGGCCGCCCCGAGCGCGCCACGCTCCACCTCCGGGAGTCCGAAGGTGGCGTCGTCGGAGGCCACGATGACGTCGGAGTTGCCGACCAGCCCGATGCCGCCGCCGACGCAGAACCCGTTCACCGCCGCGATCACCGGCACCGCGCATTCATAGACCGCGCGGAACGCGGCGAAGCAGCCGCGATTGGCGTCGATGAGTGCGGTGAACCCCTCGGTACGCTGCATTTCCTTGATATCGACGCCGGCGTTGAAACCGCGGCCCTCGGCCCGCAGAATCACCGCGTGGGTCTCGAGGTTCGCGCCGGCGGCTGTGATCGCATCGGCGAGTTCGAACCAGCCTTGTGACGGGATGGCGTTGACCGGCGGGTAGTCGACGGTGACCGCGACTATGCCAGGTTCCGTGCTGGTGGATGTGATCGTCATTGCACTTCCTGATGGGTGGCTACCTAAGCAAGCACTTGCTTGGTACGCTAGCACAGTGACTCGCGCCCAAGGAGCCGACGCCATCAATTTGGGATTGGCCCGGCGGGTGGTCTTGGTAACCGGCGGCGTTCGAGGGGTAGGCGCCGGAATCAGTTCGGTTTTCGCCGAACAGGGCGCGACCGTGATCACCTGCGCGCGACGTGCCGTCGAGGGTTTGCCCTATGAGTTTCATGCCTGCGACGTCCGCGACGAGGATTCGGTGGCTCGGCTCATCGACACAATCAACGAACGGCATGGCCGCCTCGACGTGGTGGTCAACAACGCGGGCGGTTCGCCATATGCCCTTGCGGCTGAGGCCACTCACAACTTCCACCGCAAGATTGTCGAGCTCAATGTGCTTGCACCGCTGCTCATTTCGCAGCGCGCGAACGCGCTTATGCAGGAGCAACCCAACGGTGGATCGATCGTGAATGTCTGCAGTGTCAGCGGTCGGCGTCCCACTCCGGGTACGGCCGCCTACGGTGTGGCCAAGGCGGGTCTGGAAAACCTCACTCTCACACTGGCGGTGGAATGGGCTCCCAAGGTTCGGGTCAACGCGGTGGTGGTCGGCATGGTCGAGACCGAACAATCCGAACTGTTCTACGGTGACGCCGAGTCGATTGCGCGCGTCGCTGCCACGGTGCCATTGGGGCGGTTGGCCAAACCCAGCGACATCGGCTGGGCCGCAGCGTTTCTGACCTCCGATGTGGCCTCGTATATCAGCGGAGCCACGCTGGAGGTGCACGGCGGCGGTGAGCCGCCTCCGTACCTGGGCGCCTCGAGCGCCAACAAGTAAACGATTAAGGAGCAATGGTATGGGCGTGGTCGACGGCCGTGTCGTCATCGTCACCGGAGCGGGCGGCGGTATCGGTCGCGCGCATGCGCTGGCCTTCGCGGCCGAGGGTGCGCGCGTCGTCGTCAACGACATCGGTGTTGGTCTGGACGGGTCGCCCGCCAGCGGGGGTAGCGCCGCGCAGGGCGTAGTCGACGAGATCACCGCCGCCGGTGGCGAATCCATCGCCGACGGATCCAACATCGCGGACTGGAATCAAGCCGCAGGCCTCATCCAGACTGCGGTCGAGAAGTTCGGTGGACTGGATGTTCTGGTGAACAACGCCGGCATCGTGCGGGACAGGATGATGGCCAACACCAGCGAGGAGGAGTTCGACGCCGTCATCGCCGTGCACCTCAAGGGCCACTTCGCCACGATGCGGCACGCCGCGTCGTACTGGCGTGGGTTGTCCAAAGAGGGCAAAACCGTTGACGCACGGATCATTAACACCAGCTCGGGTGCCGGCCTGCAGGGCAGTGTCGGGCAGTGGAACTACAGCGCCGCCAAGGCCGGCATCGCGGCAATGACGCTGGTGGCCGCCGCTGAGATGGGGCGCTACGGCGTCACCGTCAACGCCATCGCACCGTCGGCCCGCACCCGCATGACCGAGACCGTCTTCGCCGAGATGATGGCGACGCAGGAACAGGATTTCGACGCCATGGCGCCGGAGAACATCTCGCCGCTGGTCGTGTGGCTGGGCAGCACCGAATCTCGCGACGTCACCGGGAAGGTGTTCGAGATCGAGGGCGGCAAGATCCGCGTCGCCGAGGGCTGGGCGCACGGCCCGCAGATCGACAAGGGCGCGAGATGGGATCCCGCCGAGCTGGGTCCCGTCGTCGCCGACCTGCTGGCCAAGTCGCGGCCGCCGGTCCCGGTCTATGGGGGCTAGCGCGGTTCGCAGACCACTAGCGGAATCACCCGGTCGGTCGCCCGGATGTACCCCCGATAAGGCGGGTACATCCGGATCAGCAACGGCCAGTAGCGCTTTCGTTCGGCGCCCGTGGCGTCGCGGGCCCTCAGGTGCAGCCGCTGGGCCCGGATCTGCACCTGCACCTCGGGATTCTGCTTGAGATTTAGGTACCACAACGGATTGTCCCGCCGTCCGACGAACGAGGCCGGCAGGATTACCCGATCAGCGTCGCATAAGTACAGGGTCACAGTGGTCCGCGGCTCGCTCGACTTACGTCCTGTCGTGGTCAGCAACGCCGTCGGGAAGCAGAGCAGTTTCGCGCCGAGTCTGCCGTTTGTGCGGCGATACACCCAGGTATGGATGCGAGCGAAATACTTGAGCAGCAGTGCCACCGGTCGCGAATTGCGAATCCAGCGCCGCTCGGACATGCCGCCCAGCGTAGGTTGACATGCTGGGCGAGCGGTTAAGGGTCGCAGACGACGATCGGGATGGTCCGGTCGGTCCAGGACTGGTAATCGTCATAGGACGGATACATGTCCACCAACTGCGGCCAGTAGCGGGCGCGCTCCTCGTCGGTAGCGTCGCGCGCGGTCAGGTCGAGCACGTCTTTTTTGATCTACACCTGCACCTTGGGGTTGGCCTTGAGGTTGAGGTACCACATGGGGTTCTTCGAGGAACCGCCCCTCGAAGCGGCAACGATCACCCGGTCACCGTCACGCAGGAAGTACAGGGGACTGACCCGGGGCTCGCCCGTCTTGCGGCCGGTGGTGGTCAGCAGGGCGACAGGAATCTTCTGGAACGTGCCACCAAGGCCCTCCCCGCCGCTGCGGCGGTACATGAACGTGTTGACGCGCGACATCCACTTGAAGAAGAAATCGCCATACGGAGCATTCACAAACCGCGGTGGTGTTTTTGGCATGACGCTGATCCTAGTTACCGCTGAATGAATGGTTGGAAGCGAACCTTGATGTGGTGGATTTCAGCTTGGCCGCTTGAGCTTTCGGCGGGTATCACGAAAGTCTCGTTGACCCGCGCGGCGAGGCGCCTGCGGCCGAAGGCCGCCTTGGTCAGCACTTCGTACGCCGCGTTCACCTCATCGCCGGTGATGCGGTAATCCGGTGGCGTGGTGTCGGCAATGACCCAGTACTGAGGTCCGCGATTCAGGCTGCGTCGCAAGTGATTTCCGGAGAACCCGTTCTTCACTCCCTGCTCGATGCGGGTACAGCAAGCGGCGAACGGAACAGCATCGCCGTCATGGCTGACGAGCGCGTCGATGTACGCCTGCGCCGCGGCGATGCGGCTCTCTACGGAGATGACCACCGACCGGCTAAATCCGCTCGATGATGGTGCCGGTGGACAGGGCGCCCCCGGCGCACATGGTGATCAGCGCGGTGCTCTGATCGGAGCGCTCCAGCTCGTGCAATGCGGTGGTGATCAGTCGGCTGCCGGTGCAGCCCACCGGGTGCCCCAGCGCGATCGCTCCGCCGTTGACGTTGACCCTGGCCATGTCGGGCTCGTGTACCCGCGCCCAGGACAGCACCACCGATGCGAACGCCTCGTTGATCTCGACGATGTCGATGTCGCCGATCTTCATGCCGGCCTTCTCCAACACCTTCGCCGTCGATTGCACCGGTCCGTCCAGGTGGTAGTAGGGCTCGGCACCGACCAGCGCTTGACTGACGATCCTGGCCCGCGGCCGCAGCCCGAGTGCCTTGGCCTTCTCCTCATCCATCCACAACACGGCCGCTGCACCGTCGGAGATCTGCGACGAGGTGCCCGCGGTATGGATGCCGCCCTCGAGCACCGGCTTGAGCTGGCTCAACCCCTCCATCGTGGTATCGCGCAGACCCTGGTCACGGGAGACCATCTGGCGCCCGCTGGTGGGCTGCTTCTGCTCGTCGAGCACCGGCGCCTCGATCGGCGAGATTTCCCGATCGAAACGTTTCTCGTCCCAGGCCCGTTTGGCGCGTAGCTGAGACTCGTACCCGAACGCGTCGATGTCTTCGCGGGTGATGCCGCGACGCTTGGCGATCCGTTCGGCGGCCTCGAACTGGTTGGGCAGGTCGATGTCCCACGACTCCGCCCGCCAGTTGCGGTCGGGGCCCGCGTTGGCGCCCAGGCCGACCCGGCTCATCGCCTCGATCCCGCACGCGATACCGACATCGATAGCGCCGGCCGCGATCAGGCCGGCGATCAGATGGTTAGCCTGCTGCCCACTGCCGCACTGGCAGTCGACGGTGGTGGCGCCGACGTGTTCGGGCAGGCCCACGGTCAGCCACGCCGTCCGGGTGATGTTGTTGGACTGCTCCGCGTATTGCGTCACACAGCCGCCGACCAGCTGTTCGACTTGTCCGGCTTCAAAGCCGGAATTGATGCCGGCCTTCTCCGCCAGTGCCTTCTGCACATTGCCGAGCAGCTCGGTGGCGTGCAGTCCTGACAGCCATCCGTTGCGTTTGCCGATCGGGCTGCGAGTGGCTTCAACGATTACCGGGTTACCCATGACGCCAGGCTAGAACACGTTTCATTACTCTGACAAGCGAGGATGCTCGGGCGGCTTTTATCAGCGGTGGAGGCATGTTTTACTGGCACTAGAACACGTTGCAATTTGAGGAGCGCATACACATGGCACCCCCCAACATTCCCGCCGACTTCGACTTCCTTGACCCCGACATCAACCTCGCCGGGTTGCCCGTCGCGGAGCTTGCCCAGCTGCGCAAGGCGGAGCCGATCCACTGGGTCGACGTTCCCAACGGCACGGGCGGGTTCGAGGACAACGGTTATTGGATCGTCTCCAAGCATGCCGATGTCAAGGAGGTGTCCAAGCGCAGCGACGTCTTCTCCAGCTGGCTCAACGGCGCCATCCCGGCCTGGCCGCCGGAGATGAAGAGGGAGCAGGTCGAACTGCAGCGCAGCGTCATGCTCAACATGGACGCACCACACCACACCCGGCTGCGCAAGATCATCTCCCGCGGGTTCACGCCCCGGGCCATCGGACGGCTGGAAGACGAACTTGCCCAGCGCGCCCAGAACATCGCCAAGACGGCGGCTGCCGAGGGTAGCGGCGACTTCGTCGAGCAGGTTTCGTGCGAGCTGCCGTTGCAAGCCATCGCAAGCCTGCTCGGTGTTCCCCAGGAGGACCGCGACAAGCTCTTCCGCTGGTCCAATGAGATGACCGGTGGCACGGACCCCGAGTACGCCACCGTCGATCCCGCGCAGTCGTCAATGGAACTGATCATGTACGCGATGGCGATGGCCGACGAGCGGAGTAAGAACCCCACCGACGACATCGTCACCACGCTCATCCAGGCCGACATCGACGGCGAGAAGCTCTCCGACGACGAGTTCGGTTTCTTCGTGGTCATGCTCGCGGTGGCAGGCAACGAGACCACGCGCAACTCGATCACCCACGGCATGATCGCGATGGCGAACAACCCCGATCAATGGGAACTGTTCAAGAAGGACCGCCCGTCGACCGCGGCCGACGAGATCATCCGGTGGGCCACCCCGGTATCGGCGTTCCAGCGCACCGCCAACGAGGACGTCGAGTTGGCCGGCGTGCAGATCAAGAGGGATCAGCGGGTGGTGATGTCTTACCGGTCGGCCAACTTCGACGAAGAGGTCTTCGAAGACCCCGATTCCTTCAACATCCTGCGCGACCCGAATCCCCACGTCGGTTTCGGCGGCACCGGCGCCCACTATTGCATCGGCGCGAACCTGGCCCGCATGACCATCAACCTCATCTTCAACGCGGTCGCCGATCACATGCCGGACCTGAAGCCGGTCAGCGAACCCGAGCGGCTACGGTCAGGATGGCTTAACGGCATCAAGCACTGGCAGGTCGACTACAGCGGAAAGAGCGCGGTGGGGCATTGATGGACTTCGATCTCACGCCGACCCAGCAGGCCGTCGCCGACGTGGTCACCCCGGTATTGGATCGGGAAAACTCCTGGAAGTCGCTCGTCGACGGCGGCGTGGCCGCGCTACCCGTGCCGGAACGCCTCGGCGGCGACGGCGTCGGCCTGCCGGAGGTCGCGACGGTATTGACCGAAATGGGCCGCCACGGCGCCGTCACGCCGGCACTTGCCACGCTTGGCCTTGGTGTGGTGGCGCTGCTCGACCTGGCATCCGACGAGCAGCAGGACCGTTTCCTGGCCGGCGTCGGCAAGGGCGCGGTGCTGACCGCGGCACTCAACGAACCCGGCGCGGCGCTGCCTGACCGGCCGGCCACCACTTTCGCCAATGGGCGATTGTCGGGCACCAAAGTCGGTGTCGCATATGCCGAACAAGCTGATCAGATGATCGTGACCGCCGACAGCGCCGTCATGGTGGTGTCGCCAAAGGCCGACGGGGTGCAGCTGGTGCGCACGCCGACGTCGAACGGTTCAGACGAGTACACGGTCACGTTCGCCGACGTCGCGGTTCCCGACGCCGACGTTCTGGCGGGCGCGACAGCGCACCGGGTCAACCAGCTGGCACTGGCAGCGATCGGCGCCTACGCCGACGGGCTGGTGGCCGGGGCACTGCGCCTGACCGCCGACTACGTGGCCAATCGCAAGCAGTTCGGCAAGCCGTTGTCCACCTTTCAGACGGTTGCCGCGCAGCTTGCCGAGGTCTACATCGCCTCGCGCACTATCGATTTGGCGGCGAAGTCAGTGATCTGGCGGCTGGACGAAGGCCGGGACTCCGACGATGATCTGGATGTTCTCGGATACTGGCTGACGTCGCAGGCGCCGCCGGTGATGCAGATCTGCCACCACCTGCACGGCGGTATGGGGATGGACATCACGTATCCGATGCACCGGTACTACTCCACGATCAAAGACCTGACCCGGCTGCTGGGCGGGCCTTCTCATCGTCTCGACCTGGTGGGAGTGCAATGTTCATCGAACTGACCCCGGAGCAGCGACAGCTGCAAGCCGAGATACGGCAATACTTTTCGAATTTGATCTCGTCCGACGAGATGAAGGAGATGGAGAAGGACCGGCATGGTGCCGCATACCGCGCGGTGATCCGGCGGATGGGGCAGGACCGCATGCTCGGTGTCGGGTGGCCGAAGGAGTTCGGTGGTCACGGCTTCGGTCCGATCGAACAGCAGATCTTCGTCAACGAGGCTCATCGGGCCGACGTGCCGTTGCCCGCGGTGACGCTGCAGACCGTGGGTCCCACCCTGCAGGTGTTCGGCAGCGAGATGCAGAAGAAGAAGTTCCTGCCGGCGATCCTGGCCGGTGAGGTGCACTTCGCGATCGGTTATACCGAACCGGAAGCGGGCACCGATCTGGCATCGCTGCGGACCACGGCGGTACGCCAGGGCGACGAGTACATCGTCAACGGGCAGAAGATCTTCACCACCGGCGCGCACGATGCCGACTACATCTGGCTGGCCTGCCGGACCGACCCGGAAGCCGTTAAGCACAAAGGCATTTCAATCCTGATCGTCGACACCAAGGATCCCGGCTACTCCTGGACGCCGATCATCCTGTCCGACGGCGCCCACCACACCAATGCCACCTACTACAACGACGTGCGAGTTCCGGTCGAGATGCTGGTCGGCGAGGAGAACGCCGGCTGGCGGCTGATCACCACCCAGCTCAACAACGAGCGGGTAATGCTGGGCCCGGCGGGCCGGTTCGCCGCCATCTACGACCGGTTGCACACGTGGGCATCCAAGCCGGGCGGTGACGGGGTTACCCCGATCGACCACGACGACGTCAAGCGCGCGCTTGGTGAGATCCACGCGATGTGGCGGATCAACGAGTTGCTCAACTGGCAGGTCGCCGCCGCGGGCGAGGACATCAACGTGGCCGATGCCGCGTCGACGAAAGTATTTGGCACCGAACGAGTTCAGTACGTCGGCCGGCTCGCCGAGGAGATCGTCGGCAAATACGGGAATCCCGCCGAGTCGGACACCGCCGAGCTGCTTAACTGGCTGGACTCGCAGACCAAGCGGAATCTGGTGATCACCTTCGGTGGAGGCGTGAACGAAGTCATGCGTGAGATGATCGCGGCCGCTGGCCTCAAGGTGCCGAGGGTGCCGCGATGACCGACGCGAACGGGATCAAGGAAGCCGTCGCAGAGATCACGGCCTCCGTCATCGCCAAGCCACGCGCAGGCCGGGATCCGGTAAACCAGCCGACGATCAACAATTGGGTGGAAGCGATCGGGGACCACAACCCGATCTACACCGACGAGGTCGCTGCCCGAGAGGCCGGCCATCCGGGAATTGTTGCTCCACCGGCCATGATTCAGGTGTGGACGATGTTCGGCCTGGCTGGGGACCGTCCGACCGACGATCCCATGGGCCCGATGATGAAGCTGTTTGATGAAGCAGGCTATATCGGCGTGGTCGCCACCAACTGCGAGCAGACCTACCACCGGTATCTGCGACCGGGCGAGGAGGTCAGTATCGCCTCCGAGATGCGCGACGTGGTCGGCCCGAAACAGACCGCGCTCGGTGAGGGCTGGTTCGTCAACCAGCACATCACCTGGCGCGTCGGTGACGAGGATGTCGCCGAGATGGAGTGGCGCATCCTCAAATTCAAGCCGCGGGAGGATTCTGCGGCGCCGGCGCTGGTGCCAGAGGACCTGGATGCCAACGCCATGATGCGCCCCGCGGTGTCGCGGGACACCGCGTTCTTCTGGGAAGGCGTCAAGGCGCACGAGTTGCGGATTCAGCGCCGGCCCGACGACAGCCTGCAGTATCCGCCGGTGCCCGCGGTGTGGCAGGACAAAGCCGAGCCGATCGACTACGTGGTGGCCAGCGGCAAGGGCACGGTGTTCAGCTTCGTGGTGCATCATGCGCCCAAGGTGCCGGGCCGCACGCTGCCGTTCGTGATCGCGCTGGTGGAGCTCGACGAGGGGGTTCGGATGCTGGGCGAGCTGCGCAACGTCGACCACTCCACCGTCAAGATCGGAATGCCGGTTCGCGCAGCCTATATCGACTTCCCGGCCGGTGCTGCCGGACCGGAGTGGACCCTCTACGCCTGGGAGCCTGACGCATGAGCGCACCGGTAGTGGAAGTGGGTACGAAGTTGCCGGAGCTCAAGCTCTACGGCGACCCCACGTTCATCATCTCAACCGCCCTGGCCACCCGGGACTTTCAGGACGTGCACCACGACCGGGACAAGGCGCAGGCCAAGGGTTCCAAGGACATCTTCGTCAACATCCTCACCGACACCGGGCTGGTACAGCGCTTCATCACCGACTGGGCCGGACCGTCGGCGTTGATCAAGTCGATCGGGTTGCGGCTGGGCGTGCCGTGGTACGCCTACGACACGGTGACGTTCTCCGGTGAGGTGACCGCCGTGGAGGACGGCCTGATCACGCTGAAGATAGTGGGCTGCAACAGTTTAGGCGAGCATGTCATTGCGACCTCGACGCTCACGATGGGGGATGCTTGATGCTTTCGCGCAAGGCCGCGATCGTCGGCATCGGTGCCACCGACTTCTCCAAGGACTCCGGCCGTAGCGAGCTGCGCCTGGCTGCCGAGGCGGTGCAAGATGCTCTCGACGATGCCGGCTTGACCCCGGCCGACGTGGACGGGCTCACTACGTTCACGATGGACACCAACACCGAAATCGCCGTCGCGCGTGCGGTCGGTATCGGTGAGCTGAAGTTCTTCTCCAAGACTCACTATGGCGGCGGTGCCGCGTGCGCGACCATCCAGCATGCGGCGATGGCTGTTGCGACCGGCTTGGCCGACGTCGTAGTGGCTTACCGGGCATTCAACGAGCGGTCCGGAATGCGTTTCGGTCAGGTCCAGGCCCGTTTGGTGGGTGACGCTGGTGCGCAAGCTGATTCGACGACAGCGGACAATTCCTTCTCGTATCCGCACGGGCTTTCGACGCCAGCCGCGCAGGTGGCCATGATCGCCCAGCGGTACATGCATCTGTCCGGCGCGACCAGCCGGGACTTCGGTGTCATCTCGGTGGCCGACCGCAAGCATGCCGCCAAGAACCCGAAGGCGTACTTCTACGAGAAGCCGATAACCATTGAGGACCACCAGAATTCGCGGTGGATCGCCGAGCCATTACGGCTGCTGGACTGCTGCCAGGAAACCGATGGCGCGGTGGCGATCGTGGTGACATCCGTGGAACGCGCGCGGAACCTCAAGCAGCGGCCGGCGATCATCGAGGCCGCGTCGCAGGGCTCCAGCCCTGACCAGTACACGATGGTCAGCTATTACCGGCCGGAACTAGGCCTGCCCGAGATGGGCCTGGTGGGTCAGCAGTTATGGCAGCAGTCCGGGCTCATGCCGTCCGACATCCAGACCGCGGTACTCTACGACCACTTCACTCCGTTCACCCTGATTCAGTTGGAGGAGTTGGGATTCTGCGGCAATGGCGAAGCCAAGGACTTCATTGCCGACGGCGCGATCGAGGTGGGCGGCCGGCTTCCCATCAACACGCACGGGGGCCAACTCGGTGAGGCCTACATTCACGGCATGAACGGCATAGCGGAAGGTGTGCGGCAACTGCGCGGAACCTCTGTAAACCCGGTGCCCGACGTCGAGCACGTGTTGGTCACTGCGGGGACGGGCGTCCCGACGTCTGGGCTGATTCTCGGCTAGCGCTCTTCTTGCTTCGGCTCCTTGCGCGAGCGTGAAGCCAGCCGCACGTTCGCGGCCCAACGTGAAGCTGGCCGCACACTCGTCGGGTGAAGTGACGCTCGTGATGCTTCGTGCGACGCTGCGGCCATGGGAGAGCCGTTCATCGGCAGTGAGGCTGTTGCTCGCGGCGACGTGACCAAGAGCCAGCTGTGCACCCGGTACACACGGTTGTTGCGAGACGTCTATGTCGATTCGGGCGTCGAAGTCACCGCCGCGCTGCGGGCGAAGGCGGGATGGTTGTGGGCCCGGCGTCAAGGCGTGGTTGCCGGCTTCTCCGCAGCCGCGCTGCATGGTAGTAGGTGGGTCGACGACAGAAAACCGGTGGAGTTAATCCACGACAATCGACACCGTTTACCGGGAATCCAAACACGTGGTGACCGCCTCGAGGACGACGAGATCGAGATCGTTGCAGGCATTCCGGTCACCTCGCCGGCCAGGACAGCTATTGACCTTGGTTGTTGGTACCCGACCATGACCGCTGTGGCCGCCATCGACGCGCTGGCGCGAGCAACAGACATCAAAGCGACCGACGTTGAGTTGCTAGCTCAAAGATATGCCGGACGCCGAGGCATTACGCGAGCACGCCAAGCAGTAGGTCTGTTCGATGCCGGTGCAGAGTCTCCAAAGGAGTCGTGGCTGCGGGTCGTTCTGATCCAACAGGGCTTACCGCGGCCACAAACGCAGATTCCGGTCCGTGATGAATTCGGCAGCATGATCGCTTGTTTGGACATGGGCTGGGAAGATGTGAAAGTGGCTGTCGAGTACGACGGTGATCACCATCGCAGCGATCGCACGCAATATGGCTGGGATATACGGCGATTGGAGAAGCTCCAGTATCGCGGGTGGATTGTGGTACGGGTGGTCGCGGGTGACCGGCCGGCCGAGATCATCAGGCGTGTTCGTGCGGTGTTGGCGCAACGAACGTGAAGCCAGTTTCACGGCCGAGCTCGACTGTGAAGCTAGCTTCACGGTCGGCGCAAAGGGAGAGTCGGCGCAAAGGGACGGTCGGCGCAAAGGGACGGTCGGCGCAAAGGGAGAGCCGGCGCAACGGAAACAGGCTTACGCAGGTACCAGCTCGACGCCGCTGAGCACGACAGCGTTGTCGCGCGACGGCGCGACGACGCTGGCCAGGAATCGGCCGTCGTCCTTCCAGATGCCGACCTTGAGTGTTTCGCCGGGGAACGCCACACCGGAAAAACGGGCGCCGTAGGCGGCTACCGCACCGGCATCGCCGTCCAGCAGCACATCGACGATGACCTTGCAGGTCATGCCGTAGGTGCACAAGCCATGCAGGATAGGCTGGGAAAAGCCCGCGGCAGAGGCGAATTCCGGATCCGAGTGCAGCGGGTTGCGGTCGCCGCACAGCCGGTACAGCAGCGCCTGCTGCGGCAAAATCGGCACCTCGACCTCCAGGTCGGGGGCCCGGTCCGGCGCCGCATCCGACGACGAAGGCCCGCGCTCCCCGCCGAATCCGCCTTCACCGCGGGCGAAGATCGACCGTTTCTGCGTCCACAGCAGGGTGCCATCCGGCGCGCTGACCGTCGTCTCGCTCCAGATCACCGCGGCCTTGCCCTTGTCCCAGATATCGGTGAACCGGGTAACGGCCTTGGCGGAGCCCGACGGCGGCAGCGGCGCGGGCACTTCCACCCGCTCACTGGCGTGCAGCACCTTGCTCAGCTCGATGTCGATGCCGGGAAACTTCACCGTCGGCGGCTTGGTGGCGTGGAACGTGGCGGCCACATTGCCGAACGTCGGTAGTACCTGCGGCGTGTCGTCGACAAGGTAACGAAGCTCGCGCTGATCCATCGGATCTTTCCCGGCACCCAACCCAAGGTGGTAGAGCTGGATATCGCTGCTGGCCCAGGAGAATTCGATCGGGTCCAACTCGGCGTTGATCGCGACGTCTACATCAATAGGCATATCAGTTTTCTCCTGCAATATGCAGCGCGGCCAGGTACCCGAAGGTCATCGCCGGTCCAATCGTGCCGCCCGGGCCAGGATAGGTGTGTCCCATCACCGGAGCACTTACATTGCCTGCGGCATAAAGGCCTTCGATGATAGTCCCATCGTCGCGCATGGCGCGGCCATGGACATCCGTGCGGATGCCACCCTTGGTGCCGAGATCTCCGGGCACCATCTTGGCGGCATAGTACGGTGGCTGAATGATCTCGCCGAGATTGGGATTCGGCTTGTTGGTCGGGTCGCCGTAGTACTTGTCGTAGGCGCTTTCGCCGCGATGGTAGTCGTCGTCGACGCCCGACCGCGCAAACCCGTTGAAACGCTCTACCGTCGCGGTGAACTCAGCCACCGGTAAGCCGGCTTTGTCAGCCAGCTTCTCGAGCGTGTCAGCCTGGATGACCACGCCGGATTCCAGCCACTTGCGCGGAATACGTTGTCCAGGGTTGAGTCCCGCGAAGATGTAGCGGTCCCGGTACTGCTGGTCGAACACCAGCCACGCCGGAATGTTTTCTCCCGGCCCGGGACCCTGGCCGTATTCCCCGCCGTACATGTGGTGACAGGCTTCGACGTATGGCATCGATTCGTTCATGAACCGCTTGCCCGACATGTTGACGATGATCGACCCCGGTGAATTGCGCTCCGACAATGCGAACCACGGCGCACCGACCAGCGGCACCGTCGGTCCCCACCACGCGTCCTCCATCAGATCCAGTGCGGCACCCAGCTTTTCACCGGCGATGATGCCGTCGCCGGTATTAGCCTTGGCGCCGACGGTCCACTCGGTGGAGATCGGGGCGCGCTGGTATTTCACCCGCATCTGTTCGTTCTGCTCAAAACCGCCGCTGGCCAGGATCACCCCACGTCGGGCCCGGATGAGCCGGGGTTCAGCTGATTCCGATGCGGTGGTGTCAGAGACATAAACGCCACGCACCACCCCGTCCTCGACGAAGAGGTCGGTGAGTGCGGTGTTCAGTCTGACCGGGACACCGGCCCGCTGCAGGCCGATCCGTAGCGGCCCAATCAGGGCCCGGCCCATGCCGACAAGGTTTTTGCCGGTCGCCTTCGCCCACATCGTGCGGGCGCCGACCTTCAGGCTGCGCAGCACACCCCTCGGATGCCGCTTCAGCTGGTTTAACCGCACGTAGTCCTGTTGCATCACAACCACATTCAGTGGCACCTTGCCGTAAGCCGGTTCGAGTCCGGCTTCATCTTCGCCGAGCTTGCGCGCATTGAACGGCTTCGGCTCGATCGAGCGGCCTCCGGCGCGGCCGCCCGGCGCCTCGGGGTAGTAGTCGGAATAACGCGGAACCCAGCACATTTTCAACGGCGTGTGCTTGAGCACGAACGACAGCATCTCGGGCGCCCGGTCGAGGTAGGCGTCAATGCGTTCCGGCTCGACGATATCGCCGACGATGCTGTGCAGGTAGGAGCGGGCCGCCTCAGCGGTGTCCTTCACACCGTCACGCTGGAGAACCTCGTTGTTCGGAATCCAGACTCCACCGCCCGACCGTGCGGTGGAGCCGCCGAAGTGTGGGGCCTTTTCGATGACTACTGTCGAGAGGCCCCGGTCTGCGGCGGCGAGGGCAGCAACCATGCCGGCTCCGCCGCTTCCGACCACGACGACGTCGAACTCCTGCGCTGTCATGTAGAACACGTTATAGAATTGCCCGGGTCGGGCGCTACTGGCCCGGTCACACGAACGAGGGGACTTCGGTAAATGCTCAGTGTTGCGACCCGCGACGAGCTGGCTGCCGACTTGGCGCAAGCTGAGCGCAGCCGCGAGCCGATCGCTCCGCTCACGGCTGCCTACCCTGATATTGACGTCGTCGACGCCTATGAGATCCAACTGATCAATATCCGTCAGCGGGTCGCCGAGGGCGCGCGGGTCCTGGGCCACAAAGTGGGGCTCTCGTCGAAGGCGATGCAACAGATGATGGGGGTCGACGAGCCGGACTATGGGCATCTGCTCGACGAAATGCAGGTGTTTGAAGACACCCCGGTCAAGGCGGGGCGCTATCTGCTGCCACGGGTAGAGGTCGAAGTCGGTTTCATCCTGGCTGAGGACCTACCGGGAGCCGACTGCACCGAGGACGACGTACTGGCAGCCACCGAAGCCCTGGTTCCGTCGATCGAGTTGATCGACACCAGGATCACCGATTGGAAGATCGCGTTATGCGACACCATCGCCGACAACGCCTCCTCAGCGGGATTCGTGCTGGGTGCGGCCCGGGTGTCGCCGGCCGATGTCGACGTCAAGACGATCGACGCGGTGCTGACCCGCAACGGTGAGGTGGTCGCCGAGGGCCGCAGCGACGCCGTTCTGGGTAATCCGGTCACCGCGGTGGCGTGGTTGTCCCGCAAGGTGGAAAGCTTCGATGTACGCCTGCGAAAAGGTGACATCGTGTTACCCGGATCGTGCACACGCGCGATCGACGCGCGCGCCGGAGACGAATTCGTCGCCGACTTCGAGGGCCTGGGTTCGGTCCGGTTGTCGTTCGAATAGTCTCGAATTACTTTTGAATTAGTCCAAATATCAGGAGCTCTGAAAGAGGACCGTCATGCCATCTAAGGCAAACGTGGCCATTGTCGGGTCGGGAAATATCAGCACTGACCTGCTCTACAAGCTGCTGAGATCGGACTGGCTGGAACCGCGCTGGATGGTGGGGATCGACCCGGAAAGCGAGGGCTTGGCCCGGGCCCGCAAGCTGGGTTTGGAGACCACTCACGAAGGAGTCGACTGGCTGCTGGCGCAGCCCGATAAGCCCGACTTGGTGTTCGAGGCGACCAGCGCATATGTGCACAAAGACGCGGCACCGAAGTATGCGGCAGCGGGGATCCGCGCCATCGACCTGACGCCGGCTGCGGTGGGACCGGCAGTGATTCCGCCGGCCAACCTGCGCGAACATCTGGATGCACCGAACGTCAACATGATCACCTGCGGGGGACAGGCGACTATCCCCATCGTTTATGCGGTATCGCGGGCGGTCGTGGATGAAGGCGGAGTGCCCTACGCCGAAATTGTCGCGTCGGTGGCCTCGGTGTCGGCCGGACCGGGCACTCGGGCCAATATCGATGAATTCACCAAGACCACCAGCAAGGGTGTGGAAACCATCGGCGGAGCCAAACGCGGCAAGGCGATCATCATCTTGAATCCGGCCGATCCGCCGATGATCATGCGCGACACCATTTTCTGCGCCATCGCCGAAGACGCCGACCGCGATGCGATAGCGAAATCCATCCACGACGTGATCGCCGAGGTGCAGACCTATGTGCCGGGATATCGGCTGCTCAACGAGCCACAGTTCGACGAGCCGTCGATGAACTCCGGCGGTCAGGCTCTCGTCACCACGTTCATAGAGGTCGAGGGTGCCGGTGATTACCTACCCCCGTATGCGGGAAACCTCGACATCATGACCGCCGCCGCCACCAAGGTCGGCGAAGAGATAGCCAAGGAATCCTTGTCCGCGACGGCGGGAGGAGTGCAGGCATGACCACCGACATCTTCTTCAACCCGATCTGGGACATCCGGATGACCGACACGTCATTGCGGGACGGGTCCCACCACAAGCGTCACCAGTTCACCGAGGACGAGGTCGGCGCGATCGTGGCTGCCTTGGACACCGCCGGGGTTCCGGTCATCGAGGTCACGCACGGTGATGGGCTGGGCGGCTCCAGCTTCAACTACGGGTTCTCCAAGACGCCCGAGCAGGAGCTGATCAAGCTCGCAGCTGAGACCGCCAAAGAGGCCAAAATCGCGTTTCTGATGCTGCCCGGCGTGGGCACTAAGGAAGACATCAAGGAAGCACAGGACAACGGCGGTTCGATCTGCCGAATCGCTACTCACTGCACCGAAGCCGACGTGTCGATCCAGCATTTCGGGCTGGCTCGCGAGCTGGGCCTGGAAACCGTCGGGTTCTTGATGATGGCCCACACCATTCCGCCGGAGAAGCTCGCCGCGCAGGCCCGCATCATGGCCGACGCCGGTTGTCAGTGCGTCTACGTGGTCGACTCCGCCGGAGCGCTGGTCCTCGAAGGGGTCCGGGACAGGGTGGCCGCGCTGGTGGCCGAACTCGGCGACGACGCCCAGGTCGGCTTCCACGGACACGAGAACCTTGGCCTGGGGGTCGCCAACTCGGTGGAAGCTGTCCGGGCCGGCGCCAAGCAGATCGACGGCTCCTGCCGCCGGTTCGGTGCCGGCGCGGGTAACGCGCCTGTCGAGGCCCTCATCGGGGTGTTCGACAAGATCGGCGTCAAGACCGGCATCGACTTCTTCGACATCGCCGATGCCGCCGAGGACGTGGTGCGGCCGGCGATGCCCGCCGAGTGTCTGCTCGACCGCAACGCGCTGATCATGGGGTACTCGGGGGTGTACTCGAGCTTCCTCAAGCACGCGGTGCGCCAGGCCGAACGCTACGGCGTGCCGGCCCACCAACTGCTGCACCGGGCCGGGCAACGGAAACTGATCGGCGGCCAGGAAGACCAACTCATCGACATCGCGCTGGAAATCAAACGCGAGCAGGACAGCGGCGCTGCAGCAACACGTTAACGACGCCGTTAATTGTGCGTCGGTAGCCTTTATGCCATGAACGCGACATCAAGGACCGCCGACTCTTATCGCCGTGGAGTCTGCCGCCTGCTCGCCGGGGGGCTGCTAACCGCTGCCGCCGCGGCGGTGATCGCGCTGCCAGTGGCCAACGCGGATCCCCAGTGCAATCAGGACGTGGGTCAATCCATCGACTCGTACCTGCAGCGGCATCCCGACCTCCACCAGCAGCTGATCGAGAAGTCGCAGGCGGAGGGTGGCAATGGCAACGTCATCGACTACCTGAACCGGCATCCCGACGTACGCCAGCACCTGATCGACCTGTCCCACGCGTGCCCACCCTAGTGAGTCGGCCTCGTCTTTGAACGCTGCGGCCGACACGCGGGAATGTTCGCCATTGACGAAAAAGTAGAACACGTTCTAGCGTCTATGCGTGTTCTCTGATCCCCTCACCGAAGCGATCGCCGAGGCCGAGAAACTTGTAGCCGCCGCGCCGCATATCGAGTCCGAAGCCGACCTGCTCGAAGGACTGCAGTACCTCGCCGGGTGCGTCGCGGGGTGCATGCACCTGGCTTTCGACTACGACCGTGACCATCCCTTCCTGCAGTCGGGTACCGGGCCGTTCACCAAAATGGGCCTGGACAACCCCGACACCCTGTACTTCGGCACCAGGGTGCATGCCGACCGGGATTACCTGGTCACCGGCCGGCGGGGTTCTACCATCGACCTGAGTTTCCAACTGCTGGGCGGCGAGTACACCGATGACAACGTGCCGGCCAGCCAAGCCGCGTTCGACGACCGCGAACTCGAGATCGCGGCGGACGGTAGCTTCGAGTGGCGGGTGCGGCCGACCAGCCACGGACAATTAGTGATCCGTGAGGTCTATGGCGACTGGTCAGCACAGCGCGGCACGCTGGCAATCTCCAGGCTGGACACTGCGGGCACCGCACCACCGCCGCTGACTCGCCAGATCATCGAAAAGCGTTATGCTACAGCGGGATCCCAACTTGTCAGCCGGGTCAAAACGTGGTTGCAGTTTCCGCAGTGGTTCTACCTCGACATTCCGGTCAACACCATGGTCGCGCCCCGGCTGACGCCTGGGGGCCTGGCCACCCAGTACTCGTCGGTCGGGCACTTCGACTTACGGCCCGATCAAGCCCTGGTGATCACGGTCCCGGTCTCCGATGCCCCGTACCTCGGCTTCCAGCTGGGCAGCTTGTGGTACATCTCGCTGGATTACATCAACCACCAGACATCGCTGAACAACACCCAGGCTCAGGCGGATCCGGACGGCAAGGTACGCATCGTCGTCGCCGACCAGAATCCGGGAGTGACCAACTGGGTCGAGACGCTCAACCATCGGCGGGGCTTTCTGCAGTTCCGCTGGCAACGGGTGTCCCGTCAGCTCACCGATGCCGACGGGCCCGCCGTCGAGTTGGTCGACTTCGACGCAATCCCGGCCACGCTGCCGTATTTCGAGCATAACAAGATCTCCGATGAACAGTGGCGCGACCGAATCACGTTGCGCCAAAGCCAAATTGCGGCCAGGATGCTGGGTTGAAAAGGGATCAGCGATGACAGGGATGCTCAAACGAAAAGTAGTGGTTATCAGCGGCGTCGGACCGGGGCTCGGTACCACGCTGGCGCACCGATGCTCACGTGACGGCGCCGACCTGGTGCTGGCGGCACGCACCCTCGAACGGCTAGAGGAAGTCGCCAAGGAGATCAACGACACTGGGCACAAGGCGCTCGCGGTGCGTACCGACATCACCGACGACGGCGAGGTGAATAGCCTCGTCGAGGCCACCATGGATGCCTACGGCAAGGTGGACGTGCTGATCAACAACGCGTTCCGCGTGCCGTCCATGAAACCGTTGGCCGGCACCACATTTCAGCACATCCGTGACGCGATCGAGCTCAGCGCGCTGGGGGCGTTGCGGCTTATCCAGGCTTTCACGCCGGCGCTGGAAAAGTCAGCTGGATCGGTCGTGAACGTCAACTCCATGGTCCTGCGGCATTCGCAGGCGAAATACGGCGCCTACAAGATGGCCAAGTCCGCTCTGTTGTCGATGTCGCAGTCGCTGGCCACCGAACTGGGTGAGAAGGGCATTCGCGTCAATTCCGTTGCACCCGGTTATATCTGGGGCGACACATTGCAGGCTTACTTCGAGCATCAGGCCGGCAAATACGGCACCACGGTGGACCAGATCTACCAGGCCACCGCGGCGAACTCCGATCTCAAGCGGCTCCCCACCGAGGACGAGGTGGCTTCGGCGATCCTGTTCATGGCCAGTGACCTGTCCAGCGGCATCACCGGACAGACCCTGGACGTCAATTGCGGGGAGTACCACACCTGATGTCAGATCGCACCGACATCGGCACCGTCGACGAACTGCACGCATCGGCCACCAAGCTGGTCGGCCTGGACGACTTCGGCAGCAACGACGACAACTACCTCGAAGCGCTAGAGGTGTTACTGGGTTCATACCGGCGCGAAGCGGGCCTAACGGTCTTGGGCAGCAAAATGAACCGGTTCTTTTTGCGCGGCGCGCTGGTGGCCAGGCTGCTGTCCGAATCCGCATGGAAGCAATACCCCCAGCACGCCGACGTCGGCATCGAACGGCCGATCTTCGTCACCGGACTAGTCCGCACCGGCACCACTGCGCTACACCGGCTACTCGGCGCCGACCCGGCACATCAGGGCCTGCACATGTGGCTGGCCGAGTTCCCGCAGCCACGTCCGCCGCGCGAAACCTGGGAATCAAACCCGCTGTATCGCCAGCTCGATGCGCAGTTCACCCAGCACCACGAAGAAAATCCCGGATACACCGGCCTGCACTTCATGGCCGCATACGAGCTGGAGGAATGCTGGCAGCTG
>DASXMA010000379.1:0-10545 GCA_036495965.1 Mycobacterium sp.
GAGGGCGCCGACATCATCGCCGTCGACGTCTGTAAGCCGATCGTGCAGAACACCACCATCCCGGCGTCGACGCCCGAGGACCTGGCCGAGACCGCCGACCTGGTCAAGGGCCTTAATCGCAGAATCTTCACGGCCGAAGTCGATGTGCGCGATTACGACGCACTGAAAGCCGCGGTGGATAGCGGCGTGGAGCAGTTGGGTCGGCTAGACATCATCGTGGCCAACGCGGGAATCGGCAATGGCGGCGACACGCTGGACAAGACCTCCGAATACGACTGGCAGGAAATGATCGACGTAAACCTGTCGAGCGTCTGGAAGTCGGTGAAAGCCGGTGTGCCACATATGATCGCGGGCGGCAAGGGTGGTTCGATCATTTTGACCAGCTCAGTGGGAGGGCTGAAGGCCTACCCCCACTGCGGCAGCTATGTCGCAGCCAAGCACGGTGTGGTGGGCGTCATGCGGTCCTTCGCAGTGGAGTTGGGGCAGCACATGATTCGCGTCAACACCGTCAACCCCACGCATGTCAGCACCCCGATGATCATGAACGAGGGGACCTGGAAGTTGTTCCGGCCGGATCTGGAGAATCCGGGTCCCGACGACATGGCCCCGATCTGTCAGATGTTCCACACGCTGCCGATCCCATGGGTGGACCCGGTGGACATCAGCAATGCGGTGCTGTTCTTCGCCTCCGACGAATCTCGATACATCACGGGTGTCACCCTGCCGGTCGACGCGGGTAGCTGCCTGAAATAGGGTTCCGTCGTATGGACGGATTCGAGGGACGCGGCGCGGTCGTCACCGGCGGTGCGAATGGTATCGGATTTGCCACTGCCACCGAGTTCGCTCGCCGCGGGGCCCGGGTGGTGCTTGCCGACGTGGATAAGCCAGCGCTGGAACAGGCTGTGGCACGGCTGCAGGCCGATGGGTTTGACGCGCACGGCGTGATGTGCGACGTTCGGCATCTCGACGAGATGGTTCACCTCGCGGAAGAGGCTTTCCGCCTGCTCGACCAGGTTGACGTCGTTTTCAGCAATGCGGGCATTGTCGTGGCGGGTCCGATCGCCGAGATGACGCACGAAGACTGGCGCTGGGTGATCGACATCGACCTATGGGGCTCGATCCATGCCGTCGAGGCGTTCTTGCCGAGGTTGCTCGAGCAGGGCAACGGTGGCCACATCGCCTTCACTGCGTCGTTCGCCGGCTTGATACCCAACGTCGGCCTGGGAACGTACTGTGTCGCCAAGTACGGCGTTGTCGCCCTGGCCGAGACGCTGGCTCGCGAGGTCAAGAACAACGGTATCGGTGTCTCGGTACTGTGCCCGATGGTCGTGGAAACCAAGCTGCTCGCCAACTCGGAACGAATCCGCGGCGCGGATTATGGACTCGCGTCGACACCCGACGTGACGGGATCGCTCGGGCCGCTGCCCGCACAGGATGACAGTCTGAGCGTCGACGAAGTCGCGCGACTGACGGCGGACGCGATTCTGGCCAACCGCCTGTACGTGTTGCCGCACGAGGCGGCCCGCGCGTCAATCCGCCGCAGGTTTGAGCGCATTGACCGCACATTCGAGGACCAAGCCGCCGAGGGTTGGCAGCACTAGCAGCACTAGGGCTAGGCGGAGGATGCCGCAATCCCCCGCGGAATGAAGTTCCGCTTACCCGGCTAGTTCGCGGCGTCTCACGCGGGTGCGCTGCCGATGACTCCGTCGGCTTCCAGATCCGCGATCTCTGACGGGGACAAGCCCAGATCGGACAGCAACTCATGGTTGTGCTCGCCCAGCAGCGGCGCATGCCGGGTGTGAAATCTGCAGGGTCCGGCGGAGAACCTCATCGGCACGGTGCTGAGCCTGGCCGGACCGCCCACTGGGTGGTCGACCTCTTCGAAGAAGTGGCGAAATGCCAGCTGTTCCAGCTCCGTTTGGCGATGCGGCTGGATCACCTTGGCCACCGGCACGCCGGCATCCCAGAGGGTGCCGACGATTTCGTCCCGGCTGCGGGGCTCACACCACTTGGCCAAGTGTTCATCGATCAGATCGTGATGTGCTGCCCGGTCGGCTGCTGCGGCCAGCTTGGGATCGGCCGCCCAAGAGGGCGATCCAAGCGCCTTGCGCAAGCGTTCCCACTGGTCGTCGGTCGCGACCGCGATGGCGACCCAACTGTCGAGGCGACCGAATTCGTCGATATCGGCGCTGCGGTAGAGGTTTTGCGGCGCGGCCGTTGGTCCCCGGTTACCCGCTCGTTCCAGCAGCTTGCCGTAAGCGGAGTATTCAATAACCTGCTCGGCGGAGATGCTGAGCGCGGCGTCCACCATCGCCCCTTCTACCAGCACGCCCTGGCCGGTGCGGCGACGGTGCTCCAGCGCCAGCAGCAATGCATTGAGAGCATGCATACCCGCGTTGGGATCGCCGATCGAATACGGGTCGTACGGAGTGCGGTCGGGATAGCCGGTCATCCAGCTCACGCCCGCCGCGGCCTCGATGACGTAGGCGAACGCAGGATTGTCGCGCCACGGCCCGTCGAGGCCGAACCCCGGCATCCGCAACAGAACGGCGTCGGGCTTAATCGATTGAATTCTTGGGAAATCCAGGCCAACCTGGTCCAGCACCCTCGGCGTGAAGTTTTCCGCGATCACGTCACACGTTGCGATGAGCCGGCACAGAAGCTCGCGGCCGCGCGGACTCTGCAGGTCCAGCGTCAATCCCTTCTTGTTGGTGTTCAGCGCGGCGAAGATCGGCGACTTCTCCCACCATTGGGCTTCGGTGATCGGTAAGCCGGCGATCAGTCGGGTGCCGTCGGGGCGACGGGCGGATTCTAGGTGGATGACCTCGGCGCCGAGCATGGCCAGGAAGTGGGTGCCGCAGGGACCAGCCCAAAATGTTGTCATGTCCAACACGCGAAGTCCGCTCAACGGCAATTGGTTTGAACGTTGCGAAGTTTTCGCTGCCGGCTGGGGAGTGGTGCCGAAGGTCCTGTAGCGCGCTGTGTGCTCGCCCAGCCGCGGGGCAGCGCTCGCCGGACGAAGCCGAGCGGGCCGCATTCGGTACGGATGGCCTGGTTGCTGAAATCGGTCGCCCAGATTGCAGACGAACGAACCGCGTTCGCGGAAGTGGTCTAGCGTTGTGACGTTGGCGCCGTTGGCAACCGGCGCGTTCGGGATCCGGAACGCCGTCGCCAGTTCCCGGATATCATCAACCGTGTTGCTCTCGACCCACGCGTAGATCTCATCGGCATTGATGTTGGCCTGCTCGGTGATCGTCAGCGGAGATTCCTCGTCGATCCACTCGGGGTGGCCCACCATCGCGCACAGATCGAACCACTGCTGCGCGGTGCCACATCCGAGGTCCACCAGTCCGTCTTTGGCGCGAGCCACACCCGGCACGGTGAGTCGTCGCTCGTCTCGCCATGGCCGCCCGAGCATTTCGAAGTAGGTGACGGGATAGTAGGTGAGGGAAAGGATCTGTGTTTCCAGCATTGACAGGTCCAGCAGTTGCCCCGGGCCACCGCTGACTCGGCCGTACCGCCACGCGAGCAAGGCGGCACTGGCGTAGACCCCGGCCACGTATTCCCCGACCTGCCCGCCGACGAATACCGGTGCGCGGTCCGGCTCACCACGTCCGAGTCCGACGATTCCCCCAGACCAGGCCTGCAGCGTGAATTCGGTGGCCGCCCGGTCCCGCCAGGGGCCCTCCAGCCCGAAGGGTGTGATCGACACGACGGTGAGGTGCGGATGGCGGGCGTGGATGGCGTCCGGCGTAAAGTCCGGGCTTTCCGCCACTTTCGAACAGCCAGACCACACCACCGCCTCCGCGGTGGCCAGCAGCCCGTTGATCAGGTCGACGTCGTGGTCGACATCGGGATCGGCGACGACGCTGTGCTTTGAGCCGGCAAGAAAGCTGAACAACGCGCCATCCTCGCCGGGCGGGATAGCGGCGCCCGAGGCCGACCACGTACGCAGCGGATCGCCTTCTGGCGGCTCGACTTTGACGACGTCGGCGCCGCCACCGGCCAGCAACTTCGTGCAGTAGGCACCCGCTATCCCGGTGGAGAGATCGACCACCGTGTAGCCGGCCAGCGGGAATTCGGCCAGGGGATGCGCCACTAGTGCTTTCTCTTCCCCTTGGAATCCTTCTTGCTACGCCCCTTCTTGCTGAGACGCCATTCCGGCGGAAACTTGCCGTCGTTGTCCTTGACCGCGTCGCCCAGACCCTGCTGGATCGCGCCGTCGAGCATGAAGTCGCCGTCGGCATCCTGCCGGACTCTGCCGCCCACCGACTCGAAGAAGCCGCTGAGCAAGCTGCCCAGATATTCACCCTGAAACTGCCTCATGATTTCGAAGAAGACCTTTTGCATGAACACCGTGTCGGTGGGTCGATTGCGCGCGCAGGCGAGCGCGTACTTCTGCACCTCTGCTTCGAGTTGATCTCTGGGGACGACTTTGTTGAGGAAATTGCAGTCGTACATCTCGGTGGCGGTGAAAGCCCTTCCGGTGAATACCATTTCCTGAAATTTCCGAATCCCCATGGTCTGCGCCCACCACCACATTCGGGGCCCCCAGCCGAAATACCGGAACGACGGATGGCCGAAGAGGGCGTCGTCGCTGGCGATCACCAAGTCGGCGTCAGCCGCCTGGTAGAAATGCCAGCCGTAGCAGTAACCCTTGGCCTCCAGGATGCTGAGCTTCTTGAAGTCCTGCAGGCCGCGGATGCCGGAGTTCGCGTTCGCATACCACTGGCCGAGGGTGGCGCCGCGCCGAAACGAACCGTCCGGGGGAAATTTGACTTCGTCAGCGCCGACTCGGTACTCGGCAAGCCGTGGGCCCTGGTCCACCGAATCCTGCACCTGCATTTCCTCGGTCAGATCAGCGCCCGAGCCGAGATCGTCACCTTCACCACGGACCACCAGCACCTTGACGTCGTCGTCGATGCTGGCGCGGTGCAGCAGGTCGGCATAGCGCAGCCGCGCGGCGATTGTTGGGGCGTTTAGGTGGCTCGGCCGGTCGAAGGTAATCGTGGCGATGCGGTTCTCGGCGTCTTTTTCATACCGGATGACCTTGTCCACCGGGCCATCTGGTTCGGAAGGCACGTTATGCCTGCCAATGTGGGCTCGAGGTCAGCACTTCGGCGCCGTCGGCGGTGATCAACACCGCCTCGCGCCCGAACACCGCACCGACTCCCTGTTCCCAGACGTAGCCCGTCACGGCCAGTATCATGCCCGGCTCCAACCGTTCGCCGGCCGCGCTTTTCGGCAGGTGCTTGGAGACAACCGGCGGGTCGAAGCCCATGCCCAGGCCCCGGGCCACCGGCATCGGCGGCGCCGGCTCCCCCGCAGCCTGATAGGCGGCCAGCAATTCGCCGGCCCCGGCTCCTGGCCGGCACGCCGCTAACAGCTTGGCCCACAGCCCATCCCAGCGCTGGTACAGCGCAGCGGCGCCGGTGGTTACGCCGACCGGCCGAGTTCGTCCCACCTCGCCGATGTAACCGCCGGCCAGCACCCCGGCGGAAAAGGCGACCAGGTCTCCGTCTTTGATACGGCCGTCGCCGTTGACCCGCCGCCACGGGTGTTCGCGCGAAGTCACCCACGCGACATCCTGATTCGATGGTGTGCTCACCCCGCCGGCCGCCAGGGCCTCCAGCAGCACGCCGGCCAGAACCTGTTCGCTGACCCCCGGCCGCAGTTCGGAAACCGCCGCAGCCAGTGCCGACTCGGCTACCACGATCGTGTCGCGAAGTGCGGCCACTTCCTCGGCCGTCTTGATACGCCGGGCGGCGCGCATGGCGAGTTCTCCATCGACCAGCTCAGCGTTGGGAAAAGCAGTCGGCAGCAGTTGCGCGAAAACCGGTGAAAGCGCGTCGGTTCCGACGCGGCGGGCTCTGGCCGCACCATCGATGCGGTGCAGCACCGACATGGTGTTCATCGGATTCCACGAGATGCCATAGAGGTTATCGTGGGGAATGTCATCGGGGACACCTTCGTCCCATGTACTGAGCAGGTGGACAGCGCCGGTGGCGCGCACCAGCACACAGGTCGGGCCGAACGGCCGGGTCCCGGCGACCCACAGCTGTGGCGCCCCGGCGACGTAACGCACGTTGGCCTGGCGGCCGAGGACCAGGACGTCGAGATCGTGCTCGGCCATCTGGTCCAGCGCCCGCTGCCGACGCCCCGAGCGCAGCGCCCGATCGTCGGGCAGGACTTCAGTGGCCATAAGGGTCATAGGGGTAGTTGGTCAATCGGATCCAGCCTTCCTCGGTGATCACCAGGACTTCTTCGCTGCGGTAGCCGCCGGTGCCGTCTTCCCACACGACCGGCTCCAGGACCAACACCATCCCGGACTGCAGAACGAACGTCTCGTCGAACTCGTCACCGAGATCGGTTCCAATCATTGGCATTTCGGCGGCGTTGACGCCGATGCCGTGGCCGAGGTAGAAGTGCGGCAGCCAGGGCTTGCTGCCGCCGTTGGCTGCGGTTGCGGCCCTGCCCAGGTCGGCGGCGGTGGCTCCGGCCCGAGCAACGCCGAGGACGGCGGTCATGATTTCGAACCATCTGTCGAACTGGGCCTGCTGGCGCGGCGACGGATCACGCCCGACGATCCAGGTGCGCCCGAAATCCGAGCAGTAGCCGTGATAGCTGATGCTGACATCGGTCCACAGCACGTCGCCTTCGGCCAGTTCGCGTTCGGTGGAAAGCAGCGGCAACGCCAGGTCGCCGTGCGTGGTCCACACACCTTCGGCTTTGCTTGGTGGCATCACCTGCCAGATCGGTTCGAGCATGCTGGCCGTGGCGCCCAATTCGAAGGCCTGCCGCAAAAAGCTTGCCGACAAGTCCGTCTGGCGGATCCCGGGCGCCAGACGCTTGTGGACTTCGACCATCGCCTCGTCGGTGATCCGGATAGCGGTGCGCATGCAGGACAGTTCGTCCGGGGTTTTGATCGTCTTGGCAGCGCTGACGATGGCCCCGGCATCGGCGGGAGCATCGTTGGGAAACAACAGCTTCCCCGCGCGTGACATGGCGCCGGTGCATTCGTCGACCGCGACCGTAGCTCCGGACGGAATCAAGTCGGCCAGCACACGTGCGAAATTCCGGACCCCTTCGTCGAATTCGAGGTATACCGGCCCATGCAGGTGATCGGCGGGTAGGTCCAACTCCTGTGATGCGCCCTCGCGGAAAGGCAGGAATAGATGTGGCCACTCGTCGTCGGCTAGCACCACGGCCACCGGCCGCTCGACGTAGGACAGCCCGGCGTCGCCCAGCGGCCAGCTGGTCCCGGTGGCGTACACCACGGCGTTGTTGCCGAGCAGGATCATCGCGTCCACGCCACGTTCGGCCATCGCCGACCGCAGACGAGCCCCCGTCTCTCGGCGCATGCGCATCAAGTCGGGTGTTTCGGGAATCACCAGGCCGTTACTACTGCTGGTGCCCACTTGCGCGAACGTTGTCATACTGCCGCCATCACAGGCCCAGGAATTTGGTGATGTTGCCGCTGACGATCCGTACCGCGTCCTCGGGCCCGACAGCGTCAACAACGGCCGCCAGCGACTTCTCGGAATAACCGAATGTGCTTTCGTTGTGCGGGTAGTCGCTCGACCACATCACCTTGTCCACTCCGATCTTGTCGATCAGCTGCAGACCCAGCGGGTCGACCATGAACGAGGCGCTCATGTGGTTGTCCCAGTAGTACCGCACATCGTGCTCCAGCGGCCGATTGAACATGTGCCGATAGGACGCCACCAGATGCTCGGCGTCTTGCAGCGCCCACGGCACCCAGGAGATCCCGCCCTCGAACCAACCGACCCGCAGCGCCGGGTGCTGGTCGAGGATGCCACCGAAGATGTACTTGGAGAACGTCTCCCGAAATCCGTCGATGTTGATCATCATTCCCACGACAACACTGTTGAACTCGCATGGGCTTTTCGGCGGGGTCTCGCCGATGTGGTGGGCGACCGGCAGGCCGGAGGCTTCGATCTCGTCCCAGACGGCGCTCATGGAAGTACTCGAGTAGTCGATCGGGTTGCCGTCGTCGTCCTTGCCCGGATTCAGCGGCATCAGGAACGTCTTGAGCCCCAACGATTTCAGCTCGGCCAATGTCTTCCGCGTGCCTTGCGGATCCCACCAGTTGATCAGCCCGGCACCGTAGAAGTGGCCGGCCGAGCGTTCTTGTAGCTCGGCGATGTACTCGTTGTAGATACGGAAGGCGAGTTCGCGAAGTTTCTTGTCCGGATAGTGGAAGAGGGCCAGCACCGCGTTGGGGAATGCCAGTTCTTTGTCGACGCCGTCCTCGTGCAGCTCCTGGATCCGGGCCTCGATGTTGGTGCTTGCGGCACCGGGCAGGTCGTCGTACTGCATCAGCACCGCACTGAAGTCGCCCGGCAGGAAGGACTGCCCCTTGCGTCCGACCTGATAGGCGCCGTCCTCGTACCAGATCCGCGGCGCCTTTTCCTTGAGGTCGTCGGGGAAGCGTTCGTAGAAGATGTCGGCGGCCAGGGAAATGTGGTTGTCCGCAGAAAAGACCACGGTCCCTTCGGGCAGGCCCACCTTTGTGCCGCCGGCGTGCCCACGGCGATCCTTCGGCGCGCCAAAGCCTTCAGGCGGGTAGAGCGAAACGGTGCTGGTTTGAGTCGTCATCGTTGACCCTCCATTCGGATCGGCATTTTCGAGGGTAGCCAGGGCGGGCTACCAGGTCACCGGCAATTCGTAGACGCCGTAGGCGAGCCGGTCGTGTTTGAACGGGATGTCCTCGATCGGGATGGCCAAAGCCAGCGTCGGGACACGGCGGAACAGCGTGCGGTAGACAATTTGCAACTCCGCGCGGGCGAGCTGCTGGCCCACACACTGATGGCGGCCGTAACCGAATGCCACGTTGCGGTCCGCCCCCGAGCGGTGCAGATACAGTCGGTCCGCTTCGGGGAAGGCGTTCGAATCCCAGTTGGCCGGAGCCAGGTCGATGATGATGCCTTCGCCGGCGCGGATAACCTCTCCGGCGATATGGATGTCTTCGACCGCGACGCGGCGCTGACCGTTCTGAATGATGCTGAGGTAGCGAAGCAGCTCCTCGACGGCGCTTGCGATGATTTTCGGGTCTTCGGCATCGCGGATGACGGCCAACTGCTCGGGATTTTCGAGCAGCGCCAGCACCCCAAGCCCGATCATGTTCGAGGTGGTCTCGTGCCCGGCGATCAGCAATCCGGTCGCCAATTGCGCGGCCTCTTGCATGCTGAGTTCGCCGGCCTTCACCCGTTCGGCAAGGTCGGATACCGCATCCTCGGCCGGGTTTTCCATCTTGGCTTCGACCAGCTGAGCCAGGTATTTGTTCAGGCTCATCGCACCTTTGGCGGTGTCCTCGCCGGTGGCGTAACGCGCCAGGCCAACGGTGGCGTGGTGCTGGAACATCTCGGCGTCCTCGTAGGGCACCCCGAGCAGCTGGCTGATCACCAGGGACGGGACCGGAAGTGCGATGGCGGCAACGAGTTCCGCCGGCTTTGGTCCGGCCAGCATCGCGTCGATGTGATCGTCGGTGATCTGTTGGATCGTCGGCCGCAGCCCTTCCACTCGCCTGAAGGTGAAGGGTTTCGACAGCATCCGGCGGAATCGGGTGTGCTCCTCGCCGTCGGCGGTGAACACGGACCGCGGGCGTTTGTGCACGGTGGCCAACATGCCCGCGTTCCAGTGCGGGAAGCCGGGCACCCGGTCGTCGACGCTTACCCGGGAATCGGAGAATAGCTCGCGCACTTGCTCGTAGCCCGTGATGAGCCACGGTGTGCTGCCGTCCCAAATCCGAACCCTGGACAGCGGCTTGCTTTCCGCCAGTGCCATGACATCCGGGGGCGGGGCGAATGGGCAGCCCGCGTTCCTGGCCATCGGATACTCCGGGATCTCGCGGGCGGCCTCGGTGGTGGTAGTCGTCAATGGATTCGACATCTTTCTCATTCCTCGATATGGATGACCTGCGCCGGGCACGCCGCGGCTGCCTGGCGGGCGCCCTCGGCTTGGTCGGCCGATGGGTGCTCGTTGAGCAGGACGACGACGCCGTCCTCGTCCCGCTGGTCGAACAGGTCGGGCGCATTCATGACGCAGTTGCCCGACGATGCGCAATTGTTTTGGTCGACAGTCAGTTTCATCTTCATGCTCTTCACTCGTATGGCGTCACGGGCGCCAACCACAGGCCCACGATCGCGTCGATGATGCCGGATGCCGCGCCCCGCCAGGAGGTTTGGTGCATCGCTGAGCCTGCCGCCAGTGCGCGTTCACGGTCGGCGCAGGTGTGCATCAGCAAGTTGCGGGCCATGATGTTGCGTTCGAAACGCGCCTCGGCCGGCAGGTTGGGCAGGCAGCTGTTGATCCCGTCGACGACCTGCACCAGCGACGGCGAGCTGAGCGCACCCTTGACGATGATGTTGTAGTAGGCCGGATCGGTCATCGCCTGCGCCGCGAACCGTGCGTACCAGGTGGGATTGCCCAGATCCGCCAGATGGTCCGTGAGTGGGCGCACCAGGCAGGCCACCCAGTCACGCATTTCCGCCACTTGACCGTTTTGTGGGCCCGATGCCAGCA
>DASXMA010000380.1:0-4993 GCA_036495965.1 Mycobacterium sp.
ATGCTGCGCGACCCGGACCGACTGGAACAGCTGCTGCTCGACAAAGAACGACCGATTCAGCTGATCGTTGCCGGCAAGTCGCACCCGGCCGACGACGGGGGCAAGGCGCTGATCCAGCAGGTGGTGCGGTTCGCCGACCGGCCCGAGGTGCGCCACCGTATCGCGTTCTTGCCCGATTACGACATGTCGATGGCCCGGCTGTTGTATTGGGGCTGCGACGTCTGGTTGAACAATCCGCTGCGGCCCTTGGAGGCCTGCGGCACCTCAGGAATGAAGAGCGCGCTCAACGGCGGGTTGAACCTGTCCATCCGCGACGGCTGGTGGGATGAATGGTACGACGGCGAAAACGGTTGGGCGATACCGTCTGCCGACGGGCTGGCCGACGAGGCCCGTCGCGACGACCTGGAATCCAGCGCGCTCTACAAGCTCCTGGAACAAGCTGTGGCACCGAAGTTCTACGAACGCGACGAACATGGGGTGCCGCCGCGGTGGATCGAAATGGTGCGCCACACCTTGCAGACCCTCGGCCCGAAAGTACTGGCGTCCCGGATGGTGCGCGACTACGTCGAGAACTACTACACGCCGGCGGCGCAGTCGTTGCGCAGGACCATCGGACCCGCCGAGGGCGACGAAAGTGAGGCAGGCGGCGTGGAGTTCGGTGCTGCGCGCGAGCTGGCCGCCTACCGCAGGCGCGCCGAGCAAGCGTGGCCCAAGATCGACATCACCGACGTCGACAGCACCGGCCTGCCGGATACGCCGGTGCTGGGCTCGAAGCTGACCCTGACCGCGACCGTGCAACTGGCCGGGTTGGCGCCCGACGAGGTCACGGTCCAAGCGCTGGTGGGCAGGGTTGATGCCAGCGATGCACTGCTGGACCCGGTGACCGTCGAAATGTCGTATGCCGGCACCGCCGAAGGGGGCAACCAGGTCTTCTCGACCACGACGCCGCTGCCACTTGCTGGAGCGGTCGGATACACGGTGCGCGTGCTACCCAACCATCCGATGCTTGCTGCCAGCAACGAGCTCGGCCTGGTCACCCTGGCTTAAGACTTTGGGGCAGTGCGCAGCCGCTCCAGCGCCCCGCGAACCTGCGCGGCGTCAGTGGTCTGCCAAAACGGCGGCAGCGAGGCGCGCAGGTAACCGCCGTAGCGGGCGGTGGCCATCCGTGAGTCGAGCACCGCAACCACTCCGCGGTCAGTGACACGACGCAACAGCCGTCCCGACCCTTGCGCCAGCAGTAGCGCCGCGTGGCTGGCGGCAACGACCATAAAGCCATTGCCGCCGCGTGCGGCCACCGCGCGCTGGCGAGCGCCCAGCAGTGGGTCGTCGGGCCGGGGGAACGGGATGCGGTCGATCATCACCAACGACAGCGATGGTCCTGGCACGTCGACGCCCTGCCACAGGGACAAGGTGCCGAACAGAGAGGTCTCCGCGTCGGCGCTGAACTGCTCGACCAGCGCGGAGGTGCTGTCGTCGCCCTGACACAACACCGGGGTCGACAGCCGTTCGCGCATGGCCTCGGCGGCGGCACGGGCGGCCCGCATCGACGAGAACAACCCCAGCGTGCGCCCGCCGGCGGCGGTGATGAGTTCAGCGATCTCGGTTAGCTGCTCGGCCGAGCCGGTGCCGTCACGGCCCGGCGGTGGGAGATGGGCCGCGACGTAGAGGATTCCCGCCTTGGCGTGGTGGAACGGCGATCCGACGTCGAGACCACGCCAGGGTGGGTACTCCGCGGAGTCCGGTCCGGCCAGGCCCCACGCCGTGGCCATCGCGTCGAAGGATCCGCCGACCGTCAGGGTCGCCGATGTCAACACAGTCGTCGACCGCGCGAACACGTGGTCGCGCAGCAACGCGGCCACCGACAGCGGCGCCACCCGCAGCACTGGGCGGGGCGAACCCCGATAGTCTTCGTGATCCAGCCAGACCACATCCGTGCGGTCCGGGATAGCGGGAGCGAACGAGGCCAGGACGCGCGAAGCGGTATCGGATATCTCGCTCAGCGCCGCAACCGCTTCGGCCCGCGCTGATGCCGCCTTGGCGTCGCTGGTGGTGTCGATCGCCGAACGTGCCGCGCTGGCGCCATCGCGCAACGCGGCCAGATATGTTGCCATCTCCTCGTCGAGACGATCGATACGGCCCGGAGTTGCGTCGTGGATCGCGGCTGCGAAGTTGGCCGACGTCGCCTCCAGCCGCTGTGTCAGCTCCGGGTCTACCAGACGAGTGATCCGCCGGGATGCAACGCCGAGCGTCGCCGGCGTCAGCTCCGCGGTGGCCACCGACGTCACCCGGTCTACCAACTCGTGCGCTTCGTCGACCACCAGCAGCGCGTGTTCGGGCAGCACCGCCGATTCGGCAACGGCATCGATGGCGAGCAGCGCGTGATTGGTGACGACAACATCAGCCCGGCCGGCGGCTCCTTTTGCCCGCTCGGAAAAGCACTCGGTGCCAAACGGGCAGCGGGCCACGCCGAGACATTCCCGCGCGGAAACGCTGACCTGGGACCAGGATCGGTCTGGCACACCGGGCTTGAGGTCATCGCGGTCACCGGAGTCGGTCGTCGGCGCCCAGGCGGTGAGTCGCTGCACGTCACGACCCAGCGCGGTGACCGCCATGGCGTCGAAAAGTTCGTCCTGCGGGCGTTCGGCAAGACCCTCTTCATCGGCGTCGGCCGCGCTGCCGTTGTGAATCTTGTTGAGACACAGGTAATTTCGTCGCCCTTTGAGCAACGCGAACTGCGGCCGGCGGGGCAGTGCGTCGGCAAGCGAGTCTGCCAGCCGGGGCAGATCACGATCGACGAGTTGACGCTGCAAGGCAATGGTCGCCGTCGAAACCACGACCGGCCCCTCGTCGCTGACCGCGCGGACGATCGCTGGAATCAGATATGCCAGTGACTTACCGGTCCCGGTGCCTGCCTGGACGACGAGGTGCTTACCGGTGTCGAAGGCCTGCGCAACGGCAGCGGCCATCTCAAGCTGGCCGCTGCGTTCGCTGCCGCCGAGCGCGGCCACGGCGATGGCCAGCAACTCGGGCACGGATACGGACACCTCTGACGTGATTACTCCCTTGGGTATGGGCTCCCCGGCACGTCGACGGTATCGCTCAACAGCGGAACTGCACCGTCGGGATCGCCGGGTCGCCGTGCATCAATTTCAGTCCCTCCCATGGCAGGCTGTGCAGCCCGGACGCCACCAGGTCCCGGGCTGCGGCCAGCGCTCCTCGACCCGTTTCTGCCACTACATCCCCGCAGCGCACCAGCGGGACCGTCAACACCCGGAACGGCTCGGTAGTGGGGGGTGGACGGCCCGCCGGATACACGATCTCCTCGGTGATCGTGCCGGTCGGGCGTGACACGCGCAGCGCCTCTTTGCGGCCGCCGTCGGATTCCTTGCGGGTGCTGCGCTTGTGTACCGGCATGCCGTCCACTTCGACCAGTTTGTAGACCATGCTCGCGGTGGGGGCACCCGAACCGGTGACCAGCGACGTGCCGACGCCGTAGCTGTCCACCGGCTCCGCGCGCAACCCGGCGATGGAGAACTCGTCAAGATCGCCGGACACCACGATGCGGGTCTGGGTCGCGCCCAGCTGGTCGAGCTGCTCGCGCACCTGGCGGGCCAGCGCTCCCAGCTCGCCGGAGTCGATGCGCACCGCGCCTAGCGTCGCCCCGGCGGCGGCGACGGCGTTGGCCACACCGGTTGTCACGTCGTAGGTGTCCACCAGCAGCGTGGTGTGTACGCCCAGCGCGTCGACTTGGGCACGAAATGCGGCCAGTTCAACCTTTTCAGGGGGCTCGTCGTCGCGTGTGTACAGCATGGTGAACGCGTGCGCGGCGGTGCCCTCCGTGGGTATCCCGTATCGCCGCTCGGCTTCCAGGTTGGATGTCGCGGTAAACCCGGCGATATAGGCGGCGCGGGCCGCGGCGACGGCGGCGCGTTCGTGGGTTCGTCGCGATCCCATCTCGATCAGGGGTCGTTCTCCCGCGGCGCTGACCATTCGCGCCGCCGCGGATGCGATCGCGGTGTCGTGGTTGAAGATCGACAGCGCCAGCGTTTCGAGCACCACGCATTCGGCGAAGCTGCCGGTCACCGACAGCACCGGGGAACCGGGAAAGTACAGGTCGCCTTCGGCGTAGCCGTCGATATCGCCGCCGAACCGGAAATCGCGGAGGTAACGCAGCGTGTCGGGGTCGAGGAATTGCGCCAGCAGCTGGCACGCGTCGTCATCAAACCTGAACTGCGGCAACACTTCCAGCAGTCGGCCAGTTCCCGCGACCACGCCATAACGGCGGCCCTCGGGGAGGCGTCGGGCGAACAGTTCGAACGTGGTCCGGCGATTGGCGGTGCCGTCGCGCAGCGCCGCTGCCAGCATGGTCAACTCGTATTTGTCTGTCAGCAGCCCAGCTAAGACCGGGTCGTTCATCCCGTAAAGGTAACGGCTGGCGGCAGGCGGCATATCTCTCGGTATCGTAGAGGCCATGGTTGTTGCGTCAGCGCCCACCAAGCCGGGCACTACCGGACAACGCGAGTCCGCTCCGGTACACGTCACGGCCAATCCATGGGTCACCATCGTGTGGGACGACCCCGTCAACCTGATGACCTACGTGACGTATGTGTTTCAGAAGTTGTTCGGCTACAGCGAGCCGCATGCCACCAAGCTTATGCTGCAGGTGCATAACGAAGGTAAGGCAGTGGTGTCGGCGGGCAGCCGGGAGTCTATGGAAGTCGACGTGTCCAAACTGCACGCCGCCGGTTTGTGGGCGACGATGCAGAAGGACCGGTGAGGTTCGAGGGCACCCGGGATTTCGCGTGCGCAAATGGAAGCGCGTCGAGACCGCAAACGGTCCCCGTTTTCGGTCCACCTTGGCTCCGCATGAGGCGGCCCTGCTCAAGAACCTCGTCACCGCGATGATCGGCTTGCTCGACGAGCGCGAATCTTCCTCGCCGGCAGACGAACTCGAGGAGATCACCGGTATCAAGACCGGAAACTCCGAACCGCC
>DASXMA010000381.1:0-2737 GCA_036495965.1 Mycobacterium sp.
GCGCGGGTGGCGACCAGCTTCATGGCGACCAGCCGCACGTAGGCGTCGGTGAGCAGCCGCCGCACGTGGGTGAAGTCGGTGACGACGGTCCCGTACAGGTAGCGGTTGGATGCGTGGGTGACCGCCTCGTACATGGCGTGGGTGCACATGCCGATGGAACCCCAGCCCAGGTTGTACTTGCAGACATTGACCGTGTTCAGCGCGGCGTGGAAGGCATCGGGGCCGCGGTGCAACATGTCGGCTTCGGTGACCGGATAGTCGCGCAGCGCGTAGTTGGCGACGTAGTTCTGCGAGTTCACCACGTTCTTGATCAGGTCGTACCGGTCGTGCTGGGAGTCGGCGGCGAAAAACACGTACTCGTCAGTGCCGGCGATCTTGCCGAAGGTGGAGACCATCCGGGCGACGTTGGCGTTGCCGATGTAGTACTTCTCGCCGTTGGCGATCCAGCCCCCAATATCACTGGGGCCCGCCTGCAAGATCATGTCGGTCTGGTAGACATCGGCGCCGTGGGTCTGCTCCGACAAGCCGAAGGCGAACACCTCACCGGCCTCCAGTTGGGCGGCGGCCTTGCGCTTGGCGTCCTCGTTGGCGCTCATCCAGATCGGGCCCAGGCCAAGGGCGGTGACTTGGAACGGATACCAGTAGCTCAGCCCGTAAAAGCCCAAGATCTCGGCGAACTCGCTGATCCGATAGGTGTCCCAGCGGCAGTCCTCGGCTCCGTACTCGGTAGGCGTCAGCAGGGAGGCAAAGATGCGCTCCCGTCCGACGTGATCCAGAAAGTCGGAGTACCACGTCCGCTCGTGGTCGTCGTGCTTGAGCCGGGCCTTTCCGCGGGACTCGAAAAAGTCGACGGTCGCAGCCATGATCTCCTCGGAGCGGGGGTCTGGGTAGCGGCGTTCCAGCCGGTTGGGATTGAGCAACATGGCGGCGGCTCCCGGGGGATTCCTATCAAGACGAGGGTGACGGTACTGCAATAACGCCCCCATCGGGGCGCACCCGACAAATCACCCCTGTTGGTCTACCGCCCAACCGACCTAGCATCAGCTTTGTGTCAGAACTAAATACCGCACGCGGAGCCATCGATACCACCGATCTCGGCGTCACGCTCATGCATGAGCACGTGTTCATCATGACCACAGAAATTGCCGAGAACTATCCCGAAGACTGGGGTGACGAGGAAAAGCGGGTAACTGACGCCATCGCCCGGCTCAACGAGCTAAAGGCTCGAGGGGTGGACACCATTGTCGATCTCACCGTCATCGGGCTGGGCCGCTACATCCCGCGTATCGCTCGCGTCGCGGCGGCCACCGAGCTCAATATCGTTGTCGCGACCGGTTTGTACACCTACAACGACGTGCCGTTCCGCTTCCACTACCAGGGTCCCGGCAGGATGCTGGACGGCCCGGAGATCATGACCGACATGTTCGTGCGTGACATCGAGCAGGGTATCGCCGACACCGGGATCAAGGCGGGGATCCTCAAGTGCGCCACCGACGAACCCGGCATCACCCCGGGCGTCGAGCGGGTGCTGCGGGCGGTCGCCCAGGCGCACAAACGCACTGGCGTGCCGATCTCCACGCACACCCACGCCGGGCTGCGGCGCGGCCTCGAGCAGCAACGCATCTTCGAAGAGGAGGGCGTTGACCTGAGCCGGGTGGTCATCGGGCATTCGGGCGACAGCACCGACGTCGGCTACCTCGAAGAGCTCATTGCCGCCGGCTCCTACCTCGGCATGGACCGGTTCGGCGTCGACGTGATCTCAACGCCCGAGGATCGGGTGAGCATCGTGGCGACGATGTGCGAGCGCGGGCACGCCGACAAGATGGTGCTCTCACACGACGCCAACTGCTATTGGGACGCGGTGCCCGAAGAAGTGGTGCCGCAGGTCATGCCCAATTGGCATTACCTGCACATCCACAACGACGTGATCCCGGCGCTCAAGGAGCGCGGGGTCACCGACGAACAGCTGCGCACCATGCTGGTCGACAACCCGCGCCGCATCTTCGAGCGACAGGGTGCTTATGAGTGAGCCGGTCCCCCCGATCGGCACCCAGATTTCGGCCCTGGCCGAACTTGCCCCGGACGAGCCCGCGGTCACTTGCGACGGGGTGAGCATTTCCCGCGGCGAACTCGACCGGTCGACGAACCGGTTGGCCCGGGCCTACGCCGAGCGCGGCGTCGGCCTCGGCGACTACGTGACCATGGTGCTGCCTAACTCGATCGAGTGGATTCAGGCCGCGATCGCGTGCTGGAAGTTGGGCGCGGTGCCCCAGCCGCTGTCCGCGCGGTTGCCGGCCGCGGAGCTGCAGGGCCTGCTGGACTTGCGGCCACCCGCCTTGCTGGTAGGCCGCGAGCACCCTGAAATATCAAGTGTGCCAGCAGGTTTCATTCCCGACCCAGCGGTGTCTGACGCAGCGTTACCGGAAGCGGTTTCGCCGGTGTGGAAAGCGATGGGGTCGGGCGGCAGCACCGGCCGGCCCAAGCTCATCGAATCCGGCGGCCCCCACTTCGGAAGCCGGATACCGGCGGCCATCGGCTATCCACTCGGCGCGCAGGACGGCGACACCACCTTGGTGCCGATCCCGCTGTCCCACGTCAGTGGTTGATTGCGGGTATTTGGCAGCGTTGAGACACTGTTGCGACACGCGCCACGTCATCCCTCGGTCATAGGCTGTGCCCCGATGGGTCACTGCCACCGGCCCAACGCGCCCAGATGGCCGAGAGCGCCCGTAAGGCC
>DASXMA010000382.1:0-4280 GCA_036495965.1 Mycobacterium sp.
GGGCCCGTCCGAAATCCCGCGGATGCCCAGGAATGGGACGCCGTATGCGTCGGCGACAGCCTGCGCGGCTGCGGTCTTCATGTCCGTCGCATCGAAGGCCGGGCTTGACGTCAATCTGATGCGCAGGTTGCTGACCAGCGCGTTTTTCAGCCAGGGCCCCGATGCCTGAAAGAAGTTGCCGGTGTGCAGAAGTGAACGGTCGGGCGCACGGTGGGGTTGGCAGCCAAAAACGTCGCCGCCGTTCGGGATACAGGGGAACGCCGCGCCGTTGTTGTTGTCCGAACTGCAACCGTCGCCGCCGGCGAACACTTGCGGCCGGCGCTGGAGGTTGACGTTTGTTAGTGCGACAGAGAGCTTCTCAGCCGCAGCCAGCATGCCGGGATCGACAGGATGAAATGTTGCGCCGCCGTCCAGTGTCCACCGCGCCGGTATTGCCACATCCGCAATACTGGTGCGCCCGGCGCCGCCGGCGACTCCCGAAAACACCACTGCGGCAATGGCAATGGAAGACGCATCGGTGAAGCGGGTGAAGGCGGTCTCGGTGATATCGGTGGCATTCACCAGGCCGATGCCGGTCATCGCCACGATCACCTTCTTTCCGCTGATCGAGCCGAGGTAGAAGTGCCGTCGGTCAGCGACCACCACCGGGTTGGGGTCGAGCGTGGTGTGGGACAGCACCGCGTCGGCCTCGGCTGGAAACGCGGACAAGACCAGCGTGCGCTGTTCGCATGAATCCGGCGTCACGGTGGGCACTTCCTCGAGTTCGGCGGCGGTCACATTCTAATTTCCGCCTCGCCGACGGTGGCCAAAAGCTAATCTCAGCTGCGTTGTAGCTAACCACCCCAGGGCAACGCCCATCCAGGAATCAGGTTCATGCTCGAGGTAATCGAAAAGCGGCCAAGCCGTGAATCGGACAAAACGCCGGTACTCTTCGTCCACGGCGCCTGGCACGGCGCTTGGTGCTGGGATGAGCATTTCCTCGACTTCTTCGAGGCAAAGGGCTATCGGTCGGTGGCTGTGAGCCTTCGCGGCCATGGCAAAAGCGGATCTCGTTGGCGATGTCGATTCGGTCGCAAAGAGCCTGCCCAGACCACCGGTAGTGGTCGGCCATTCCATGGGCGGCTTCGTGGTGCAAAAGTACCTGGAATCGCATGATGCTCCGGCCGCCGTGCTGCTCGCCTCCGTACCGGTGAACGGGATTGCCGGCTTTCTGTTGCGCAGGTTGAGGCGGCATCCGTGGTTGACCAGGACAGAACTGGCCGAGACCAAATCTTTGCGCAGTATGGGTGGGACACCCGAATTGGCGCGCGAGAGTTTCTTCTCGGAGTTGACTTCGGATTCCGATGTGGTGCGCTACACCGCGCAGCTCGGGGAAGAATATCTGAGAAAACACGTGCTCGACATGTTGTTGCTCAACCTGCCCAGACCCGATCTCGTCACCGCCCCGCTGTTGGTCATGGGCGCTGAGAAAGACTTTTGTTTCACACAGCGGGAAGTCCACGCGACCGCACGTGCGTATCACGTCGAAGCGGAGATCTTCCCCAAAATGGGCCACGACATGATGCTGGAGCCCGGCTGGGACGCCGTGGCCGCACGAATCCACGAATGGCCCGAAACACGTGACCTCGCACAATGATGCTCGTCACCACACCGCCGTAGCCCTGATCCCGGCCGTAATCACTTCGAGGCCGGCACGAAACCGCGCTGCGGCATGGATTTTGCCGCGCGCGGCAACGGCGGCGGCTCCCGATTCCTCCAGGCTTATCGAACCCAACAGGTTCGTGTACAACACCGTATGGGCCGCGGCCGCAGCGGCTTTCGCGAGGCCCGCCTCAGCGAGAAGTGAACGGCTGACTCGATCAAGACGACGAGCGGATTCGCCGCCACGGTTGTTCTCCAGCAAGCTTGCCGTGCCGGGAACGGAGAGGATCGCTTTGCGTGCGGCACAGTACAGCTCGATGAGCCGGACGTCCCACGCACCGGTCTCTGGTATCGGGATGAGGGCCAGCACCGACTCGGCGAGCAGATCCATAGCGGCTTGTTTCCCCGGAACGTGGTAGTACAAAGCCGGCGCGTCGATGCCGAGTTCGGCGGCAAGATCACGCATCTTCACGTGATGTACACCGACCCGTCGCGCCAGCTTATGCAAGGCCGCCACTACCTGGGTTCGATCGAGTTCTCCATAGGCTCGCCGTACCCCAGCTGGCATTGCGACACGTTTACGCGCGGCCGCCACAAATCGTTCCTCACCAGACTGGATCTTGGTTAAAAGAAATTCGACTACTTCGAACCTACCCATTGTCTGTCCGCCGAAAACCGAGCGGCCGCTCGGTAAGATCTGCCCAATGACGGGCCGGCTCGACGGCAAGGTCGCCATAATCACCGGGGCAAGCACTGGGCTGGGACCCGTGTTGGGCTCGTTGTTTGTCCGGGAAGGCGCCCGGGTGCTGCTGGCCGCGCGACGTGAAGAGCTGGTCCGCAACGCCGCGCACGCGGCGGGTCCTGGTGCCGTCGCGATGCGGGCCGACGTGACCGACGAGCATGACGTCGCGGCGATGGTGACGCGAGCGGTCGACGAGTTCGGCCGGGTCGACATCCTGTGCAACAACGCGGCCGCGCCCGGACAGGACCGCTGGATCTGGGAGCAGACGCTAGAAAACTGGAACGCCACGATTGCCGTCGATATCACCGCGGCAATGCTGTGTACCCGTGAGGTGCTCAATCGGTCGATGATGCAACGCCGTCGCGGAGTCATCCTTAACTTCTCCTCGACGGCGAGCTACACCGGCATGGTCCGCAAAACTCATTACGTTGCCGCCAAAGCGTCACTTCGCGCTTTCACCAAGGCCGTTGCGCTGGAAGTGGGTTCGTACGGCATCCGGTGCAATTGCATCGTACCAGGCGCCATCGACACGGAGCTTTGGCGCAAATGGGTCCAACGCATGGCCGACGAGCAAGGGATTGACTTCACAACTCAGCGCGCGAAGTCCCTCAAAGGCGTCGCGTTACAAGATATTTCCGCACCTGAGGACGTCGCCAATCTGGCGCTGTTCCTGGCCAGCGACGAAAGTCGAACCATCACAGGGCAATCGATACCTGTCGACGCCGGAGGATACATGCAGGGATGAGCGCCGGTCCCGCGAAGCTGTCGGTCGCAACTCCGATGGTGACCATGTTGCCCCAGACCAGTGGCGATTGGGAGAAAACTGCGTCGATCGATGACCTGGCCCAGATCGCCGAAGCCGCAGATCAACTCGGCTACCACCACCTGACTTGTAGCGAGCACATTGCGCTGCCTGCGGCCGAACGGAAACGCCGCGGCACCCGCTATTGGGATCCACTGGCCACGTTGGGCTACCTGGCCGCCCGCACTCAACGAATACGGTTGGCCACCCACGTGCTGGTGCTCGCCTATCACCACCCGCTCGAGATCGCCAAGCGCTACGGGACACTGGACAAAGTCAGCAATGGACGACTCGTTCTCGGGGTCGGTGTGGGCAGCCTCAAAGAAGAATTCGACCTCATCGGAGCTCCCTTCGACGACCGCGGACCGCGTGGCGACGATGCGCTGCGGGCGCTACGAGCCTCGTTGTCTGTCCCCGAACCCGCCTACCACGGTGAGTTTTATTCGTTCGGCGGCATGGTCGTCGACCCCTGCGCGGTCCAGGAACATGTTCCCATCTGGATCGGTGGACGCACGCTGCGGTCCCTACGCCGAGCCGCAGCCCTCGCCGACGGCTGGGCCCCCTTCAACGTGAGCCTGCAGCAGGTCCGAGACTGGTTGGGCCGCTTCGAACTTCAGCCCGGATTCGAGGTCGTTCTGCCACCCGCCGCGCTGCTGGACCCGATCAACGAGCCGGAGCGCACCCGCGACGTCCTCGGCGATACCGCCGCACACGGCGCCACCATCATCAGCGCCGTGTTCACCCACACCTCGCTGCGGCATTACCTGGAAAATCTGCAGGCACTCGCGGAGTTGCATCCCCCCGGAGGACCCACGTGATCCGAGTCAGGGCAGGTATTTTCAGCCTCACCGCCGCAGCACCACCCGACGATGACGGCGGCTACCTGCGCTGGCACCTGCTGGATCACATGCCCGAGCAATACCAACTTCCGGGCATCGTGCACGGGTTGCGCTGGATCGCGGACGGCGATTACCTCGACCATCGCTTGGCAGCCCACGGACCGTTGGGCGAGGTCGGCAACGCTGTGCACTATCTGGTGAGCGACCCGGTGGAAGAAACCTTCGACGACTTCGTCGCACTCGGCCGAACGCTGCG
>DASXMA010000383.1:0-11422 GCA_036495965.1 Mycobacterium sp.
CGTCAGGCGCGGGGACACGCAGACCGCGGTGCACCTGTCCGACGCCGTCGACCAGGACCGGCTCAACCAAAACGTCAACGGCTACCGGATCGAGGTGATCGAGCCGCTGCACAAACTGCGGCTGGTCCTCGAAGAAACCGAAGGCATCGCGGCCGATCTCACTTGGGCAGGCCTGTTCGACGTCGTGCAGGAACAACCGCACATCCTGCGGTCTGGCAACCGGGTGACGCTGAACGCGCAGCGGTTCGCGCAGCTGGGAACCTGGAGCGGTCGCATCGCCATCGACGGCGAAGAGATCGCCGTCGACCCCGCGACCTGGCTCGGCAGCCGCGACCGGTCCTGGGGCATCCGGCCGATCGGCGAGCCCGAACCGCCGGGCCGGCCCGCCGACCCGCCATTCGAGGGCATGTGGTGGCTCTATGTGCCGATGGCGTTCGACCAGTTCGCGATCGTGCTGATCATTCAGGAGGAACCCAACGGGTTCCGCTCGCTCAACGACTGCACCCGGGTCCGGCGCGACGGCAGGGTCGAGCAGCTGGGCTGGCCGCGGGTCAAGATTCACTACCGTTCCGGCACCCGTATCCCGACCGGTGCCACGATCGACGCAACCGCCCCCGACGGCACTCCGGTTCACTTCGACGTGGAGTCCAAGCTGCCGGTGCCCATTCACGTCGGCGGCGGCTATGGCGGCGACTCGGACTGGCTACACGGCATGTGGAAAGGCGAGAAGTTCGTCGAACGACTGACGTATGACATGAACGACCCGGCGATCATCGCGCGGTCCGGTTTCGGCGTCATCGACCATGTGGGCCGCGCGGTGTGCCGCGACGGCGACGGGGATCCGGTGCAAGGCTGGGGTCTCTACGAGCATGGCGCGCTGGGCCGCCACGACCCATCCGGGTTCGCGGACTGGTTAACGGTGGCGCCCTAGCCTTTTCGACGTAACTCGTCGGTGATCGCAGCCAGGGTCTCCGGGCCAATGGGCGCGGGCTGATACAGGAACACGGTGTCGGTGATGCCGTCAATGCGATCGCGGATGTGAGCCGCGACCTGCGCCGGTGTGCCGCAGGCCGCGATGGTGTGCATCATCTCATCGGTGATCAGCCCGCCCATCTCCTGCCAGCGGCCTTGCTTGGACATCGTGTTGAGTTCGGGCTGTAGGTCCTCCCAGCCGTGGGCTGCCAGCACCGGCCGGTACGCCGGGGTCGACCCGTAGAAGGCCAGCAACCGTCGGGTGCCCGCGTCGGCTTGTTCCCGCTCGGCGTCGGTGTCACCGGCCGACACGATGATTTCGGGAATGACGGCGAACTCGTCGGGCCGCCGGCCGCTAGCCTGCAGTCCATCGCGCACCGCGGGCATCGTGGTCTCGTGCAGAAACCGCTTGGATCCGAACGGCATTACCAGCAGGCCGTCGGCGTGCTCGGCGGTCGCCCGGGTCAGCTTCGGCCCCAGGGCACCAACGTAGATCGGCGGCGGACCGTAGGGGTTGGGGCCAGGACTGAACGCCGGCGTCATCAGCGTATGCCGGTAGTACTCGCCTCGAAAGTTCAAGCGGTCACCGGAATTCCACGCGTCGAAAATCGCCCGCAGGGCGGCGATCATCTCGGTCATGCGAGCCACCGGATTGTCGAATTGGGAGCCGAACCGCTTCTCGATCTGCGGGCGAACCTGAGTGCCGAGACCGAGGAAGAATCGGCCGCCACTCAGCAGCTGATGATCATTGGCCTGATGCGCCAGGTGTATCGGGTTCCGCGGAAACGCGATCGCCACGTTCGTCAGCAAGTCCAGACCGCCTACCGCAGCGGCCAGGGTCAACGGAGCGAACACGTCGTGCTGTCCTTCGAACGTGGCAACACCGCTGGCTCCGGCGTCGCGCAGGGCCCGCGCGCGCTCGGACGCATCGGTGAGTCCATACAGCGCGGTGAAGACTTTCAATGCACCTACCTGCGACGTTGTGGGCTTGCGACAGCCCGGGGAAAGTCGGGCAATCGGAATTTACCCTACGAAATCGATGAAATGCGGTTGACTAGAGGACGTGACAGACCCGCCGCGGATTGTCGACGTTGTCGTGGTGGGCGCTGGCTTTGCTGGGTTAACCGCGGCGCGGGAGCTGACACGACAGGGCCACGACGTGCTGGTCTTCGAGGGCCGCGACCGGGTCGGCGGGCGCTCGTTCACCGGCAGCGTCGCGGGACTGCCCGCTGACCTCGGTGGCACTTTCGTCGGCCCGACGCAGGACGCAGTGCTGGCGTTGGCGGCCGAGCTCGAGATCGCGACCACTCCGACCCACCACGACGGCAAGAATGTGATCCACTGGCGCGGCTGGCCACATTCCTACAGCGGTACCTTCCCCAAGCTTTCACTGACCGGCTTGATCGACATCGGCCGGTTGCGTTGGCAATTCGACAGAATTGCCCGCAGCATCCCGGTGGCGACCCCCTGGGACGCGCGCCGTGCCCGCGAACTCGATGGCCTGTCGCTCGGCGGGTGGTTACGTTCGGTACGCGCCACTGCCTCATCCTGCGACCTGCTCGCCATCGTGGCCCGGGTGACCTGGGGGTGCGAACCCGACGACGTGTCGATGCTGCATGCCGCCCGCTACACGCATGCCGCCGGTGGCCTGGACCGGCTGCTCGACGTCGAAAACGGTGCTCAGCAGGACCGTTTCCCGGGTGGTACCCAGCAGATCGCCGAGGCGGCGGCTGCCGAACTGGGCGAACGGGTGATGCTCAACGCACCGGTGCGTCGCATCGACCGGCATGGTGCGGGTGTGACGGTCTCCTCCGACCGTGGCCAAACCGAGGCCGGCTTCGTCATCGTCGCGATCCCTCCGGCCCACCGTGCACTCATCGAATTCGCTCCCCCGCTGCCCGCGGAGTACACCGAACTCGCCAAACATTGGCCGCAAGGCCGGCTCAGCAAGGCCTACGCGGCCTACTCCACGCCGTTCTGGCGGGACAACGGGTTCTCGGGCCAGGCACTGTCCGACATAGGTCCGGTGTTCATCACCTTCGACGTCAGTCCGCAGGCCGATGGTCCAGGCATCTTGATGGGTTTCGTCGACGCCCGCGCGTTCGACTCGCTACCCACTGACCAACGCCGCCGCGATGCGTTGCGCTGCTTCGCCAGACTTTTCGGCGACGAGGCGCTGAAACCCCTTGATTATGTCGATCATCGTTGGGGCGCAGAGGATTTCGCACCTGGCGGTCCAACCGCCGCGGTACCACCGGGGTCGTGGACACGATACGGGCCGTGGTTACGCGAGCCGGTCGGGCCGATTCACTGGGCCGGCACCGAGACCGCAGACGAATGGACCGGATTTCTCGACGGTGCGGTGCGGTCCGGCCAGCGCGCAGCAGACGAGATCACCGCCCTGCTGCTATGAGCTGATCCGCCGGACGCGCGCGTCGTGGGTCACCGATTCGGCGAGTGCCCGGAGCTGGCTGTTCACCTCACGGGGGTGTTCCAGCATCGAGCAGTGGCCGCCGGGCAGTTCGACAAGGCCGACGACGTTGGGCGCCGTGCGCGCGATCCTGCGGGACTGGCTGATCGGCGTCAGGCGATCGCGTTCGCTGCCGATGACCAGGGTCGGCACGGTCAAACCGTCCAAGTCGAGATACCGCGACCCCAGTGCGTCGACGAGCATCTTCGCGCAGCCGCCGCGCCCCGCCGGTGATGTCTGGGAGAACAGCTCGCAGATGAGCTTCGCGGCGCCCGGGTCTGCGTCCTTTCCGACCGCCAGCATCGCGACCAGATAGCGACTCGGGATCCGGGCCGCACGCGGAATCGGAAACCCACCGAACGCGCCGATCAGTCCGCGCGCCGCCATGATTCGAGCCTCCGACAATTCGCGCGGCACCGACAGCAGCTTCACTTCGCGCACCAGGTCGCCGGTGGTGGTGTTGATCAGCGCGACGGCGTCAGCGCGCCGGTGGACCTTGTGGCGGTAGCGCGCCGACCATGCGGCGATGGTGATGCCGCCCATCGAGTGCCCGGCCAGTACCGCACGTTCGTGTGGCGCCAACGTCGCTTCCAGCACCGAATCCAGATCGGACGCAAGGTGTTTGAGACGGTACCCGCGACGCCGCGGTACTCCGCTCCGGCCATGGCCGCGATGGTCGAATGCGATCACCCGATAGTCGGTGGCCAGGTCGGCGATCTGGTACGCCCAAGCACGGATCGCGCAGGTGATGCCGTGCGTCAGAACAATCGGATAGCCGTCGGGTGGCCCGAACACCTCCGCGTGCAGCGGGGTGCCGTCCACAGCGCGGACGGTAAGGGTGCGGCTCGGGGGCAGTGCATCAGGCAGTCGGTGAATCGTGCGAGTCGATCGTCGAGCACTCATCGCTGCTCCCCCTTGAACACAGCTCCGTTGCCGCACCCTGGATGTAGCCGAGTTTAACCTGGAATCAACGACGAACTGACCGATATCGGTCGAATACACGCCGCGAATTTCAGCACGGTCGTCCAACAATCGGGGGCCAAAGCGCAGGCCCCGCCCGATGGGGTGTGAGAGCAGTTACGCCGCCGGCCAATTACTACACCGATTAAGCGGATAGCGATCCGCCAGAATTCGCGGCTAGCGCTCCAGGGCCTTCGCGCAGCCGTTGAGGATCGCAAGGAAGCTGGAACGGAGCAGCCGATAGCTGATTGCCTCCATCACCTTGCCGCCCGCCCGAGCCGGGTGGGTGTAGTTGCTCAGCCAGTCGACGTGCGTGCCGCCGCCCGAAGCAGTGAACGTCAGCGTGCCGCCCTCGTGGTTGAACGGCGGGAACGACCGAACGATGAGGTAGGAGTAGCTGTGCGGCCGATCGTAAGCCGTGATCTCTTCGCGAAACCACGTGCCAAGCCCGACCACCTCGCGCACCGCGCCCGGGCCAAGCCGTGCGGAGTCCTTTGCGTAACCGGCCTTGAGAGCCAACGGAGCGGCAGCCAAGTTGGCCGGGTCGGCCAGCCAGTCGAAGACCTGGTCCGCAGGCGCTGCGATCGTCCGCTCCAAGTGAATCTCGACCATGAGCACTCCTGCCGGCAGTAATGGTGTTGTCCACCCACATGCTAGATGCCATTCGGCCAACGGTGACCGGCCGATAGTCAGGAGTGCGGCTGGGTGTCGACCGCCACTGGCGAATTCGTGCCCGACGCAAAACATTGCGGCTGAGCATATTTGGCTGCCAGACGACCGACAACAGCCCTATATCAGCCGCACCTTTGGCAGGAAACAACCGACCGCGCAGTCGATTTCGACCAGGCTGTCTCAGGAATCGAACATCAAGCTGCGAATGATCGCCGAACATGCCGCCGCGGACCCGCTACTCTTGGCGGCCTCGTCGACAACATGGCTGACCACGTCGACACTCTGTTACGCAGCGTCCGAGAATGCGGCCATTAGGCCACTGGCCGCCGATCACGGCCGCTTGATCAGTGGCTCAGTGTGGTGTGTGGGCTCTGACCGTAAATCTGCCGGTAGAGCACTGCGAACCGGCCCGTGTGGGCAAAGCCCCAGCGCTGCGCGATTCCGGTGACGGTAGCCGAAGACCGGTCGCCGGCAATCAAGTCTTGATGCGCGCGGTGCAGCCGAACGCGGCGCAGGTACTCCGTCGGGGTGGTGTCGAGCCGCTGCCTGAAGAGGTATTGCACCGCTCTGGGAGTCAGATGCACCGCGGCCGCGACATCGGCGACGCCCACGTCCCCCGCAGCGTGCCGGTGGATGAACTCCACGGCGTCTTTGAGCGCTTCCGGTGCCGCGGGGTCACTGAGCAGATCCTGCTGCACAGTCACATTCGACGGGTAGCACTCAAGCAGCGCGGTTGCCAGCAAGGGAGCCGCTCCCGCGGCGATCAACGGTTGCCGGACAGTGTCTGAGGAAGCAAAGGTGGCGGTCACATAGTCCAGCGCTCGATGCCATGCACGCACGGCAGCGCGCGAGCGTGGATACCAGTCGAGGAACTGGATCTGTTGCGGTAGCGGCGTATGGCGGTCCGCGGCGACCTTGTGCAGTACATCCGCGCCGATGCTCACGACATCGAACCGCGCAGCGTTCACCTGAATCGCGCACGACATACCGTGGGCGACGAGCAGTGGGCAATCCGCAATCAGCGATGGTCCACCCGTCATGGTCAACGATCCTGCGCGAGGTTGGATCACTAGTACGGAATCTGCGGATGGAACGTTGCAGCACAATCGACCCTGAATCATCACCTCGTCGAAGGTGATTGAACCCGCTTCGCACCGGCGGTGTACGACGGCGGAGCCTCTCGTGAGCCCGGTGATCTGCCAGCCCGGTGTATACGCGTCGGCAAAGAATTGACGAGCGGCGTCGGGGTCGGAGCTGCGGAATTGCTCGTGTCGGAGTGCGGCCTGCGCGGCGCCGGAATCCCGGGTGCGTGCATCGTTTGCCGGGCTGGGGTCGACGTGGATCGCGCCGAACCTGCCGGCTGCGCCCATGAGGGGGCCGGGTGCTGTGTTTTCGGTGATGCTCGTCATGGTTACCGTCGGCATCGCGCCTACCAAAGACTACAACGGTCACCGCCTACGGCGCGCCCATTGCGGCACTATGCGCCAGTCGGCTGTAGTGGGCATTGAGAACTGAGCTGTCGATAAATGTTCAGCGAGTCAAGCGCGATCCGGCCCCAGGTGAAGCGTGACAGCACCCGGCTGCGACCCGCCGCGCCCATGCCCTGGCACCGAAAACGTTGTGCTGTAAGGCTTCTCAATGCGGCAGCCAATTCATTGGGGTTGTCCGTCGACAGCACCACTCCGGTTACAGAATCCACCACCAGATCAATGAGGACACCAACGGGCAGCGCGACCGTTGCCACCCCGGCTATAGCCTGTAGAACCGATTCGGCATGCGGTGGTTGCCGCGGTGTGTACGCGACCACGTCGTCTGGGCGTCCGGCTCCATTTCCGGCTCTTTGATCTCACGCTGTGACAGCTGCTCGAGCACTTCACCGATTTCGGCCGCCGCAGCCTGCCAGTCCAGGTCGCCGGCATCGCGCGCCTTTGCCGGCAGCTGGGAAAAAGTGGGTCATCGAGTGACTGGCCGATCGTGGTGCCGCCTCGCGACCGGATCGCCCCCAGCCCCAGCACACCGTCATCGAGCACACCCGGCATCAGGATCCCGACGGCAAGGGGCCCGAATGTCAGCGCAACCGAGCGGAACAACGCATTGATCGCCGGTCGATGTCCATTCTCGGTCGGCCCCCTGCGACCGCACTCCGCGATGGTCGCCAACCAGCAGATGACGGTCCGGGCTCGCCACATAGATATGTGCCGGTTCCAGACTCGCGCCGTGTTCGGCCGTAACGGCGGGCAGCGACCCGTTGCGGTCGACGATGTGGGCCAGGACGCTCGGCGCGTCGGGGGGAATATGCAAACCCATCAGGTAGGCATACGGTAAATCGGGCGACAATCCGGCGGCGACGCTCGACAGTGCTTCGACACCGCCTGCCGATGCGCCGATCGCCACCACGCCACGAGGGTCGCCGTTTTTGCTGGTCGCCTCAATCGCCACTTCCGACTACCCCTCTCAGGGGTAGGTAACCGTGGAGCTGGTGCATAGTGCGCGATGTGTTTGACGGATGTCAGGCGGGGCATTCTGACAGTGGCATCTGTCTATGCACAGGAGGGTTGATCGTGCCCAGATCGTCGATCAAGAACGAGAAGATGTACCAGGATCTGCGCAAAAAGGGTGACTCCAAGGAGAAGGCCGCGCGGATCTCCAACGCGGCCGCCGGTCAGGGCAAGTCCTCGGTAGCCCGCAAGGGAGGCAAGTCCGGGTCCTACGCCGACTGGACGGTTCCGGAATTGAAGAAGCGGGCCAAAGAGCTTGGCATGTCCGGGTATTCGAGCCTGACGAAAGATAAATTGGTCGCCAAGCTGCGTAACCACTGAGTCCCCAGCGGCGTCAGTCGGTGAGCCCCAGGCCCTCAGCCAGCACCAAAAACGCGGCCGCGTAGTCGTTGTCGGCGGTCAGTGCTCTGATGTGGTCCCAGTCCAGCCGTTCGGGGATAGCCCGCACGGCCGGCGACAGCTTTGCGAAATCACTGTGGTGCTGCCCCAGCGCGCCCAGCTTCTGGATGAGCATCACGGTGGGCGGCAGCACCGGCATCGCTATCGCCAACACGTCGCGCCATGGGGTTCATCGTGGATAGGTGATACCCGGCGGCCGGGGTGGGCAACCTGGCGGACGAGGCTTGCGTCATTTGTCGTCTGTTTAAGTGTGGGCGAAATGGGCAATCGACCAGGTATGTCAGCGCCTGCGCTCCGCGTCTACGACCGGGCTGTCGTGGTGGTTCCCGCCCACAATGAAAAAGCACATCTTCCGGCATGCCTTCGCGCGGTGTTAACCGCGACGCTATGCGTGCCGATTTCGGTCTCGATAGTGGTGGTCCTCGATGCCAGCGACGACGACAGCGCAAAGTTGGCCGGCAACTACGGGCCCGATGTCCATTTCGTCAGCGTCGAGGCACGCAACGTCGGTGCCGCACGGGCAGCGGGTTTTGCTTATGCCCGTTCGCTGTTTGCCGACCACACCGAGTGCTGGTACGCCACCACCGATGCGGACAGTCGAGTGGACCCCGGGTGGCTGATCCATCAGCTCGAGCTCGACGCGGACATGGTTCTGGGCGTGGTGCGCGTTACCGACTGGCGCCACCACTCGGCTGATGTCGCTGCCCGCTATGCGCAGGCTTACGAAGCAGACCCGGAAGATCAGGACGGCCATCACGAACACATTCACGGGGCGAACATGGGTTTCAGTGCCCGGGCTTACTGGCGAGTTGGCGGCTTTCGTGCGCTGGCCTCAGGCGAGGATGTCGATCTGGTAGAGCGCTTCCAGACCGCCGGCTATTGCGTTCACCGGGATGCGGAATTATCGGTTATTACGTCGGCGCGAACCCAGGCTCGGGCCCCGCAAGGGTTCGCTCATTACCTCAGGCGACTGCGGAGATCGGCGGCGGGTGATCGCGCGTGACGGCGGGCCTGGTGCAGCACTGGCTGGAGTCGGGAAGACTCGAGTTGCCATTGCCCGCGTCGGGCCGTACGGCCGAGCGTTGGCAAGGGTTGGAGCACCTGGCCGAGGACGACATCGTGGCGGCCAGGATCGCCGAGGCCCACGTCGATGCGGTCGCGATACTGCACGAATTGGGCGGCAAGCCACCGGAATCGGGCCAGTTGTGGGGTGTCTGGGCGGCCGAGTCCTCTGACGCGGTGCTGACGGCAACCAATATCAGCGGCGGCGCATTCACGCTGAGTGGCACCAAGGTGTGGTGCTCGGGGGCCGGGTTCTGTACCAATGCACTGGTCACCGCGCGGCTCGACGACGGTAGACGGGGCCTGTTCGCGGTAGCGATTGTCGACCCTGCCGTCAAAGCGTTGCCGACCACGTGGTGGAACGCCGGGATGGCCGGCAGCGACACCCGGCCGGTACAGTTCACCAACGCCCACGCCGTCGCCGTAGGCGTCCCTGGTGACTACTTGAGCCGCCCCGGCTTCTGGCACGGTGCGATCGGCGTGGCCGCGTGCTGGCTCGGCGGAGCACGTCGCGTCGCCGAGCCGCTATACCGTTGCGCTGGAAGCAAATCGGCAGACGCGTACGCCTTGGCCCATCTGGGCGCGGTAGACGCCGCGCTGGCCGCCGGCGATGCGATGCTGGCCGACGCGGCAGCCCAGATCGACGCCGATCCGTTCGGTCGGACCAACACGGCTCAACTACTGGCCCGCCGGGTCCGCAGCATCGTGGAACACGCGGCCGATGAAGCGATAACCCGCACCGGGCGCGCCCTGGGACCGGGCCCGCTGTGCCAGGACGGCCGGCACGCTCAGCGGGTAGCGGATTTGAGCATCTACATACGACAGAGCCACGCCGAGCGGGATCTCGCCGAACTCGGACGGCTCGCCGGCAGCAGGCACTGAGGACGACGTGAGGACCATACCGACAAGCAATTGCACCAGGTTTGCGGCCAAGCCGCTGACCCGCGGCGGCACCCCGGTGCCAGTCTGGCTCGCCGCCCTCGACCGGGGAGCCCTGCCGCCCCTGGATCTGACCGGGTGCCCAGGCCTGGTCGTCGTCGCGCCTCACCCCGACGACGAGACTCTCGGCCTGGGAGCAACAATGGCGCAATTAGTCGCCTCAGGTGTCGACGTCCAGGTGGTGTCAGTCAGTGACGGCGGCGCGGCCCTGCCCGGCGCGTCGCCGTCCGAACAGCTTCGCCTGGAAGCCACACGAAAACACGAACTGCGCAGGGCAACAGGTGTTTTGGGGATTGCCCCGCCGACATCGCTGGGTCTGCCCGACGGCGGGCTCGCCGACTACGAGGATGGGCTCACCGATACGCTGGTAGACATCCTCGAGGACCTCGCGCCTGGGACGTGGTGTGCCGCCACCTGGAGGGGCGACGGGCACCCCGACCACGAGGCCGTCGGTCGCGCGGCAGCCTACGCGTGCGCGCGCACCGGTGCGACGCTGCTGGAGTATCCGGTCTGGATGTGGCACTGGGCCAGCCCGGCCGATCCAGGGGTGCCGTGGGACCGGGCATATTCAGTGTCGCTGCCTGGGTGGGCCGTTAGTCGTAAACGCCTTGCGGCGCACTGCTTTCGCAGTCAGCTCAAGGCAGGAACCGCCGACTCGCAACCGGTGGTACCGGCATTCGTTCTACAACGGCTGCTGGCGGTGGGAGAGCTGGTGTTCCGGTGAGCACACGGCTACCCGACGCCTACTTCGACCGGATGTATGCCAGCGCTGACGATCCTTGGCAGCTGTCGACGCGGTGGTACGAGCAGCGCAAGTACGCAATCACTTTGGCGCTGCTGCCCAACCGGCGGTACCGGCATGCGTTCGAGCCCGGCTGTTCGATCGGGACACTGACAGCACCGCTGGCGCTGCGCTGCGATCACGTGACCGCGGTGGATGTGGCCGATGCTGCGTTGCAAAGCGCGGATACGCGGCTGCGAGAGGCCGGCTGCCGAGACCGGGTGACGCTGGCTCGCTTGTCCATGGACGCGACGTGGCCGGCCGGACCCTTCGATCTGTTGGTGCTCAGCGAGGTCGCCTACTACCTGGAGGAAGACGCACTGGCAGAGGTATTGCGCCGTGAGTGCGCTCGGCTGCAGCCGGGCGCGAATATCGTTGCCGCACACTGGCGTCACACCGTGGCCGACTACCCGCTCAGTGGCGACATGGCCCATGCCGTCATCTCGCGCACACCGGGGCTGACCGCGCTGGCTTGCTATCGCGACTCCGATGTCGTCATCGAGGTGTTCGACAACGGTGACGGTGAATCGGTCGCAGCTCGCGAGCAGGTGCCCGGAGCCCGCTAGCCCCGGGAATGCGGTTACCCCGGATTCCGATGCGCTTTCCCATGTACCTGCCCGGGCCCAACCGGGTGATTGTCGTCGACGACGAACCACGGGCGGCGGTCAT
>DASXMA010000384.1:0-25875 GCA_036495965.1 Mycobacterium sp.
CAGCAAACCCCGCGCTCGACTCTTCTGCCATAGTCTCCTTCTCCCTCCGATTAGGTGGTCTGGCCAATCTTGAGGTGGCCACTTGCATGGACTGGTCAGCGACTAAATCCTAAGCAACGCCGTCACATTGAATACGAACCGGGCCGCCCCCGAGGAGAGCAGGGGCGGCCCGATCAACTATTCAGAACGCGGACTAGCGCGACTCGGTTCCCCTCAGCCGCCGACGACACGCTCGCCGCGCTCCCAGACATCGCCGGACACGGCGCCGGCAGGCAGCGGGGTGTTTGTATTCATGGTTTCCTTTCGTTGCCGGTAGGTAATAGAGCCAGTCGGTGACACGACATCTTCATGACGTCGTTCGGCGGGCGCAATCTCATGACCGGTGAACCCTTCGGCTCTGTCGACGAGATCGCGGCGGGGGTGGTCGCGGGCCCCGGCGCCAAGTTGATGATCTTGCCACCGCTGATCCACGGTGCGGCCCAGTGGAGTGTGATGACGGCAATCACAACCGGGCAGTCCGTCGTCTTCGGATCGGTCGTCGATCATTTCGATGCCGACGACGTGGTCCGCACCATCGAGCGGGAGCGAGTGGCCGTGGTGACCGTAGTAGGTGACGCGATGGCGCGGCCGCTCGTCGCCGCCATCGAGAAAGGTATCGCAGACGTCTCGTCATTGGCCGTTGTTGCCAATGGCGGCGCCTTGCTGACCCCGTTTGTCAAGCAGCGCTTGATCGAAGCGCTGCCCAACGCCGCCGTCGTCGATGGCGTCGGATCCTCGGAGACCGGCGCGCAGATGCACCACCTGTCGACCTCGGGCGCCGTGTCGACCGGCACCTTCAACGCCGGACCGGACACCTTAGTGGCGGCCGAAGACCTGGCCGCGGTCCTGCAACCCGGTCACGACGGGATGGGCTGGCTCGCGCAGCGAGGCTACATTCCGCTCGGCTACAAGGGTGACGCGGCCAAGACAGCCGCGACATTCCCGGTGATCGATGGCGTGCGCTATGCGGTCCCCGGCGACCGGGCACGCCACCGCGCGGACGGCGGCATCGAGTTGCTGGGCCGCGACTCGGTGACGATCAATTCCGGCGGCGAGAAGATCTTCGTCGAGGAGGTCGAAACCGCGATCGCGTCGCATTCCGCGGTGGCCGACGTGGTGGTCTTCGGACGGCCGAGCGAGCGGTGGGGGCAGGAGGTCGTTGCGGTGGTCGCGCTGGCCGAAGGGGCCGACGCCAGCGCCGACGAGCTGGTCGCACACGCGGCACAGTCTTTGGCTCGCTACAAACTTCCCAAGGCGATCGTGTTCCGTCCGGTCATCGAGCGCAGCCCGTCGGGCAAGGCCGACTACCGGTGGGCACGAGAGCAGGCGGTCAACGCATGAAGTACGAAGACCGCGTCGCCGTCGTCACTGGTGCCGGCTCCGGTATCGGGCGCGCATTGACGTGTGCGCTAACTCAGGACGGGGCACACGTCGCAGCATCCGACATCGACCAAAAGGGTCTGGCTGAAACTCAAGCGGCCTGCCGCCCCGGCCAAGTCACGACGTTTCAGGTCGATGTCGCCGACCGCGACGCGGTCTTCGAATACGCCCAAGACGTACGCAGCCAACTCGGGCCTGCCTCAATGGTGTTCAACAATGCCGGGGTTGATCTGTTCGCCGGCGTTGCAGACATGTCCTGGAAGGACTTCGACTGGCTCATCGGCGTCAACATCGGCGGCGTTGTCAACGGAACCAAGGCCTTTCTGCCGCAGCTCATCGAGTCGGGTTCTTCCCAGCGCCCTGCACGGTTGGTCAACCTGTCCAGTGCCTTCGGTCTGATCGCGGTTCCCTACCAAGGTGCCTACAGCGCTTCGAAATTCGCGGTACGAGGCTTCACGGAAGCACTCCGCCAGGAGATGATCATCGAACGCCATCCTGTGACTGTGCATTGCGTGCACCCAGGGGTTGTACGAACCAACTTTGGAACGAACATGCGCACCGCAGATACCCAGGATCCCGAGCTCGCGGCGAAACACTTTCAACGTGCGGCACTCACCTCTGCCTGCAAGGCCGCCCGGGTCATTCTCCGGGGAACCGACAGAAACCGCGCCAGGATACTCATCGGGCCCGACGGACGCGCCATGGCAGCGATGCCCCGCCTGCTCGGTGCGGGGTATGAAGGCCTTCTGGCCCGCGCCGCGCGGCTCGCGAATTTCGGTTCGACCCGCGCCGGCCGCTGAGGCCAACGTACGGGCCACACCTATATTGCCTACTGTAAGAATTACAGTACGATCTTACGCAAGGATTGCCCGTTCAAGGTCATGATGTTGGAGACCACGTGACGACCAACGTTCACACCTCCGCCGGCACCGGCGACGAAACCGTCAGCCTGCGCGACCCCTACCCGTTCTTCGCCCATAAGCGCCGGCAGGCCGGCGTGTTCCGCGGCACCGTGATGGAGTACTCGAAGACGCCTGAGTCCCTGATGCCTAAACGGGAGTACTCCGCGATGTCGTTCAACGCCGTCAACACGGTGTTTCGCGACGGCCGGGTGTTCAGCTCCGAGCCATACGACAAGACAATCGGCCTGTTCATGGGGCCCACCATCCTGGCGATGGAGGGAAAGAAGCATCGCGATCATCGCAACCTGGTGTCCGCGGCATTCAAGTCCAAAGCGCTCGCTCAGTGGGAGCCCGCCATTGTGCGGCCGGTCTGCAATGCACTGATCGACGAATTCATCAACACCGGTGAAGCCGACCTGGTCCGGAATTTCACCTTCGAGTTCCCAGCCCGGGTCATCGCCCGACTGCTCGGTCTGCCCGACGAAGACCTCGAGACGTTCCACAAGCGCGCAGTGGAATTGATCAGCTACCACATCAACTATGAACGGGCCTTCGAAGCGTCGGCGGCGCTCGAGGATTACTTCGTCGAGCAGATCGAGCAGCGCAGATCCAAGCCGACCGAAGACATCATCGGCGACCTTGTCACCGCCGAGATCGACGGCGAAAAACTCAGCGACGAAGCCATCTACTCCTTTTTGCGTCTGCTGCTGCCCGCCGGATTGGAGACCACCTACCGGTCCTCGGGAAATCTGCTGTATCTGCTTCTCACCCATCCGGACCAATTCGCCGCGCTGCAAGCCGACCGCGAACTGATCCCTCGGGCCATCGAGGAAGGACTGCGCTTCGAGACGCCCCTGACCACCGTGCAACGGTTCACAACCGAAGACGCCGAAGTGGAAGGTGTTGAGATTCCAGCACGCTCGGTGATCGGCGTGTGCATCGGTTCGGCGAATCGCGACGAACAACGCTGGGAACGTTCGGAAGAATTCGACATCTTCCGCAAGCACCTGCCGCACATCTCCTTCGCTGCCGGCGAGCACACGTGTTTGGGCCTTCATCTGGCGCGGCTGGAAACCCGCGTCGCGCTCGAATGCCTGCTGAATCGGTTGACTAACGTGAGCCTGGTGACCGACGCCGACTCGCATATCCACGGACAACCCTTCCGTTCGCCGACGGCCCTGCCGGTCACGTTCGACACCAAGTAGTGGAGGGCTGAATTGATCAAGGTAATGGAGGGCTTTCGAGTCCTGGAGCTCGCGCAGTTCACGTTCGTCCCCGCCGCGGGAGCCATCCTCGCCGACTGGGGCGCGGACGTCATCAAGGTCGAGCACCCCGTGCGCGGCGACACCCAACGCGGGTTCCTCAACATGGGCGGCATTCAGGTCAACCCAGACCGGCATCCACTGATGGAGCATCCCAACCGGGGCAAGCGCAGCGTCGGGATCGATGTTTCCACGCCCGGCGGTCAGGAAGTGATCTACGAACTGGCCAAGACCTCAGACGTGTTCCTCACCAACTACATGCCCGCGCAGCGGCAAAAGCACAAATTCGACGTAGAGCACATCCGCGCGGCGAACTCGAAGATCATCTATGCCCGCGGCTCGGCGTACGGCGACAAGGGCGCCGAGCGTGACGTCGGCGGCTATGACGGGACGGCGTTCTGGACCCGCAGCGGCGTCGGGTACGCGCTGACGCCCGAGGAGTTGGGCGGCGCACTGGGACAAGGCATTCCCGCATTCGGCGACTCCATCGGCGGCATGTTCATCGCCGGCGGCATCTCGGCCGCGTTGCTGCATCGCGAGCGCACCGGCGAAGCCCTCGAGCTCGACGTGTCGCTACTGAGCACGGCCTGGTGGGCGGCGGGGGCGAGCATGACGCAGGGCATGGAGACGGGTGAGGTCATGCGCACGCCCATGCCCGGCTCCGCCACCGCGATGTCGGTGAACCCCTTCATGGGCAACTACCTGACCTCCGACGGCGGCACGATCAACCTGTGCATCATCAGCCCGACCGGGCTGATCCGCGACACCTTCGAGCACCTCGGCATCCCGGAGGCCGCCGACGATCCCCGCTTCTCCGAGGTGCTCCCGTTGATCCAAAACGCAAATGCCGCCGCCGAGTTGATCGCGAAGTCCGTCGCCGCCAAGCCTTTCGAGTACTGGCGGCAGCACCTGAAGACGATGAAGGGTCAGTGGGCTCCGTTCCAGAGCCTCATCGACCTCGCCGACGATGAGCAGGCCATCGCCAACGACATGATCGTCGAGGTCGAGCTCGCCAGCGGCGGCGCGCCGTTCAAAGTCGTGCGCGGTCCCGTCCAGTTCAACCACGAACAGCTGGTGACCACACGGGCCCCGCAGGCGTCGGAGCACACCGAGCTGGTGCTGATGGAGATTGGCATGGACTGGGACCGCATGGAAGAACTCAAGCAAGCGGGAGCCATAGCGTGAACCGCGCCGGCGACGATGCAGAGCGGAGCGATGAGTTGGGGGCACGCCCCCTCGCCGCTGTGCGGCTGGGGGTACCCCCACCCGCTTGCGGGGGAGAGCGGCGCTCATGGACGATGTAGCCATCATCGGAGTGGGCGTGCATCCGTTCGGCCGCTTCGAGGGCAAGTCCGCCATGGAGATGGCCGCCGACGCAATCGGGCTCGCGCTCGCCGATGCGGGCGTCGAATGGAAGGACATCCAGTTCGCGGTCGGCGGCAGCTGGACGGTGGCCAACCCGGACGCAATCGTGGGCATGGTGGGCCTCACCGGGATCCCGTTCACCGATGTGTTCAACGCCTGCGCGACTGCGGCCAGCGCGACCAAGGCGTGCGCCGACGGTATTCGGTTGGGCGACTACGACATCGGCATCGCGATCGGAATGGATAAGCACCCGCGCGGTGCCTTCACCGAAGACCCGGCGCTGGTCGGCATGCCGAGCTTGTATGCCGAGAACGGCCAGTACCTCACCACCAAGTTCTTCGGCATGAAGGCTAACCGCTACCTGCACGATCACGGTGTCTCAGTCGGCACGCTGGCCAAGGTCGCGGCCAAGAATTTTCGCAACGGTGCGTTGAACCCCAACGCGTTTCGCCGCAAGCCGATGTCTGAGGAAGCCATCCTCAACTCGCCGATACTGAACTATCCGCTGACCCAGTACATGTTCTGCACCCCCGATGAGGGTGCCGCCGCGGTTGTCATGTGCCGCGCCGACATCGCGAAGCGATTCACGGCCAAGCCCGTGTATGTCCGCGCGGTCGAGATCCGCACCCGCCGCTATGGCGCCTATGAGGTGAACACAACCTACGCACCCGTCGACGAGGACGTGTCGCCGACCGTCTACGCCGCCAAGGCCGCGTTCGAGAAGGCCCGTGTGACTCCCGAGGACGTCGACGTCATCCAGCTCCAGGACACTGACGCCGGCGCGGAGGTGATCCACATGGCCGAGGCTGGATTTTGCGCCGACGGCGAGCAGGAAAAACTGTTGGCCGACGGGGCCACTGAGATCACCGGCGCGATGCCCGTCAATACCGACGGCGGGCTGATCGCCAACGGTGAACCCATCGGGGCGTCCGGGCTGCGCCAGGTGCATGAACTGGTGCGCCAATTGCGGGGCGAGGCCGGTGACCGCCAGGTTCCCGGATCTCCGCAAGTCGGCTTCGCGCAGGTCTACGGTGCGCCCGGCACCGCCGCCGCCACGATATTGACGACCTGACGCGTCGCGGTTTCAGACCGTCAGCCAAGTGCCTGCCGCGCGCCGTTCCAGGCCAGATCGAGAAGGCGGTCGATGTCGGCGTCGTTGTCGCTGCACACGTCGGCCACCGCGTTGACAAGCAGAAGTAGCTCCCTGAGGGTCACGCCCGGCTGTAGCGCGCCCACCGCGGCCGCGCCGTCAAGCAGCTTCTGCCCGGCGCGGGCAAGCGAGTCAAAGGATCGGTTCTGTGCCGCGGTGTCACCGTAGGCGTTGCGCAACAAGGCAGCCAGAGCCTTCTCGGCGACACAGTGTTGCGCGATGTGGCGCAACCAAATCCACAACGCCTCGTCGGCCGGCCATTGCTCCGCAATCCTGTCGGCTTCGGCGCACATTTGCTCGACCCGGTCGTCAAATACCGCCTCCAGCAGTGCCCGGTGTCCGCGGAAATGTCGGTGCAACGTCGCCGAACCGACGCCGGCTCGTCGGGCGATCTCCTCAAGAGAAGCGTTGGCTCCCTGGCGATGCAGCAATTCCGCCGCCGCTTCAATGATCGCTGCACGGTTGCGTTGCGCGTCGGCTCGCAGCGGCGGGCCGGCGTCGCTGTTACTCGCGGCGCGGACCATCGATCACCCCGCAATGCCTAGCCGGAACCTGTCGTGTGACTGTACCGAAGCAACCCGATATCCCCGCATTGCCAGGCCGTATCACGTGTGCCATGATAAACGGGGTGGCACCCCACTTAATAATCAATGGGTTGACGCCACAAGGCCTGGAGGAGGTCGAATTGAGTGTGCCTTACATCGCTCGGGTGGCGACGCAGCAACAGATCGCCTGGATCGCTGGCGGCGTCCACCGCGTTGTGCTCGACGCCGCAGCGACCGAGAACCGGTTGGCTATGTTCCACTCGTCGATGCGAGGCGGTGCCGCGTCCCCGGTGCATATTCACGATCGCGAGGACGAGACGGTGTTCGTGCTCAAGGGCGCAGGAGTCTTCTGGGCCGGCGATCAGCGCTGGCGGCTCAAATCCGGTGACACGGCCTTCCTGCCGCGCGGCGTTCCGCATACCTACCTGTTCACCTCCGACGAAGCGGAGTTGATCACCGTCTGCAACCCGGCAGGCATGGAGGAGTTTTTCCGCGCTGCTGGTTGGGATCTGTCGGATCCGCAACCGCAGGACTGGGTCGTCGACGTCGAGGCGATGCGGTCCGCGGCGGAAGCGTGCGGGCAACGGGTGCTCGGGCCGCCGCTCGCCGCTGGCGATGAGATGCCTGCCGCCTACCTCGCGTAACAAGGACGGCTCGACTCCCGAAATCAGGACGTCTTCTTCAGCGGCGGTGAGTAATTGGGCTTACCCAGGCCGAGCACATACTGGCCGATCATGTTCCGGAACGCTTCCAGAGTTCTGGCGCTGCCGTCGTAATCCCCCTCATAGCTTCTTGAGTGCGCGCAGAACCCTGAAAAAGGATGCGTTGGCCGCCAGACCGTTGCGCAGGCTGGGCTGCAGGATGCTGAGATTCATTACGACCAGATAGCGCAGTCCGTGGTCGCGCCATTCTGCGGCTTGATCGACAACCTCCTGCGGTGTGCCGGTGAGAAAGAACTCTTTCATCAACGACTCGGGAACCTGAGCCGTGTACGACAGCACCTTCTGCTCGTCGAAGGTTTGCGGCATGAGGTCTTGTGCGCCGGCGAAGTCGACCCCGAGCGGATGCTGTACGTCGTGAGCCGCCCACATCTGGGCGGGAATGTTGAGCGCGAACGCCTTGGCGATGTCCGAATTCAGGGCGTCGTCGACCTGGTTGCGGCTGCGCCCGGTGATGAGGAACAGCCCGGCCGCGGGGGTGATGGCCATCGGGTCTCGTCCGGCGTCGGACGCCGCCGTGCGTACCACGTCCAGGCCGCGGGCATAATCCTGGGGCCTTAATGCGGCTTGCGGGTACCAGGCATCGGCGTAGCGCCCCGCCGCTCGCAGCATGCGTGGCCCATGCGCGGCGATCCAGATTTCGGGCCACTTGCCACGGTAGGGCGGAAGAGCGAATACCGCGTTGCGCAACGGGAAATAGGGTGACTCGCGCGAGACGAGGTCACCGTCGGAGTCCCAGAGCGCGCGGATCGTGGCCACTGCTTCTTCGAACCGGGCAACGGGTTCACTCCACTCCACGCCGTATGGTTCATTGCCTTCCCGCTCCCCCACACCGATGCCGAGGATCGCACGACCTTTGGTGAGCAGGTGCAGCGTCGCGGCCGCCTGTGCGGTGACCGCAGGGTTGCGGCGACCGGCATCGGTGACACCCACCCCCAGCCGCAGCCGACCCAGGCGGTTGCTGGCGGCAAGACGTCCGAGCATGGTCCACGGCTCCAGCTGGGCATCGATCTTCGGCACCAGCTTCGCGCCGCCGAAATACTGCGGTGTCGCGATTGCCTGCGGGACAAGCGAATTGAGGTGATCAGCCACCCAAAAAGAGTCGGCACCGCTGGCGACGGCAGCCAGGTAAACGGCTCGGACCATCGTGGTCGCGGATAGCCGCGTATTGATGGCTTGGCTGCCGACACCGACGCGAAATCCTATCATGCTCAGCGTCTTTCGTTCAGCTTTTGTACGGACTCCACGCATGGGCGGTCCGCTCGAATATGGAGGTGGCTGCCGCTTTGGCGGCGGCCAGCAGGTCCGCACCGGCGATGGTGCGCGATAGGCGCGCTGTTTCTGACTCGGCGACGATGACCGCGCTGGTGAGAATCGCCGCGGAAAGCTGCCCGTCCCACGCAAAGCCGTCAGCTGCTGTGTCGTCGAGTGCGCCACGTAGCGCAGCGGTCAGGGCGGCGAGGTCATCAAGACGGCGCCGGCGCAGCGTCTCGCTGTCGGCGATCGTTTGCACATACGCCCCTAAACCATCCAAATGCCCTTCGCCGTACCTGCGCTGAAGGTCCGCGAGGTACCAGTCGCGAACGGCCGTTGCGGGTGACGTGCGGGGGCGCCTGTCTCGCACCGCCTGCGGCGGCCCGGCGTACCAGTCGTTCTCGTCAAAGAATAGGTCTGTCTTGGCGGGAAAATAGTTCAGCACGGTCTGTGGTGACACCCCAACGATTTCGGCGATCTCGGCGACTGACGTGTTGTCGAACCCCTTCGTCATGAACAGCTCGGTGGCCGCATCGCTGATCGCGCGCCGAGTAGCCATTTTCTTGCGTTCACGTAATCCGTCGACCATGCCGCTAGCATACCCAGAAATTTATGGTTACTCTAATTTTTGTGTCACCCAACAAAAATCCCGCAGAAATCGTGGTCGTCGGCGCCACCGGCCAGCTGGGTCGCCAGGTCGTGGACGGTTTGATCCGCGCTGGTAGGCGGGTCCGGGCCGTATCACGCCATTCCGGATCCGGGCCACCCGGCGCGACCCCGTGCCCAGCCGACGTGCGTGACGCCGACGCGTTTCGGTCTGTGTTGCCCGGAGCCGACGGAATCTTCCTAAATCTGCCGACGACGCTGCAGGAACAGGATTTGGCACGCATCGGCGCCGACATCACACAGGCCAGGATCCCGACCATGGTGCTGTTGTCCTCGGATTTGGTGGGGTTCCGCCCCGATTCGGTCATGGCCGCCAGCCACCAGCGCGAGGAGTCGGTGTTGGGCGCGGTACTTGGCGACTCGCTGGCGGTGCTGCGACCGGGAATGTTGATGAGCAACGACGCCGCCGAATGGTCGGCGTCGATCCGTGACTCTGGACAAGTAATCACCTCCGTCCCCGGTGCTCTGGAAGTGCCCATCGCGCCCGTCGACATCGCGGCCGCCGCGGTGGCCGCGCTTGCCGCGCACGGACATGGCCCCCATCCAACGCGGCGGCTTTTAGGACCGGAGTGGCTCACCGCACGGGACCGAGTGACCGTGCTCATCGAGGTGCTCAAGCGACCGATCACCATCGTGGAAGTCTCGGCCGAGGAGCATGTGGCGTTGCTGGCCCGGCGGCTGCCCGAACCCATCGCGCGCCAGAAGGTGGCGATAAGGGCCGGGGCGCCGCGATCGATCGCCGACTGCCCCGATCTGCCCCTCGGCAAGGAAGGAACACCCTATGCGGCGTGGGCGGCAGCCAACGTCGCGGCTTTCGGGGCCGAGGACCAATGATGCACTTCATCACCGCGGCGGCCGCCATCATCGTCGAAAAGAATGTCGCAGTGCCGATGTCAGACGGTGTCACCCTGCGGGCCAACGTCTTTCGGCCTGACCATGTAGCGCCCGTGGTGATGTCGATGACTCCCTATGGGAAGGACAACACGCCCGACCGCATCGGGATGCTCGCGATGCGATTGAGCGGGGTCAGGTTTGGCCGGCTGAACTGCTCGCCGATGACCGGATTCGAATCACCCGATCCGCGGTTTTGGGTGAGCCAGGGCTACGCGGTCGTTCAGGGCGACGCGCGCGGAACGCACGCCTCCGAAGGGATCGCGGGTTTCCTCACCGACCAAGACGCGCGCGACTACGCCGAACTCATCGGGTGGGCCGCCGACCAGCCGTGGTCGACCGGCCGTGTCGCTTTGAACGGTGTGTCCTACCTGTGTATGTCACAGTGGCGCGTCGCCGCGTTGCGCCCCGCGGCCTTGCCGCGATCGTGGCCTGGGAAGGCGCCTCGGATCTGTTGCGCGAGTTCGCCTTCCACGGCGGCATTCCCGAAACCGGCTTCCTGCCGATCTGGTGGAAGAATCGGATGTGGCGCGGCAGCCACCACGGCGCCACCATGGGCGAAGACTTCCTGGGCGATAGCCGCCGCCACCCACTCGACGACGCCTGTTGGGCCGCCAAGCGACCCGACGTCAGCGCCATCGACGTACCCGCGCTGGTGGCGGCAAGCTGGTCGGATCACGGGTTACACACCCGCGGGACACTACTGGCCTACGAGCAACTCCGCGGGCCCAAATGGCTGGTCGTCCACGGGCGGCGCAAATGGGAAACCTACTACTCGGCTGAAGCGCTCGAGCTGCAACGCCGCTTCCTCGACCACTTTCTCAAGGGCATCTCGGTCGACTGGGCAGACGAGCCCGCAGTCCGCTACGAGCTTCGGCATACCCGAACCCGGTACACGGTGCGCACCTCGAGACACTGGCCGCTCCCGCACGTGGCACTGCAGACGCTGTACCTGGACGCCGCGTCAATGACCCTGACATCACAACCAAACACCCTCGCCCACAGCGCTTCTTACTCCGCTGTGCCGCACCGGCGACGTTCGGATCGGGTCAGATTCACCCACAGATTCGCCGAGGACACCGAGATCACCGGCAGCATGGCCCTGACCGTCTGGACCAGCACCGACGAGGCAACGGACCTGGACGTGTTCGTCGCGGTCCGCAAGCGTAATCCCGCGGGCGCGGTGGTGCCGTTCTACGGATACAACGGTTACGTCGACGATGGTGTGGCAAAGGGATGGCTTCGCGGTTCCCACCGCGAACTCGACGAGACACGCAGCCGGCCCGAGCGACCGTTCCACGCGCACCGCACGATCGAGCCTATACAGCCCGGTGAGCCTACCCAGATGACCGTCGAGATCTGGCCCAGCAGCACGCATTTCGAGGCCGGCTCGGAACTTGTCGTCGAAATCGTCGGGCACGACGCCGACCGCTACCCCGTGCTGCGCCACAAGGCGACCGTGAACCGCGGAACCCACACCATCCACACGGGCGGGGCGACACCTTCCGCCTTGGTCATGCCACTAATACCGGCCCCGACCACCTCTTGACGATCCGCAACCGATGAATAACGACTGACCTACCCCCGAACTTCAGCTTTAGGTATCTCGCTTTCGGTAGCGCTTCCTCGTGCAAATGGCGCGCGAGGCACCCGTGTCATAAAGATGCGAAATCGCTTAGATCGGCTTAGCGATCGACATTGGCAAGGTAGCCACCAGGTGCCTGGGTGGCTACGTCACGGTTAATTTAACCTACGAGGCGCACATCGCACCCCGAATCTCGTCGTGTTTGCTCGTAGGCTATCGCCGAAAGCCGGCTCACAGTCGAGGTCAGGAGTTACGGTGTCCACAACTGAGTTTTCACACGGGGACGTCTCAGTACCCAGCGGCGAGCAGTTCGTGACCATCCAGGCCAGCCCCGAGTTCGCCGAACTGCGGCGCAAACTACGCCGTTTCGTCTTCCCGATGACGGCACTCTTCCTGGCCTGGTACGCCACTTATGTGTTGTTGGGCGCCTTCGCGCACGACTTCATGGCAATCAAGGTCTTCGGGAACATCAACGTTGGATTGCTGATCGGATTAGGACAATTCCTCACGACATTCATCATCACCGGGCTCTACGTGCGGTTCGCCGACCGGCAGCTTGATCCGCGAGCCGGCGCCATTCGCTCGATGGTGGAAGGCCAAGCGCCATGAGGCTGCTAGCCGCCGGGCACGCGACGATCGGCAATCCCGTCGCCAACATTGCGATCTTCGCTGGTTTCGTCCTGATCACCCTGTACGTGGTGATCCGGGCCAGCAAGCGGAACGCCACCGCGACCGAGTTTTTCACCGCTGACCGGGCGTTCTCGGGACCGCAGAACGGCATCGCCATCGCCGGCGACTATCTATCGGCAGCCAGCTTCCTCGGCATCGCCGGTGCAATCGCCGTCTACGGCTATGACGGGTTCCTGTATTCCATCGGATTCCTTGTCGCCTGGTTGGTGGCCTTGCTCTTGGTGGCCGAATTGCTGCGCAACACAGGGAAATTCACAATGGCAGACGTGCTGAGCTTCCGGCTCAAGCAGCGTCCGGTGCGGCTGGCCGCGGCAGTGTCGACACTGACGGTGTCTCTATTCTATCTCCTCGCTCAGATGTCCGGCGCGGGTGGTTTGGTTGCCCTGCTGCTGAATGTCAAAGGGCGCCTTGGTGGGTCGGTCGTCATCGCGGTGGTCGGTGTCCTGATGATCGTCTACGTCCTGGTCGGTGGCATGAAGGGCACCACGTGGGTGCAGATCATCAAGGCCGTGCTGCTGATCCTTGGTGCCGCGGCGATGACGGTGATGGTGCTGGCCAAGTTCGGCATGAACTTCTCCGACGTGCTGGGGTCAGCGCAGTCGGCGGTGTCGCATGCCACAACAAAGGGTGTCGCCAGCCGTAACGTGTTGGCCCCGGGCGCGCAATACGGCGGATCGACGACCTCGAAGATCAACCTGCTGTCGCTGGGCCTGGCGCTGGTGCTCGGCACCGCGGGACTGCCCCACGTGTTGATGCGCTTCTACACAGTGCCGACCGCGAAAGAGGCGCGCCGGTCGGTGGTATGGGCCATCGGCCTCATCGGCGCCTTCTACCTGTTCACGCTGGCGCTGGGCTATGGAGCTGCCGCCATGGTCGGGCCCGACCGGATCCTCAAGGCCCCCGGCGGCCAGAACTCGGCGGCGCCGCTACTGGCGTTCGAACTCGGCGGCGTCGTCCTGCTCGGCATCATTTCCGCCGTCGCATTCGCGACGATCCTCGCCGTGGTCGCGGGTCTGACGATCACCGCATCAACGTCGTTCGCCCACGACATCTATGCCGGTCTGATCAAGCGCCACAAAGTCAGCGAGAGCGAACAGGTGCGGGTGTCCCGCATTACCGCCGTCGTGCTCGGCGTTTTCGGTATCGCGCTCGGGATCCTCGCCAACGGCCAGAATGTCGCTTTCCTGGTGGCGCTCGCGTTCGCGATCGCAGCCTCGGCCAATCTGCCGACGATCCTGTATTCGCTTTATTGGCAGCGGTTTAACACCCGCGGCGCACTGTGGAGCATGTACGGCGGCCTGATCTCGACCATCGTGTTGATCATCTTCTCCCCCGCGGTGTCAGGCGCCAAAACCGCGATGATCCCCGGCGCGGACTTCGCTTGGTTCCCACTTTCCAACCCCGGAATCGTATCAATCCCGCTGGCGTTCATCCTCGGCATCGTCGGCACGCTATCGTCGCCTGACCGCGGTGATCCGGTGCGCAACGCCGAGATGGAGGTCCGCTCACTTACCGGTATCGGAGCCGAGAAGGCCGTCGCCACGCACTAGCCGGGCAGCCGGGGCGGTGGACGCTGGTCACAGAGCCCCGGCAAGGGTCCGAACGGTTCACCAAGGCCAGCCGCGGATCCGGCTATCAGGACGTTTTCTTCAGCGGCGGTGAATAGTTCGGCTTACCCAGCCCAAGCATGTACTGGCCGATCATGTTTCGGAACACTTCGAGCGTCCCGCCGTAGATTCCCACCAAAGGAGCGAACCGGTAGGCGTATTCGGCGCTGCCGTCGTCGGCGGCCCCGTCAGTTCCGAACGGCAGGGCCGAGGCTGCCCCCAGTAAATCCATCAAGTCCGGCGAGATGTCCCGCATCGTTTGTGCGATAGCGACCCGGCCGTAGATGTTCGGGGCGGACAGCGCCGCCTCCGTTCGGGCCAAGCTTCGGCCCAGCCGATATGCGACCGACCTGTCGTCGACCAGCCGCCGGCCGTCGGGATCGGGCTCCGTCACGCGCATTACGGCCTTATCCACCGCCTCCGCCATAGAACCAGCCTGGTGCATCATGATCGAGGTGTCCTGCAAGCCGTCGGGTGCGGCAGCGACTGCACCATGCTCGGTGTTAAGTGGCTCGCGCAACACGGTCCAGCCCGCGTTCACGTCCCCCAGCCGATACTTGTCGTCAACGCGAACGTCACTGTAGTAGACGATGTTGGTCCGGTCGCCGTCCACGGTGCGAATGCCCTGAATTTCAATGCCTGGGGTATCCAGCGGGACCAGAAACATGGTCAGGCTCTTGTGTTTCGGCGCATCCGAGACGGTGTTGGTGATCAGAAACACGTACTGGCAGTTGTGCGCACCGGTGGTGAACATCTTGGATCCGTTGATGATCCACGCATCACCATCGCGCACCGCACGGGTCCTGCAGGTGGCGACGTCGGAGCCACCTTCGGGTTCGGTGTAGCCCAGACACAGCCGAACCTCGCCGCTGAAGACCTTCGGCATTACCTCGTCGCGGACTTCCGGTGACCCGAACTTCGCCACCGAACGTGCCACCATAGCGGTGGTCCCCCACGTCACCCACGGCACGTGCGCCCGTCGCTTCTCCAGCTCCCAGATGCGGCGGCGCACGCGGCTGAACCCGCCTTCTGATGCGGGCTTCCACTCCTTGGCCAAATAGCCTGCGTCTCCGAGCTTAAGGTGCAGACCCTCGTCGAAATTGTCGCCGGTCTCGCGGTCTCGCCGCCTGACCTCTTCGGTCATGTGGGTACCCAGAAAGCTCCGAGCTTCGTCGAGGAAGGCCAAGTCCGCGTCGGACAGCTCAACCCGGGAGAAATCCATCGTTTGGCTCCTGTTCTACCGCTGTGGCGCACTTTCGCGGGCGGCCGCAATCTCAGCGATCCGCTGGGCGGTCGCACCCGGGTCGCCGCCGGCCAGCGGCCATCCCCTGGCTCTCACCAGATACGCCGTCGCAGCGGCCTCCGACGAAACCCCAAGGCCGCCTTGGATGTGCACCGCCATGGTTGCGGCCTTGGCGGCCTCCTCGGCCATGAACACGAACGCCGACGGCGCCAACTCGGGTCGTTCGTGGGGTTCGTTGTCCAGGAACCAGGCAGCGCGGCGGGCGAGGTTACGTCCACCCTGAACCGTGATGGCCATGTTCGCCAGCGGATGCGAAATTGCCTGCAGTGTCGAGATGGGTACGCCCAGCGTGTAGCGCGTCTTGGCGAACTCCGCCGCGATGGTCATGGATTCCTCGACCAGGCCAACAAGGGCCGCCGCGGTGAGCAACCGCCACTCATCCAGCGCCCGTTGATAATTCGCTAACGCATCGGATCCTTCAGCGATGACCGTCCGACTGTCGGCGGCGGCGGGATCCACCCAGGCCATCGGCAGCCGGCCGATGTTGTCGACCTTGGCCGGTCGGGTGCCGAACGCCAAGCGCACAACCTTATCGCCGTCCCGAACGACGATGTGGTCGGCAATCGACCCCGTCGGTATCAGGCGGGCACCCCGCGCACTGTCGAGCCGCGCATTGAGTGCCGCGAGCTGTCCTCCGTTCGCCACGCCGGTGGTGTCGGCGCCCAATGCTCCCAAGCGCCCCAGCAACCGCGCGGCGCACACATGGTCGATCCACGGAACCGGCGCCAGCGACCGGCCAATCTCTTCGGCCACCAGGGTGAGGTCGACCAGCGTCGCCCCGTCACCGCCACACGACTCCGGCAGTGCCATCGTGGTCGCACCCATCGCGCACAACCGCTCCCACAGGTTCTTGTCGAAGCCGGAAGGCTCTGCGGCACGCACCGTTTCGATCGAGCAGTGGGTTTTGAAAAATTGCTTGTAAGCATTCTGCAGATCCACGTGGTCGTCGGACAGGCTGTAGTCCAGTCTGCGTAATTCGAAGCGGTCCATGATCAGTGCTCCTGTCCGAAGAAGAATTCCTGCGCGTTGTTGTACAGGTAGTTATCCAGGATCTCGGCTGGCAGCACCAGGGCACGGGCTTCAGGTATCACGCGGCGCATCCGCAGTACCGGCCAGTCGGACGCGTAGATCACCTTGTTGGGACCACGCGTACGCATATAGTGCAGCAGGCTCTCCGGCAGCCGCTTCGGCGACCACGCCGACGTCATCAACCGCAAGTTGGCGTACTTCAGCATCAACCGGATCGCGACGTCCCACCATGGATCGGCGCCGTGGATCATGCACAGCTTCAGTTCGGGAAACCGCACACACACCCGGTCGAGATGCATGGGATGCTGCACCTCTCCGGGAATTGGCGGCCCAGGGATACCGGTGTTTATGCACAGCGGGAGGTTGATCTCCGCACATTTGGCGTAGAGCGGATAGTAAACGGCGTCGCTGGGCGGATACTGCCCATCACCCCAGAAGCTCGGCCCCACTACGGCATACGCGACCGGCAGGTCGCCAACAATCGCGCTCAACTCACGCAATGACCGCACTGGACGCAGCAGGTTGACCCCTCCCATGGCCAGCGCGAACCGGTCCGGGTTGGCTTCAACGAACTTGCGCGCAGTGGTTGACGGATTGACCAGCGAATCCATCAGGATCGCCTTCTGCACGCCTTGCTCGTCCATCTCATCGAGTAGCTCGGACAGGTCGACCGGCGCGAACATCGACTCCGGCCCCTTGAAGTAGTCGTCCCTGACTTTGAGCATCCATGTGGGTTGGGACTCGGTCTCACCGAAGTGCACGTTGATGAGGCAGTCAATCGCTTTGGTGTTCATGACTTCCTTCAGGATCGGCGGACACCAGCGCGGGAGCCCGAACCTGCTGTTCGGCCTGTTCTCTGGCCCAGCGGTAGTTGGGCTTACCGTTGCCGAGCCGCTGAATCTCCTCGACAACGATGAATGCCTTGGGCGTCTTGAAATGCGCCAGCTGCGAGGTGCAGAAGGTATAAAGGGCCTGCCCGTCTGCGGCGAGGTCGGCGCCCGGGTGTGGTGCGATGAGCGCGACGACTTCCTGGCCCCACCGTTCGCTCGGCCGTCCCACCACGAGGGCATCGGCAATGCCCGGATGTGCGCGCAGCACTTCCTCGACCTCTTCAACGAACACCTTTTCGCCACCGGTGTTCACCACCAGCGAATCGCGGCCGAAAAGGCGGATGGTGCCGTCCTTTTCAAGGGATGCCCGGTCGCCCGGTATCACCACCCGCTGGCCGTCGATCACCGGGAAGGTCCGTTGGGTGCCTTCGGGATCGCTGAAGTATCCGAGCGGAATCCGGCCAGTCCTTGCGGCCCAGCCGATCTCCTGCTCCCCGGGCTGCAGGAACCGGCTGCGGTCGGCAGAGACGACCGTCGCGCCGACCCTGGGTTCAAAGGTCTCGCTTGCATGTCCGTCGTGGCTGTGCCCAAACGCCATGTTCCCGGATTCCGACGATCCGTAGCCTTCGATGATGGTGATGTGCGGCAGGCATTCCATCAGTGCCCGTTTGTATTTCGCATTGGTGGCCGCCCCGCCGGTGCCGATGGCGTTCAGCGCCGACAGATCGTAGTTGTGCGCCCGCAGTGCGGTGACCAAAGGCCCGGCGTAAGCGTCGCCGACCATCGTCATCATGCCGACCTTTTCCCGCTCGGCGGTTTCCCACACCGACCGGCCGTTGAGCTTGTGGCGATCGTCGTAGAGCACGACCGGCAGGCCGGCGCACAGCGCTGCGAACGCGGTCCACATCCCCGCCGCATGCATAAGCGGCGAAACCGCAAACCAGGGTGGGCCGCCGTTGCGAACCTTGTCGTGGATCTCGGTGACACTGTCGTGGTCGGCACCTACCATCGACGACACGTACATGTCGCTTTGGCGCCATAGGACTCCTTTGGGGCGTCCCGTCGTTCCGCCGGTACACATCATGATCAAATCGTCCGGCGATCCAGGCAGGTTGAAGTCTGCATCACCGGCCGCCAAGGCGTCATCGAGTGATACGGCTCCCGGCAGTTCGGGAGCGCCGCTTCCATCGTCGACGGACACCAATAACTCAGCACCGTTGGGCGGCAACACCTCGGCGAACCGGGCACCGAGCGAGCGGTGATAGATGATGCCCCGGGGGCGGATGTAATCGAGCAGGTCACGGATCTCACGTACCGAGTAGTGATGGTTTACGTTGACCGGCACAACGCGTGCCTTGAGACATCCGATCAGCATGTCCGGATACAGGTCGTTGTACATGATGAGTGCGACCCGGTCCTGGCCACATTCCCAGCGCTCAAGCGTCTCGCGGGACGCGTAAACGCCGAATCCCTTGTCGCTGAGGTAGCTTGCCATTCTGTTGGTTCGACTTGCCGATTCAGCGAACGTGCTGCGCCGGTTTCCGCAGGCGGTCATCACGCGGTCGGGTACGACATCGGCGATAGCGTCGAGCACTGCCCCGACGGTCCATTCGCTCACGGGCCGGGCCGCCTAGGCTGCCACTGCGGCTTTGATGCCCAGGAGATCTAGAGCATTGTCGCGCATGATCTTGCGAACGTCTGCTTCACTGAAATCGGTGAGTTCCTCGGTAAACGACACCGGCGACTCTAGGCCTTCTCCGTGTGGCCAGTCAGAACCGAACAATATCTTGTCGACACCGATGACATCGGCCAGCGCGCACAAATCGTCCTCGTAATATGGAGCGATCCAGACGTTGTCGCGTAATTGCTCTACCGGGTCCTCGGGGAACAGCCGCGGGTGGTTGTTAGCCGCCTTCTTCAAGCGCTTGATAAGTCGGTAGACGAAGTACGAACCGTTCTCGATGCTGACCGCCTTCAGTTTCGGATGCCGATTGAACACACCATGCACGATCATCGAGGCCATCGTGTCGTGAATCGCGCGGTCGTCGACGAGTATCTGCTCCAACGGATCCGATCCGCCGAACGCCTCGAAGGTCGACTTGCCGCCCCACATCCCCGATACCTGCAGGTAGCCGCTGTCGCTCAGGTGGAATCCCACCGGGACGCCGGCATCTGCCAACCGGGCCCACACCGGGTCATGACTGGGATCGCCAAGCGAGCGCGGCTTGACCACGCCCGGTACCGGCGCCGGGCGTACGAGAACAAGTTTGGCGCCATGTCCCAACGCGTACTCGATCTCGTCGACGGCCTTAGCCGGATCGGCCAGCGAGACTATCGGCGCGGCGATGATTCGATGATCCGGACGGTCGAACCCCCAGTCCTCATCCAGCCACAGGTTGAACGCGTGCACTGAGGCCATCGTCGCGTCGACGTCGTGCTTGAGTGCTTCTTCGACACCGCACGCGAACGTCGGCAGCATGAACACCGTCTCGATGCCCTGGGTGTCCATCACCCGGACGCGGGCGTCTCGATTCTGATACTCCGGGTGCTCCCCCAACCGCTCGACCTTCATCAGGGATGCCGGATCGACGCCCTCGGGAATCTCGCCACGGAACAGCAAGTCCAGGCAGCCCGGCACGATGATGGGATCGAACGTCGGGTTGGGAATGAACCGGTTGACCCGGTCGCCGATGATCGCCTGAGTGTGCCTGCCATCGCTGTACATCTGGACACCACGTCTGCGGAACTTTTTGTCCAGATGCCGGGTAAAGGCATCCACCGGCTCGTAGTAGTGGTTGTCGACGTCAATCGCCTTGTAGCTCAAGTTACTCATGATCTTCCTTTCCGGTGCCCACCGGCGAGATTAAGCGTCGGTTGAAGTGAGCGAAGGAAACTGCGGCGCCCGCTTCTCAAGAAAGCTTGTGATCCCTTCTACGACGTCCGGACGCGGCATCGCCTCGTGCAGCAGGACTTCGGCACGTGAAGTGGCTTCCACGACATCACGTGTGGCGTCGCCGTATACCTGCCTCTTGATCACCGCCATCGACGCCGGAGAGCAGTTGCGCGCGATGTCCTCGGCGTAGTCGAGTGCGCGTTTCATCAGATCTTCGGGCGCGACGACTTCTTTGACGAGGCCCAACTGGGCCGCCTCCTCGGCGAGAAACGTGCGGCCGCTCAACAGCAGGTCGAGGGCGACGCCCCAGCTGGTCAAGCGCGGAAGTATCCATGAGATACCGAACTCGGCGATCAGTCCGCGGCGGGCGAACACGGCGGCGAACTTCGCTCCGGCGGCAGCAAACCGGACGTCGCACATCAGCGCTTGGGTAAGACCGATGCCCACACAAGGACCATTGATGGCCGCGATGACGGGTTTGCGCAGCGTGGTCACAAAGTGGGGCGGGCGTTCGCCGACCAAGTCGGCCAGATTCGTCTGGCCCGCCTTCTCCATTGTTTCGCCTACCTTGGCCGCCGCACTCGGTGCGCCCAGATAGGCGCCGGCGCAGAATCCCCTGCCCCGGCCAGTCAGCACGATCACCCGGACGTCCGGGTCGTGCTCGGCGCGGTCGATGGCAGCGTAAAACCCGGCGGCAATGTCGGGACCCCAGGCGTTGAGGCGCTCCGGGCGATTGAACGTGAGGACCGCGACACCACTGTCCGTGGCCTCGTACAGCACCGTGTCTTCGGCGTCGGAAGCACCGTCGCTGGCGGACATCTTCCGGGGCACCTCCTCGTGCTCTCTACTACCGGATCCGGTGGGTTTTGTACCCATACTGTATACCTATCGGTACTGCATTCCACAACTGCCGCCGCGGCCGCGCGAAACCCCGGCCAAACAGCGAATTCCGGGTCGCTGAAGCACAACTATTGCCGTTCTTGGTGGAGCTGGGCATGGATATGCCCAGCTCCACAACGGACCGCCGGTGGTTTTAGATCGCGAGCCGGTGGGGTCGGGCGAGCCGTCGGGTGTGGCGAGCGACACGTCACGAACACGTTTTGCGCGACCTGATGGCTGGGAAGACGCAAGCAAGGCATCCATTTAGTGAGGGGAGGAAATGCAATGGTTGACATCAACAGCGGAGTCGCCGAAGCCATCAAGGGCGTGGTGGAAGACGTGAAAGGCAAGGCCAAGGTAATCATCGGCGCGCTGACGGGTCGTGACGACTTGTTCAACGAGGGCAAGGCTCAGCAGGACAAAGCCCGAGCTCAGCGCAACGCGGCGAAGAAGGAAGCCGAGGCCGAATCGGCCCGTGCAGCAGCCAAGGTCGCAGAGAAGCGCCAGAAGGCCGAACAACAGTAGGACGGCCGTACTGCGAAGGCCCGGCCGCAACCGGCGGCCGGGCCTTTCACTGGACCGAATACCGAACAGGCTGTGCTGCAGTCGTTTTCGGTGGGCCCACTACAGATCGATGAGCCCAAGGCGGCGATACGCCTTCTCTATCTGCGCCTTGGCCTCGGGCGGTAACTCCGCCTGCGGCGGCCGGGAGTGCGGGTATGCACCTATCGGCAAACCCAGCACCGAGGCCGCGTATTTGAACGCACCACCCCAGTGGGTGAAGTAGTCCGCGCGCCCGGGATAGCAGGTCCACCACGATCCGATGTCCAGGTCGAACTGGTCGAGACCCGACTCACGCCCGTAGTCCATCGCCTCGAGTAGCTTGTCGCTCAGTATCAGGTCCCAATATTCGGAGAACAGTCGCCGCTGCGGCGTCTCGAACAGATAGCCGGCGGTGCCCAATTGCGCCGGGCATACGATGCCTGCGCGCAACCAGCCGGCGCGGTAAACAGTTCTGTCGCATTCCCAGACCGCCAGGCCGGGCGCCAACTCGTGTAACCGCCGGCTCGCCTCCGGCCGAAAGGCGCCCTCCTTGGTGGCGCACACGGCGGGCACCTCGTCATAGATGCGCGCGCTTTCGGCTGGAGTCAACACATACCCCGAGGACGGGGAGTTGAACATTCCCAACGCGATATCGGTGCGCGCCGCGATGTACTTGAAGAACCTCAACACGCCCTCGCCGCCGTGCGACTCCATCATCGGCGTTTGGATGTAGGCAATGTCGGCGCCCACCTCCTGGGCGTGCAGCGTCAACTCCAAGCAGTCCTTCGCCGACATCGCCGCCGTGCAGGCCTGAACGACGACATCGGGGTTCAGGCCGCGCGCCTCTTCAATTGCCACTTCCAACAGGCGTTTGCGCTCATCGAGGGTCAACGACCAGAACTCGGCGATACCGCTGGTGCACCACAACATCGGGTGGCCAAGATCACCGACGCAGTAGCGCACCAACGTTCGATAGGCGTCCCAGTCGATGTCATCACCGTCGGTGCCGCAGAACGGCGTGTAAAGAGAGTCGCCGATTCCCCGCAATGCGCCGCGTGCCCAAACCCGCGCCCCGCTAGCCGTCGCCACGATCCACTCCTTCTGTCGGACAAACGATTTCGAGTCAGGTGAAGTCTGAGCCACCGTCGACGTTGATGTTCGCTCCGGTCATGTACGAGTTGCGCCGCGACGCCAGAAACGCGGCGACCGGTCCGATTTCCTCCGGCAGGCCGGCCCGCGGCATCTGCGCCGGATGCCCGAAATGCTTGTCGATGGCCTCCATCAGGCGATACGGGTCATCAGCGTCGACACCGACCGACTTCGCCCACCCGACGAGCGACTCGGACGCGATGCTGCCCGGCGAGACGACGTTGACCAGGATCTCGTCCTTTGCCAGCAGTAAAGACAGATTCTTCGAGACGCTCGTCAGCATCGACTTGGCTGCCGTATAGGCAGGCAGCATGACACTCTGTCGCTGAGTCGAGTGCGCCGAAAAGTTGACGATCCGAGCCCATTGCGCGTTGCGCAGCAACGGAAGTGCCGCGCGGACGCAGCGCACCATCCCCATCACGCCTTCTTCGACGGCCTGGCGCCACTGTCCGTCGGTCAGAACTTCGAAGCTGCCCGCCGCTCCCGGCCCGACGGTATTGATGAGCACGTTGAGTTCGCCGTTCCATCGCTGCCCGAGCTCGGCGAACACCTTGTCGACCTTGTCGGCGTCACCGATGTCGGCGGCGAGCCCGAGGGCGTCAGGGCTACCGCGACCCGTCAACTCTGTCACCGCGCTGTCGAGACTGGCTCCTGTCCGGCCGACCACCGCCACCCGGGCGCATTCCTCGGCGAGGCAACGGGCCGTCGCCAAACCCATGCCGCGGCTACCACCGACGACCACCGCTGCGGCGTTCGCCAGCCCTAAATCCATGGCGTAATCCGTAGGTCATCCGGAGACTCACCCGATGGGTTGCGCCCGGTCACCTTCGCCCGTCCAGCCTTATATACCAAAAAGCCTACGATAGGTATTACAGTAGCAGATGGAAAACCGCACGAGCGCCGCGTTGACGGTCATAGCCGAACGGCGAGACGCCTACGTATGCGCAGGTGGGAGAGGATCTGCCGGTAGATTCATTCCTCTGGTGGCACGATTCTCAGACCGCAGGCGCAGGATACATCTCGATGGAGGTGCCCGTAGTGGCAAAGCAGGCAACCGCTGATAAGCGTCAACGACGCGAACGCGGATCCATCAATCCCGATGACATCATCAGCGGCGCATTCGAACTCGCAGAGCAGGTATCGATAGACAACCTGAGCATGCCGCTGCTCGGCAAACACCTCGGCGTCGGCGTCACCAGCATCTACTGGTACTTCCGCAAGAAGGACGATCTGCTCAATGCGATGACCGACCGCGCCTTGAGTAAGTATGTGTTCGCCACCCCGTACGTCGAAGCCAGCAACTGGCGCGAGACGTTGCGCAACCATGCGCGTTTGATGCGTAAGACGTTCATGGGTAACCCAATTCTGTGCGATCTGATTCTGATTCGCGCAGCGCTGAGCCCCAAAGCAGCGCGCCTGGGTGCGCAGGAGATGGAGAAGGCGGTCGCTAATCTGGTCGAGGCCGGCCTATCGCCCGAGGACGCCTTCGACACGTACTCCGCGGTTTCGGTTCACGTCCGCGGGTCGGTCGTACTGCAGCGGCTCTACGAGAAGAACCAATCGACGGACGTCGGACCGCGCGCCATCGAGGACGCCGTTGCGATCGATCCCGAAAAAACTCCGTTCCTTGCTCAAGTAACCCGGATAGGTCACCGGATCGGCGCCCCCGATGAAACCAATTTCGAGTATGGCCTCAACTGCATCCTCGACCACGCCAGCAGGTTGATCGACGAGGCCAAGGGATCGAAAGGCGGCAAGTCGGCGGCATCCCGGCAACGCAAGGGCGCCAAGTCACCTGTTCAGCGGGGGCGAGCCAAGGCGACGGCAACACGGTAACCCCCTAGCCGGCGAATCGCGTTATCACGCTTCGGGTTTCGGCACCTGGAAATATTCGTCACGCAGCCGGAATGCTTCTTTGGTGCCGTGCTGCGCGCGGGTTTTGACGAAGTTGAACTCACCCGGCTCGAACTGCAGGTTGGTTCCGAAGGCGTGGAACAGATAGCTCGCGACTTCCTCACCGTGGTACGCCTGGGTCTGCTCGACAAGGCGGAACGCTTCCTTGGCGATGACGACTCCGTCGGCAGGCATCTTGGCCGCCTTCTCGGCCCAGTACCGGGCGCGGGCCGTAACGAAGCCGGGATCGCATGTCTCAGTGAAGATTCCGAGCTGCTCGATCTCGCCCGCTTCGATGACGTCGCCGGTCAGCAGCAGGCGCCGGGCCAGAACCGGTCCTAACCGATGGAAGAACATGTGCAGGCTGCCCAGCGCGGGCCCGAGGAATCGCGTTGACGGCATGCCGATCTTGGTATCGCGAGCAATGACGGAGATGTCGGTCATCAACGCCATCTCGAAGCCGCCGCCCAGGGCGTAGCCGGCGATCTCCCCCACCGTCACCTTGGGGAAGCCCATGAAGTTGTGGTAGAAGCCAAATGACTTGCGGTCTACGGTGAGTCGTCTGCGCTGACTGGGGCGGCGCTTGGCCGCCGGATCATCTTGACCGGCTGGGTCCTGCTTGCCATACCAGCCGTATGCGTTATTCATGTCGGCACCGGTACTGAAGACTCCGCCGGCTCCGCGCAGCAACACCACAGTGAGGTCGTCGTCGTCGGCCACGCGATCCAGGCAACGGGCGACGGCGTCGCGCATGGCGGCGTCATAGGAGTTGCGTTGCTTGGGATTGTTCAGCGTGATCGTTGCGATTCGCCGTTCCGGATCGACCTCGAAAAGTACACGATCGTCCTGGGAACTCGAGGAAGTCATCTGTCGGACTCCTTTCGCCGCCTGCCGAATTTGAATCCGGCCAGCTTCTCCGGCGGCGAGGCCAGCGTGGTGACCTCGCCGGTGCAGAGCACTTCGTCGTCAAGCAGTAGCCGAGCCGACGACGTGATCCCCCGTTCGACCTGCGAGCGAACAATGTCAAACCGCAGCTCGGTCAGTATCGGCGTCGGGCGGCGAAACGTCACGAGCAGTGATCGCGTCTTGCCGGAAAGGCCCGCGGCGCAATTCTGATGCTGTATGACGCAGTCGAAAAGGACGCCCAGAAAACCGCCATGCACCAGTCCGGGCGGCCCTTCATAGACCAGGGGAAAGTAAACCCGGCCGCCGGCCTTCTCGGCATCGAGATAGTCGAACCGGTACTCCGGAAAGCACGGATTGTAGGCACCGATGTCGGTGGCGTGATTGAGATAAACCCG
>DASXMA010000385.1:0-5421 GCA_036495965.1 Mycobacterium sp.
CCGCGAATCACGCTGTCGCCGTACAGCATTGGCGTGCCGGGGATGTACATCTGCTCGGCGGCCACCCCACCGGGACCCGGCGCGCACGGCATGTGCGGCGCCAACGCGGCCAAGCTGGCGCTTGGCTACCTGGCCCGGCGAGCGTAACGCCACTGCGCGAATCTGAGGCCGCGGCTCAGGACCCCGGGTACGTGTAGAAGCCCTCGCCGGTCTTGACGCCGAGCTTGCCCGCATCGACGTAGGACTGCAACAAGTCCCGCGATTTCTTCGGCAGGTACCGGAACTCTTCGCAGTAGTGATTTTCGATGTCGAGTGCCACGTCCAGGCCGACCAGATCCATCATCTGAAACGGTCCGGCCTGCACGCCGAAGTTGACCTTGAACATCCCGTCGACATCCTCCGGGCGGGCAACGCCCTCGGCGACTACGGCCAGCGACTCCCGCTTGATGGCAGCCCAGACGCGATTGAATATGAAGCCGGTGCACTCCCGTCGCGCCTCGAAGGGGTAAACGCCGAACTTGGGGAGGATGGTGAGCAGGGTGTCGAGCAGGCCGCGGTCAGTCTCACCGTCCGACATCAGGTCCAGAGCGTTGATCTCCGGCGGCATGTAAAAGTGCGTGTTGCACAAGCGTGTTTTGTCGCGCACGTTTTCGGCCATCAGACGTGATGGGTACGACGAGGAATTGGTGCCGAAGATGGTGTCCGGCGGCGCTGCTTGGTCGATCTGGTCCCACGTTGCGATCTTGATCTCGAGCTTCTCGGGGACGGACTCGACGACAAGCCAGGCGTCATCTAACGCCTCTTCGAGCGACCCCACGGCCGTCGCGATGCCCACTTCACCAAAGCCTCGGTCGGCCACCACCTTCGGTAGGGCCTCCGTCACGTAGTGAACCGCGGAGGCGCGCTGTTCTGCGCGTGGGGCGCAGATCCGCACGGTTCCGCCACGGCTGGCGAACATCAGCGCGATGCGGCGACCAAGCGTTCCCGCTCCGATCACCGCGACGGGACGGTTCTGGATGTCTTCGAAAGTGTAGGTATACGAGCCAGTCACACATGCATGCTAAGACCGGCTGCGCGCCCTGGCTCCGCCGCTGCGCGACAAAGATGGACAGACCGTTGTCTTCGGTGCACAACACGGCATCGTCTGCCGACTGGCGCCGCGCCACCTGCGGTCGCGTCGGCGGCGTTGCGGCGATCGGTTCCCCCTCGTGGTGCGATCGATTCGATGGCATAGTCGGTCCATGGGATCGGCCATATTTTGTGGTCGGTAACTGAGGTCAACAGCCTCCCGAGTGAGATAGTGACCGTCGATGGCCGACGTCGATCAGCATGCGTCGCCGCGGGATCTGGTCCCTGACATTCCCGCGGAACTGCACGATGCGGGATTCGAAGAAGTCGCCGAGATCGGGCGCGGCGGCTTTGGCGTCGTGTATCGATGCACTCAGCCGATGCTGGACCGCTCGGTCGCGGTCAAGGTTTTGACCGCCGACCTTGACCAGGAAAATCTCGACCGCTTCCTGCGCGAGCAGCACGCGATGGGTCGACTATCCGGCCACCCGAACATCGTGACCATCCTGCAAGTCGGCACCACGACCAGGGGCCGGCCGTTCATCGTGATGCCCTACCACGCCAAGAATTCACTCGAAGCGCTGATCCGTCTGCACGGTCCGCTGGATTGGCAGGAGACGCTACGCATCGGCGTGAAGCTGGCGGGTGCGCTCGAGGCCGCCCATCGGGCGGGCATCCTGCATCGTGACGTCAAGCCGGGAAACATTCTGCTGAGCGAGTACGGCGAACCCGAGCTGACCGACTTCGGTATCGCCAGGATGGCCGGCGGCTTCCAGACCGCCACAGGCGTCATCACCGGTTCACCGGCGTTTACCGCGCCCGAGGTGCTCGAGGGCAAGACACCCACACCCGCATCGGATGTGTATTCGCTCGGCGCGACGGTGTTCTGCGCGCTGACCGGCCACGCCGCGTTCGAGCGCCGCAGTGGCGAGAAGGTCGTCGCTCAGTTTCTTCGAATCACATCTCAACCGATACCGGATCTGCGTGAGCGGGGATTTCCGGCCGAAGTGTCCGCGGTCATCGAACGGGCCATGGCCCGCGATCCCGCTGGTCGTCCGGCGAGCGCAGCGGCGTTCGGCGACGAACTGCGCGAGGTTCAGCGCACCAGCGGGTTGGCCGTCGACGAGATGGCCCGTCCCGTTGAGTTGGGCGTGGAGCACCGGACGTCACCGGTGGCCGCGTCACCGGTTCGGCGGGATACCGGGGCCACACCGACGCCCCCCACTCCGGCGACGAAATACCGACCGCCGGTTCCGACCCGATCGCTGGTGGCCCGCAACCGGCTGTTAGACATCCTCCGCGCGGGCGGTCGCCGACGGTTGGTCCTTATCCATGCGCCCTCGGGCTTCGGCAAGAGCACGCTGGCGGCCCAGTGGCGAGAGGAGCTCGATTGCGAAGGCGTCGCGGTCGGCTGGCTGACGATCGACGACGATGACAACAACGTGGTGTGGTTCCTGGCGCATCTGCTGGAGTTGATGCAGCGGGTCCGTCCCGCGCTCGCCGCGTCATTGAGTCAGGTCCTCGAGGACCACGGCGACGACGCCGCCCGCTACGTCTTGACCCAGCTGATTGACGAGATTCACGAAAAAGACGATCGGATGGCAGTGGTCATAGATGACTGGCAACGGGTATCGGACGCCCAGACCGCCGCCGCTCTCGGCTTTCTGCTCGAGCACGGATGTCACCACCTGCAGATCATCGTGACCAGCTGGTCGCGCGCCGGACTGCCGGTGAGCAAGTTGCGGATCCTGGATGAACTGGTCGAAATAGACTCTGACGCACTGCGTTTCGACATCGATGAGGCTCGATCTTTGCTGAACGACGTTGATCATCTGCAGTTGTCAGAAGGCGACGTGGAAGCATTGACCACTTCCACCGAGGGGTGGGCCGCCGCTCTACAGCTGGCAGCGCTTGCCCTGCGCGGCGGCGGCGACACCAACGCCCTGGTAACCCGACTATCCGGCGCGACCGAGATGGTCGGCGAATTCCTCGCCGAAAATGTCCTGGACACCCTGGAACCAGAGATGACCGAGTTCCTGCTGGCAACGGCGATCACCGAGCGGACCTGCGCTGGGCTCGCATCCGCACTGGCTGAAGTGCCCCGCGGCCAGGCGACGCTGGAAGAGATCGAGCGGCGCGGCCTGTTCCTGCAGCGATGCGACGAGGACCCGAACTGGTTTCGCTACCACCACATGTTCGCCGAATGCCTGCGCGGCCGGCTCGACCGTGACCACCCCGAGCGGGTCGAACAACTCCACCAGGCCGCGTCGGAGTGGTTCGTCGAACGCGGCCACCTCAACGAGGCCGTCGACCACGCGCTGGCCTCGGGCGACCCGACGCGCGCGGTCGACCTAGTGGAGCAGGACGAGACTAACCTGCTCGAGCAGTCCAAAATGACGACCCTGCTCGGAATCGTCAAGAAGTTGCCGCCGCGGTTGGTGGTTTCGCGGGCACGTCTCCAACTGACCATCGCGTGGGCGAATATTCTGCTGCAGCGCGCGGCGCCTGCCGCCGCGGCGCTGAAGTCTTTCGAGGCAGCCCTGGATCGTGCGGACCTCAACGACGCGACACGGGCGGACCTGCGTGTCGAAGCCGACGTGCTGAGCGCAGTCGCCGAGATGTTCGCCGACCGGGTGGGCGGCATCGATCATTTGGTCGCCGAAGCATTGTCACGACCGGACACCTTCCATCCGCGGGTTCCCGGCGTGGCTGGAAATTGTGCAGCTTTAGCCGCTGTTTATCACTTCGACTTCGATGCCGTGCACCGGTTGCTGGCGTGGGCGGTGCCTTACCAGGAGATGATGGGTCCATTCGCCAGCGTCAACGCACGCTGCTTCGGCGGTATCGCCGCCAGGTATCAGCTCGACATCCCCACCGCCCTGAAGAATTTCCGGGAAGGGTATGAGATGGGCGTGACAGTGGGACCGCACTCACACGCCGCACGGCTGGCCGGTGCGCTTCTCGGTGAACTGCTGTACCAAACCGGGGAATTGGCCGAGGCCATGCGCCTACTGGACGAAAGCTCCCGGTTGGGGTCTGAGGGCGCCGGTGTCGACTACATGATCGCCGAGTACGTGACCGGCGCGAGAATCAAGGCGGCGCAGGGGGATCGAGGCGCCGCGGTCGAGCGCCTCGCCGACGGTGCGCAATCCGCGGAGCAGTTGCGGCTACCGCGCCTCGCGGCCGCCATCACCAACGAGCGGATCCGGCTGGGCATAGAGATCGCGCCGGAAGTTTCCGCCCGGTTGCGAGCTAGCCGCACAATTCCTGACGACGACGGAATCGCCACGATCACAGCCGAACTCGACGAGAACTCCGGGATCCGGCTGTTGTCGGCGAGCGATTCGGCCAACGACCGGGAGCAGGCGTGCCGACGCGCGGCCAACCTGCTCGCCGGAATCGATGACGAGCGAAGACCGTTGGCGGCGCTGACTGCGCAACTGCTGCTGATCGAAACACTCACGGCAACAGGCAGATCCGATGACGCCGATGTCATGGTGCCGGACGTCGCGGCGCGCTGCGAGAAACTCGGGCTGTCCCGTTTGCTCGTAGACGCCGGTCTCGGGTAGCGGCAAGACGAAGACGGCGAGTAGGAGCGGCAGTATTTCAGCCTGGAGTGCGCACCTATTTCTGCTGATGACGGCCTACAGCAGCGTTGCCTGCTCGGGTTGCTCGTCAACCGGTGCGAGCAGCTCGGGACCGTTATTGCGAACACTGTTGACCAGCGTCGACACCTGCCGCAGCTCGATGCCTCCCACATCCGGCGGGCGGGCCAGCAGGTCGGAATCAAGCTCGGCGTCGGGATTCAGCCAGGCGTCCCAATCGCCTTGGGCGAGCATCAACGGCATCCGATCGTGGATCTCGGCAAGCTCGCCCACGGCATCGGTGGTGATAATCGTGCAACTCAGCAGCGGCGCAGCATCTTTGGCGGGCTTCCACACCGCCCACAGGCCGGCCGCGAACAGCGGCTCGCCATCGTCGCGATACATGTAGAACGGCGTCTTGCGAGACTTCTTGCCGGCCGGAGTGTCGGCATTGACGCGCCACTCGTAGTAGCCGTCCATCGGCACCAAGCAGCGCTTGCTCTTGGCCGAACCGCGGAAGGCCGGCGAGGTGGTTACCTTGTCGGCCCGAGCGTTGATCAGCAAGGGACCCTTTTTCTCGGGCACTCCGTCGGGGCCTGCTTTGACCCATGGCGGGATCAAGCCCCAGCGCATGAGCCGGACGCGCCGGGTCGGTTCGTCGTCGGGCTCGCTGTGGCGCGTGACGACGGTGGCGATCGTGGCCGTGGGCGCCACGTTGTAGTTGGGCGTGCCGGCATCGGGCGCCGCACCAGTGGCCGCTGTGACTTCA
>DASXMA010000386.1:0-11730 GCA_036495965.1 Mycobacterium sp.
CGCGAAGGACTGGCACCAATATTGGATCGACACCCGGCTGCAGTGGTATGTCGACCTCGGTATAAATCCGGAGAATCTGCGCTTATTTGACCACCCCAAAGACAAGTTGTCGCATTACTCCGATCGCACTGTCGACATCGAATACAAGTTCGGATTTGTGGGCAATCCGTGGGGCGAGCTAGAAGGCGTGGCCAATCGAACCGACTTCGACTTAGCAACGCACGCAAAACATTCCGGCGCCGATCTGTCTTTCTACGACCAGGTCACCGATACCCGGTACACGCCGTACGTCATCGAACCGGCAGCCGGTCTGACTCGGTCGTTCATGGCGTTTTTGATTGACGCCTACACGGAGGACGAAGCCCCGAACGCCAAAGGCGGGATGGACAAGCGGACGGTACTTCGACTGGATCCGCGGGTGGCGCCGGTCAAGGCAGCGGTGCTGCCGCTGTCGCGGCACGCCGACTTGAGCCCCAAGGCGCGTGATTTGGCGGCTGAATTGCGGAAATGCTGGAACATCGATTTCGATGACGCCGGCGCCATCGGGCGGCGTTACCGGCGTCAGGACGAGGTCGGTACGCCTTTCTGCGTGACGGTGGATTTCGACTCACTCGAAGACAACGCCGCCACGGTGCGTGCGCGTGACGACATGACACAAGAGCGGATTGCGATGGATGCCGTCGCGGATTACCTGGCGGTGCGGCTCAAGGGCAGCTAATCGGCACCCGTACCGCTGGCTCCGACACCCGGAGACCAATTTTGCCTAAGAATGTTAGGGCCGCCACTAGGTCACGGCCCACGAGCAAAGCCGAATTGTCCGGCTCCCGTATGCGTCGCCCTGCGAAAAGCTGGCCCATTTAGCTACAAAAGATAGCCTGACCAGCGGCTACAACAGTTGTCCGGCCAACCTGGTCGGCGATCGCATCCCATCGGTGCTGTCGGATTGGCTATATCAATTGGCGAAACTCCTGCTCTTTGGGGTCGGATTGCCTTACGATCACCTGTGGCGGGTTTCACATATGTGGTCGCCTCGGGTGGGTATGCGGTCGTGCGGGTGCAAGGGCCGTTGATGCGGTCGATGTGTTGAGGTTGTGATGTTTCCGGCTTTTTTCTGGTTGCCTCCGGAGATTAACTCGTCGCTGATGTTTGCTGGTGCGGGCCCTGGGCCGTTGCTCGCGGCTGCGTCGGCCTGGGATGCATTGGCCTCGGATTTATCGGGCGCCGCGTCGTCGTTTGACTCGGTGATTTCTGGGTTGACCAGCGGATTGTGGACGGGCCCGGCGTCGCTGTCGATGGCGGCCGCGGCAGCGCCGTATGTGGGGTGGCTGAACGCGGCGGCGGCGCAAGCCGAAGCTGCGGCCGCTCAGGCCCTGGCGGCAGCGACGGCGTATGAGACGGCGCAGGCGGCCACGGTGCTTCCCGCGGCGGTGACGGCGAATCGGGTGACGTTGATGACCCTGATAGCGACGAACTTCTTGGGTCAGAACACGCCGGCGATCGCGTTGACTGAGCTCGAGTATCTGGAGATGTGGGCTCAAGATGTGGCCGCGATGGTGGGTTATCACGCCGGGGCGATGTCGGTGGCGGCCACATTGCCGTCGTTTAGCGCAGCCCCGGCGGGCTTGGCGGGATTGGGGACGGGACTGGGGAACCTCCTGTTCTCGGTCGTGTCCTCGTTCGTGTCCTCGTTGTCGAGTCTGCTGCCGGTCGGGGGACTGGCGGGAATGGCCGGCCAGTTCCAGACTGTGCTAGCGGGGATTCCCGTTGCCCTTAGTAGTGCGGTGAGCCAACTGCCGGCGACGTTGTCGACAGCGCCGGTGACGTCGTTGGTTTCGGTGGCGCAGGTCGGGATGTATCCGGCCAGCATGGTTGTGTCGCCGATGATGAGCATGGCGCAGGTCGCAAACGGCACAGGGTTGGCCAGTTCCGCGGCCACCGGGATGGCCGATGTCCCCAAGTTCGTCGGTTCCAGTGTTCCCGAAATGACTGGGCTGGGCGGTGCCGCTGCCGGTTTGGGGCCGGTTGGCGCGGGGTTGGGTCAGGCGCGATTGGTGGGGGCGATATCGGTGCCGCCGACGTGGCAGGGGGCGATGCCGGTGCGCATGGTCACTTCGGCGGTGTCCGGGCTGGGTGGCGAACTGCCCAGCGCTGCGATGGCCGAGGCGGCTGTAGCTCCTGCGGCCGGCACGCCGATGACTCCGATGCCCGTGGGTATGGGTGCCGGCGGTACGCCTAACAAGATGATGGGCCGCGGTGGGGCGAGTCCGCACGTGGTGCAGTCGCGGCCCACCGTGATACCCCGGACCGGGGTCGGATAGGGATCGGTCAATCCCGGATATTGTCGTCGGGACTGACCTACCATGAAAAGTGCTTGTGTGAAAGGGGGCATCGTGCTATTGCCTCTTGGTTCTCCATTGCCGGCCGATTCGGTCTTGGCCCTTCGGGGTGAGTCGGGTCTGCTCGGTCGCTTGTCGGTTCCGATGAGTTGGGGCGTGGCCGTTCCGCCGGACGACTACGACCATTGGGCGCCGAAACCGGAAGCGGGTGCCGATGCCGATGACAAGGTGACGGACGCCCGGAACTCCGAGGCGGCTGCCGAAGGCAATGAATGGGCGGAGTCTCAGGGCGAAGCCGAGCCCCGCTTCGACTTGCCGCGGATCACCGGCGTGGTACCGCATTCTCCGGCGGCCGGTTGACATCGAACAACGGCCAATCTGGCGGACCCAAGAAGGAGACGGGCAGCATGCCAACACGTTTTATGACCGACCCGCACGCGATGCGCGCCATGGCGGGCCGCTTTGAGATGCACGCTCAGACGGTGTCGGATGAGGCTCGCAAGATGTGGGCGTCCTCGCAGAACATCGCCGGTGCCGGCTGGAGTGGGCAGGCGCAGTTGACCTCCTACGACACCATGGGTCAGATGAATCAGGCGTTCAACAACATCGTGAGCATGCTGCACGGGGTTCGCGACGGGCTGATCCGTGACGCCAGCAACTACGAGACCCAAGAACAGGCCTCGCAGCAGATCCTCAGCCACTAGTCGCGAAAATCCCCGCCGCCCAACGCTTTCAACAGGCCAACGCCCGAGGGCAGAAGGTGCAGACCGCTGGCACCAACATGGCCGGCACCGACAGCACGGTCGGCTCCAGCTGGGCCTGGCCAAGGATCGGTTCGCAGCAGCACACAGCTATCCGGTGCGTTCCAGTTGCCGTCAGTGAACGGCTTAGAAACGGCCGCCACCACCCATGAAGCCGCCGTCGGATGAGCCCCCGGGCCAGCTCGAGGTGCCGCCGAACGACGTGGGGCTCCAGCCGCCCAATCCTCCTCTCATGCCGCCGCTGAGGAGGTCGCCGATGATGATTCCGCCGAGTAACGCGCCGGTGTCGTCGCCGCTGCGGCGGGTGTAGGCGCGCTGAGCCGATTGCACATCGGCATTAGCCAATGACTGCGCAGTGGTGGCGAGCGTCGACGCCGCATTGGCGTGGGCAATCGCCTCGGTCGGATTGGTCGACTTCTTGTCTTGGGCGGCTTCCAGGTGCCGTTCGGCTTCGGCGAGCCGGGTCCGGGCCTCGGGCCCGACGCTGCCGCGCCGGGTGTCGATGTATTCGGAGACACCGCGCACCCGCGAGTCCGCGGTGAACAAGGCCTGTTCTAGTGAACGATTGAGTCGTTCGGCGCTCGCCCGCTCCTTGGCCAGGATGGTCAATAGCTGGTTGAGGTCGGCATCGGCCTTGGCCAGCCGGGCGAACGTGCCGAGTGGATCGGTGGCGCCACCGCTGCGCGCGCCGTCAACGGCTCTGGCGGCCGCATCGCGCGCTTCCAGCAGCTCGCTGTTATGCGTGGACTTGGTGTTCTGGTTTTGCAGTTGCTCGTTGGCGTGCTGGATGCCAGCTTGAATGTCGGCCATGACAGTCGGCAACTTGTCAACGGCATGCCGGATGTCGCTTGCTGCGGTGTCCACTGCATCGAGCAGCGAAAGCGCTTGCCCGAGCGCCGACTCAGCCGCATGGTAAGCGTCCACCAAACCGGTCTGCTGTCCACTAACCGCCCGGGCGGCTAGAGCACGGGCCGAGCTGATGTTGCGGTCGGCGAACGCCAGCCGCTCCTTGGCGGTCGTCACATTCCCGGAAACCGGAGTCAGTGCTGCGGGGTCGAATTCGTTGTGCAGCTCGGCCAGCCGCTGTTCAGCCGGGGTGATGCGGCTGGTGAGCTCGACGAGCTGCTGGGTCAGCGCATCCAGCCGCGATGGGGCATTGATCACCAAATCCCGCAGTTTCTCGAACGCCTCAGTCTGTGACTCCAGTTCGCGGTCGGCACGTGCCGCCGACACGATCACCCGGGTGAGTAGCTCGCGCTGCTGCGCCGGCGTCTCGGGTGTGTCGTCGTCAAGTTGCTGGCGCACGGTGAACGCTTGGGACAGAGCCGCTTTGGCGTTGTTCACCGCCTGGGTGAACGAATCGGTTCGCTGTCCGCCGAATTCATCGATCGCAAGCGCAAGTTCGTTCGAGCTGGTGCGCAGCGCGTTGTCGACCTCCACCACCATCGAGCGTGATAGATCGTCGAGAGCCTCCAGCGGCACGGCGGCCAACGCATCCAGGTCCGTGGGGTCGACTTTCCGCGCCGCGGCCAACGCGGCGGCGCGGCGTCGCCGGCCGCGATAGCGCATGACCAGCAGCAGGACCACCACTGCGATGACAGTGACGCCCAGCGCCACCAGAAGTACTATCCGACCCGACGATCGGGGCGTCGTGTCGAGTCCGTTAGCCGCGGCGACTGCCGCACCGCTCCAGTCGCCGGCGCGCAGGGCGGGTTCGATCTGATTGCGCCGGAGGTTATCCACCTGACTTTCGCTGACGTTGTGCACCGCCGACGGCACCAGGAAGGCGTATGCCCGGCCGGTAGTGCTCACGGCCAGCAGCGAGTCGTAGCCACGCAAGTCGCTGGCACGTGCGGTGCGCTGCGCCCAGTCCTGCGCGCTTTGCCCGGAGAAGTCGTCGACATAGACCACCCACAGCCGGATGTGGCGATCGGCGTAGAGCTTGTCGATGGCGGACATCACCGTGGCGCGACCGGAGTCCGACAGCGCGCCCGCGTTGTCGGTAACGTACCCCGGCATCCGAAATGGTGGTTGGGCGGCGACCGACGGGGCCAGCAGCAGTCCCGTGATGAGGATCGGCAGAATCACACCGAGCAGGCGAGCAGTGCGCATATGTCAATTTAGCCCTGCGGCGGTAGGGCCGAGCAGAGATCGGACCGCGCTGGCGTTCCCTGGCAGACTGTGCGTCGGTGACCACGAATCAGCAAGATCCCTACGACGACTTCGACCGTCAGCGACGGGTAGCCGAAGCGCCGAAGACTGCGGGTCTGCCGGGTACGGAAGGCCAGCACCGCACCGAGTTCGCGCGGGACCGGGCCCGTGTGTTGCACAGTGCAGCGCTGCGCCGGCTGGCCGACAAGACGCAGGTCGTCGGACCGCGTGAAGGTGACACCCCGCGCACCCGGCTGACGCACTCGCTGGAAGTGGCGCAGATCGGCCGTGGCATGGCCGTCGGCCTGGGCTGCGACCCCGATCTCGTCGAGCTCGCCGGTCTGGCCCACGACATCGGACACCCGCCCTACGGGCACAACGGCGAGCTCGCCCTCGATGAGGTAGCTGCCTCGTATGGCGGCTTTGAGGGCAATGCGCAGAATTTCCGAATCCTGACCAGCCTTGAGCCCAAAGTACTTGATGCACAAGGCTGTAGCGTGGGGCTGAACCTGACCCGCGCGTCCTTGGACGCGGTCACCAAGTATCCGTGGACGCGCGGTAAGGGCCGGGGCAAATTCGGGTTTTACGCCGAGGACCTCGAGCCTGCCGACTGGGTTCGTCAGGAGACGCCGGCGGACCGGGCGTGTCTGGAAGCACAGGTGATGGACTGGGCCGACGACATCGCCTATTCGGTGCACGACGTCGAGGACGGCGTCGTTTCGCAACGCATCGACTTGCGCGTGCTCGCCGACGACGACGAGGCCGCCACATTGGCCAAGCTGGGGGAGAGCGAATTCTCGCGGGTGAGTGCCGACGACTTCATTGCCGCCGCGCGACGGCTGTCCGGGCTGCCCGTGGTCGCCGCGGTCGGCAAGTACGACGCCACGCTGGCCTCATCGGTGGCGCTCAAGCGGTTGACCAGCGAATTGGTAGGACGGTTCGCCTCGGCTGCGATCGCGACGACGCGGGCGACGGCCGGTCCCGGGCCGCTGGTGCGCTACCAGGCCGATCTGCAGGTGCCCGACTTGGTGCGTGCCGAGGTGGCCTTGCTGAAAATCCTGGCGTTGCAGTTCATCATGTCCGACCCGCGGCATCTGGAAACGCAGGCCCGGCAGCGCGAACGTATCCACCGAGTGGCGCAATGGCTGTACTCGGGAGCGCCCGGAACGCTCGACCCCGTCTTTGCCGCGGCGTTCACCACAGCCGCCGATGACGGCGCCCGGTTACGGGCCATCGTCGATCAGATCGCCTCCTACACCGAAGGCCGGGTAGAACGCATCGACGCCCCGCATGAGGGTCCGTAGGCACACCTCGGGGGTTAGGCTCCCGAGATGACCAAACTCACCGCCGTTGCAGCCCTGCTGTCGCTTCCCGTGGTGGCCGTGAGCGCATGCAATTCGCCTCAGCATGCGAGCACGCAGCCGGGCACCACGCCACCCGTCAAGAGCGGTGCACCAGATTCGTCATCGACAACCAGTCCGGCGCCCGGTGGCGCATCGCTTAACGCCCAACTGAACGCACCCGACGGTCGAGCCGTGGCCACCGCGACGTTCGACTTCACCGGCGGCTACGTCACCGTCACCGTCAAGACCGTTGCCGGCGGAATTCTCGCGCCCGGTTTCCACGGTCTACACGTCCACGAGATCGGCAAGTGTGAGCCGAACTCGGTTGCTCCTACCGGTGGCCCGCCCGGTAGTTTCCTGTCCGCGGGCGAGCACTACCAGGCGCCCGGACATACCGGGAAGCCCGAAAGCGGTGACCTGACGAACCTTGAGGTGCGCCAGGACGGCTCCGCTTATCTGGTGACCACCACCGATTCGTTCACCAGGGACGAGCTGCTGGCGGGGAACAAGACCGCGTTGATGCTGCACGGTCCTGAGGGCAGCGACATGGCAATGGAGCGTGTCGCATGCGGCGTCATCGGGCCGGCCAGCTGAACCGGCCGGGGCTTTAGACTGGGCCGATGGCCGGCCGTATCTCCGATCGCGATATCGCCGCCATCCGCGAACAGGTCCGCATCGAGGATGTCGTCGGTGATTACGTGCAGCTGAAACGCGCCGGCGCCGACTCGCTCAAGGGCCTGTGCCCTTTTCACAACGAGAAGTCGCCGTCGTTTCATGTCCGCCCGAATCACGGCCACTTTCACTGCTTTGGCTGCGGCGAAGGCGGCGACGTGTATGCCTTCGTTCAGAAGATCGAACACGTCAGCTTTGTCGAGGCCGTCGAACTGCTCGCCGACCGGATCGGACACACGATCAACTACACCGGCTCGGCCACCAGCGTGCAACGCGACCGCGGCAGTCGCAGCAGGCTCATCGCAGCCAACGCGGCCGCCGCGGAGTTCTACGCCGCGGCGCTGGAGTCTGACGAGGCGGCAGCGGGCCGCCAATACCTGAGGGAGCGGAACTTCGACGCCGAGGTGGCTCGTCGTTTCGGCTGCGGGTTCGCACCCTCGGGGTGGGATTCGCTGACAAAACACTTGCAGCGCAAGGGTTTCGAGTTCAAAGAGCTGGAAGCCGCCGGCCTGTCCCGGCAAGGGCGCCGCGGTCCGATGGATCGTTTTCACCGGCGCCTGCTCTGGCCGATCCGCACGTCGGCCGGTGAGGTGATCGGCTTCGGGGGCCGGCGACTGTTCGACGACGACCCGATGGAAGCCAAGTACATCAACACGCCCGAGACACAGCTGTACAAGAAGTCGTCGGTGATGTTCGGTATCGATCTGGCCAAACGCGATATCGGCAAGGGGCACCAGGCGGTTGTCGTCGAGGGTTACACCGATGTGATGGCGATGCACCTGTCCGGGGTCACCACGGCTGTCGCGTCGTGCGGCACCGCGTTCGGCGACGAGCATCTGGCGATGCTTCGCAGACTGATGATGGACGACAGCTTCTTTCGTGGCGAACTGATCTACGTGTTCGACGGAGACGAGGCCGGTCGCGCCGCCGCACTCAAAGCCTTTGAGGGCGAGCAGAACCTGGCGGGGCAGTCCTTTGTCGCGGTTGCCCCGGACGGCATGGATCCCTGTGACCTGCGGCTGAAGTCAGGCGATAACGCGCTGCGCGACCTGGTCGCACGGCGAACCCCGTTGTTTGAGTTCGCGATTCGCAGCGCGATTGCCGAGATGGATTTGGACAGTGCAGAGGGGCGGGTCGCCGCGCTACGCCGCTGCATACCCATGGTGGGCCGGATCAAGGACCCTACGCTGCGCGACGAATACGCCCGCCAATTCGCCGGCTGGGTCGGTTGGGCCGATGTTGCGCAGGTCATCGACCGGGTGCGGGGCGAGGCGAAAAAGTCCAAGTCCCCCGTTCGGGGTGGCTCGCTGTCAGATACCCCTCGTCGGGTCGCGCAGCAGCCGCGTGCTGCGGCCGAACCCGCCGCCACTCGACCCGACCCGCGTGACCCAACCCTGTGGCCTCAGCGCGAGGCACTCAAATCGGCGTTGCAGTACCCGGCGTTCGCCGGCCCGGTGTTCGACACGCTGACCGTCGAGAGCTTCACTCATCCCGGGTATGCGGCCGTGCGAGCGGCCATCGACGCGGCCGGCGGTACATCGACCGGCGTCACCGGGGCGCAGTGGCTCGACGCAGTGCGCCAGCAGACCACGTCGGACCTGACCGCCGGCCTGATCAGCGAGCTGGGCGTGGAGGCCATCGCCGTCGATGACGAGAAGCTGCCGCGCTATATCGCCGGGGTCATGGCTCGTCTGCAGGAGGTGTGGATGGGCCGGCAGATCGCCGAGGTGAAGTCGAAATTGCAGCGCATGTCGCCCGTCGAACACGGCGACGAATATCACGCGCTGTTCGGTGATCTGGTCGCCATGGAGGCCTATCGGCGCAGCCTGTTGGAGCAGGCTAGCGGCGACGATCTGACGGTGTAAGGGCCCCGTCAGCCGGCCGCTCGACAACGGCCGTCTGGTTGTCGATCTCGGCCAGCGTCACAAACCCCGCATCGGGCGAGATCCGATTCGCGATCTTGCGGCGGCCTCCTGCGATCATCGACTTGGCCACGGGACTGCTGGTCAGCGCGCGATAGGTGCCGGCGATCTGCTCGTATCGGCGGCGCCCGGCCTTCGAGCCCAGCACGTAGCCCAGTGCAAGCACCACGACATACCGGATCAAAGCGTCCCTTCCGACGACGGTGCGGATGGCTCCATCCTGCCTCACGCGCCTGGGTGCTTGCCCGCCCGCTCCCAGCTGGGCAGTCCCTGTAGCCTCCGGCTGGGCCGTCCCTCTAGTTTAGTTGGGTGCGGCTATGCCAGTACGCTAGAGTCGTCCCGCGATCTGCGCAGGTTTGCGCGGACCGGGTTAATCCCCTGTAGCTCAATTGGCAGAGCGTTCGGCTGTTAACCGAAGGGTTGGAGGTTCGAGTCCTCCCGGGGGAGCAGACCAGAGCGCATTTTCAGGGGCCGGCGAAATCCCGAGTCATCGTTTATTCATCGTTTATGACTGGCGTCACTGGCCGCAACGGCGCGGTCTAGTAGCTCGGCGACCTGCGAGTGCACCCGCCCACGCGTCATGTAAACGTTCTGCGTCATCGACACCTTTGCGTGGCCCAGATGGTCGGCCCCGATGCGTGCCGACAACCCTTCGTCGTCGATAAGTGTGGCAACGGTTTTGCGGAAACTGTGGGTGCTCATGCCGGACGCGCCCAGCTTGTCGCGGACCTGACGCCATTGCCTGTTGAAGTTGTCCAGGTCGCGCAGCGTGCCCGCGGTCGACGGGAAGATGATTGGTTGCTCGCCGAGGTACGGCAGCCGCCGACGCGCCCGCAGCATGTCGACCGTGAAGCGCGGCAACGGAATGGTCCGTCGCCCGGCTGCGCTCTTGGTCTCGTCCACGACGCCTGCGAGAGCTTCCTTTGCCCTTGTTACCGACCCGCTAAAGAGCACTCTAGGGCGACGGAATCAACCATCAGTCACGCCACCTTCCGACCAGAACGTTACTGCTCCAATTTGGCAACGGTGACCAGCCACTATCCCAACGGGCAGGCACCAGATCCCACACCCACGAACCATTGTCAGCGCTCACACGGAGATAGCGGCCATCACACTTCACATCGACACCGACCACGGCCCAACCACGAGCAATGTCATCCCACCCGCGATTTCCATCCACAAGGATCAGCGGCGCTACATCGTGAACAACGCCCGGCGTCCTACTGCTGCCGAACACTGTCGCCACCTCGCCGAATTCGCAGGTAACTTTCCCGTCGTAGTGGAGCTCGATCACCTATTCCACGATGACGTACACACAGCGGTCGGAGGGGGGTTCAGAGAAAATCCGGACCTCGATCGTCCAAAAAGTAGGCGGGCGATTCCGGGTGTGTTGGCTTGGTGATGGCATCGGGTGATGGCGTGGCCATGACGGTTCTCCTACACCAGAGCTCCGCCAGCGCCAGGCATTGCCGAGCCCCCAGCAAATACGGCAGCAAACTAGAGAGCCTAACTGTTGCGGAGGTGGGTTCGGATGGTTCAAAGCCCCAGGTTATCCCCAATTGGGCAACCTGAACCGAGGACAAAAGGGGCCCTCTGACCTGCGACGATGCAGGGGGTGGTGAAATCCCTGGCGACCCCCGCGATGGCACCTGGGCGGTCGACGGCATTTGTGGCCCACGTCACTCAAACGTGGCAGTGCCACGACCGGCCACAGAAAATGTATGTGGCCCCGGCTACAGGCCGGGTGGCGGCAACGTCTCTTGGCTGTGACCCAGCCACCCCTCACGAAGGTGACTTTTTTCGCAGATGAACCCAAACTTTTGCTTCATGTCGTGCAGTTCGACCGCCAGGGCCTCTATCGCTGTGGCGAGTACAGCACAACCGGCAATCAGCTCCATTACGGTGGGGTCGACGATCGAAACTCGCGCCCGCAAGAAGTGGGCGTTCGCCTCTCTGGCCCTGTCGGCGGCTTCGGTCATTTCATTCCCCCTCGGATCGAGCTATCTGTAAGAGCCCGCAGGCTCAGCAATAGCCCAATTCGAGCGGCAAATGGATAGCCTGTGGGATTGGTGGCCCCGTGATTCCTTTCCAGACGTGGCGTTACGTCAGCGCGGCCCGGATTGCCGACAGTCAGCGCAGAATCGCATTCGCACACGCGGCGCGATCTCCACCACCGTGCAGGGCGTCCGCTGCCGACAGTTCTCGCACACGCCAGGGTGTTCGGCCATCCCAAAACCCTTCCCCCTCTCAGCTCCATGGTGGTACTGAGGTCACAAAGGCCAGACCAATCGTTGCAAGGCTGCGACGACGCTTGCAATTTTCAAGTATGAACCCCCGGTTTTCAATGCTTTGATTAAACTTTCGCCTACGTCATTTCCTTATTAAACTTTCGTCTAAGTCAGTAAATAATTGCCGCATGCGTCAGAAGTAAGCTTTTCCCGCACCTGCTCAGTTGCGGTTGAAGGCCTAGTGTTGGCAGATTAGCGACCGGATGCCCTTGGAACACAAGCCATCTGGTAGCCGGACGGGTGACTGAAGACTTGAA
>DASXMA010000387.1:0-22082 GCA_036495965.1 Mycobacterium sp.
CGCCGATGCGTGGCGCCCGGTGTTCGCCGGCCTGGCCGAGCTGGGACTGTTCGGCGTGGCAGTTGCCGAGGACTCCGGCGGTGCGGGCGGCGGCATCGAGGATCTTTGCGCGATGGTCGAGGAAGCGGCCAAGGCACTGGTACCGGGGCCGGTGGCAACCACTGCGCTGGCCACCTTGGTCGTAGACGACCCAGAAATGCTGGCCGCACTGGCCTCCGGTGAACGCTTCGCGGGGGTGGCACTCGAGGGCGACCTGGACTTCGACGGTGAGACGTCGCTTGTGTCGGGCTCCGTCGATTTGGTGCTGGGCGCTGCTGACGACGGCCTGCTGCTGCTACCCGTCGGCCAGACGTGGGTGCTGGTCGACACCAAGAGCGATGGTGTGCAGGTGGAGCCGGTGCGGGCCACCGACTTTTCCCGGCCACTGGCGCGGGTGATGCTGACGTCGGCGCCTGCCGTCGTGGTCGAAGCGTCGCGGGAGCGGGTCGAGGAACTCGCCGCGACCGTGCTGGCGGCTGAGGCGTCGGGCGTGACCCGATGGTCCTTGGACACCGCGGTCGCTTATGCCAAAGTGCGGGAGCAGTTCGGCAAGCCGATCGGCAGCTTCCAGGCCGTCAAGCATCTATGCGCCGAGATGCTCTGCCGCGCCGAACAGGTCGAGGTGGCCGCTGCCGATGCCGCGCGGGCCGCAGCGGATTCCGATCCGGCCCAGTTCTCAATTGCCGCGGCGCTGGCCGCGAGCATCGGCATCGCCGCTGCGAAGGCAAACGTCAAAGACTGCATTCAGGTGCTCGGCGGCATCGGATGCACCTGGGAGCATGACGCACACCTGTACCTGCGCCGGGCGCACAGCATCGGCCGGTTCCTCGGCGGCGACGAGCGCTGGTTGCGGCGCATCACCGCACTGACTCAGTCGGGTGTGCGACGTCGCCTGGGTATTGACCTCACCGAGGTTGAGGGTCTGCGACCGGAGGTCGCCGCGGCCGTCGCTCAGGTCGCCGCGTTGCCGGAGGAGAAACGGCAGGTGACCCTCGCCGAGGCAGGGTTGCAGGCGCCGCATTGGCCGACCCCGTATGGGCGCGCCGCGTCACCGGCCGAGCAGCTGCTGATCGATCAAGAGATGGCGGCGGCCGGTGTGGTCCGGCCGGACCTGGTGATCGGTTGGTGGGCGGCGCCGACCATCCTGGAGCACGGCACGCGGGAGCAGATCGAGCGCTTCGTGCCCGCCACCATGCGGGGCGAATTCCTTTGGTGCCAGCTGTTTTCCGAGCCGGGAGCCGGCTCCGATCTGGCATCCCTGCGCACCAAGGCGGTGCGGGGTGACGGCGGCTGGCTGTTGACGGGACAGAAGGTCTGGACATCCGCCGCGCACAAGGCGCGGTGGGGTGTGTGCCTGGCGCGTACCGATCCGGATGCCCCGAAACACAAAGGCATCACCTACTTCCTGGTGGACATGAAATCACCGGGCATCGAAATCCGGCCGTTGCGGGAGATCACCGGCGACTCGCTGTTCAATGAGGTGTTCCTGGACGACGTGTTCGTGCCCGACGAGATGGTGGTCGGCACCGTGAACGATGGCTGGCGGCTGGCCCGCACCACATTGGCGAACGAGCGGATTGCGATGGCCACCGGCACCGCGCTGGGCAACCCGATGGAAGAGCTGCTCAAGGTGCTGGCGGAGATCGACCTCGATGTCTCCCAACAAGACCGGTTGGGGCGGTTGATCGTCACTGCCCAAACCGGCGCGCTGCTCGACCAGCGCATCGCACAACTCGCGGTGGGTGGCCAGGACCCGGGGGCACAGTCCAGCGTGCGCAAGCTCATCGGCGTGCGCTACCGGCAGGCGCTCGCCGAATTCATGATGGATGTGTCGGCGGGCGGCGGTCTGGTCGAGAATCGAGCGGTGCACGACTTCCTCAACACCCGCTGCCTCACCATTGCCGGCGGTACCGAGCAGATTCTGCTCACGGTTGCTGCCGAGCGCCTCCTTGGCCTGCCCCGTTAGCGGATTTGTGGGAGGCGCCGCTTGCGGCCGATAGCGGTTGGTCGGACGCAGGTCAGCCGAGATCAGCTGCGGCGGCGTGCAACTCGCGCAGCGCCTCGCATGCGATGGAGCCCAAGTCTCGGTTTTCGTCTGGTTCGGCCCAGCGGGCATAGGCCGTTTTGAATGCCAGTGCACCGAACTCGGCGGCCAACACGGCCGTCGGCTCGGGCACGCCGCGGGATTGGAGCGCTTCGGCCATCGCGAGTGCTAGCCCAATCTGTTTGAGCGCGTTGCGTTCTTGAAGCTCGGCGCTGGTAGCGATCGCGGCCTTGAGCCTGGGTGCGAGGTCCCGGTTGAACGACGTGAACCCCGCCGCCGCCGACTTCAAACCGGAGCACACAGCAGCCAGCGGTGTCGCGTCGGCGGGTGCTGCGGCGATGCCCTCGCGGAGTAGTTGCGCGATGGCGTCCTGGCCGGCCGCGAGCACGTCCCGCTTGTCCGGGAAGTGCCGAAAGAACGTGCTCTTCGTCAGGCCTGCGCGCTCGGCGATCTGCGCAACAGTCGTCTGGTCGTATCCGCGTTCCTTGAACAGGTCCAGCGCCGCGGCGACCAAGCGTTCGCGCGCGTCGGGTTGCCAACGAGCCATGACCCCACCCTAGTGATGCGACCATTATCCCGTCATTGCGCTATGGTGATGGGACCATAGTCGCATCACATGAACGGAGCTGCTCGTGCGTGTATTCGTCACCGGCGCCAGCGGAGGAATCGGCTCGGCCGTCGTCTCGGAACTGATCGCCGCCGATCATCAGGTCGTGGGCCTGGCCCGATCCGAGGACTCGGCCGCGACCATCAGCGGACTCGGTGCCGAGCCGCTGCGCGGCGACATCGCCGACCTCGCCGTCTTGCAGAAGGCGGCCAGCGACACCGACGGCGTCATCTACCTCGCGTTCTCGCACGACTTCACCGCTGTCGGGGACGCCGTCGGAGACGAATCCCGCGCGGTCGCCGCGCTCGGCGATGCGCTGGTCGGCACCGGTAAACCGCTCGTGCTCGCGAACGGCACCCCGGCGGTGGCCGGACGCCCGAGCACGGAGGACGACCCGTTCATCGCCGAGGGTCCGGTGGCCGGACGTGGCCGCACCGGCCAGGCGGTCATCGATCTGGCCGAGCGCGGCGTCCGATCCGCCGTCGTCCGGCTGCCGCGGTCGGTTCACGACGCCGGCGGGCGCTACGGCTTCTCCAGTCTGCTGATCCAGGCCGCGCGCCACAGCGGCGTGTCAGCGTACGTCGGTAACGGTGCGCAACGCTGGCCCGCCGTGCACCGGGACGATGCGGCGTCGTTGTTCCGGCTCGCCCTCGAACAGGCCCCGCCCGGCTCGGTGCTGCACGCGGTGGGTGACGAAGCCGACCCGATGCGGGTGATCGCCGAAGTCATCGGCCGCCGGCTCGGTGTTCCTGTCGCATCCGCCCCGGCCGAGAATTTCGGCCCGCTCGGCACCATATTCGCCGTCGACCAGCCCTCGTCGAGCGCATTGACCCGCCAGCGGTTCGGATGGAACCCTACTCATCCAAGCCTGCTCGAAGACCTGGAAACCGGCGACTACCCCGAGTAACGGCGAAGCTGAACCCAGGAGAACCTAGGAAAAAGTCGTCTGCGCGCAGGTGCTGGGCGAGGTGATGTTGACCCCGGCGTAGACCACTTGGATGTGGGTGCAGACGATGACGTTGACGTCGGTCTTGGGCTGGCCGGTCGACCAATCGTTCGAGTCGATGCGCCCGGTCGTCTGGTATTTGTCCGGCGGGCCTTCGCCGAAGTAGACGGTAGTTATCTCGTCGGTCCCCATGGACTTCATGACTCGCTCGTACTGGCCGTTGGCGTGCGCATCCAGGCAGGCCATCCGGTTCGACGACCGGATCTCGGTGGTCTGGCGCGCCCAGAGGCCGGACGGGAATCCGGTCACACCGCCGGGTGTGCGCATGTTGGCCCCCGCGGTGAAGTCGCAGTGGCCATCGGCTTTCAAGCAATTGAGGAACATATGCGTCTCGAGCTGGTTGGGGCCGTCCAGCGGGAACAGGGTGGTGGCGGTATTACTCGCCGCCAGGCGAATTCCAGTGATCGGCGCGGGCAGGAACGTCAGCATCGACCCGACGACTGTAAGCCCCGCGACGAGCCGCATCATCGCGCTCCCCTTCCGGTACTTCGCCTTCGAGCAGACCCCAAGTGAGAACCTAACTCCGCGGCTACTCGTCGTAGGTCACTTCTACCGAATCAGATTCCGGGTGAGATTGACAGGCCAAGATCAGGCCTTCATCAAGATCCTGTTGCTCCAGCACGTCGTTGACCTCCATGTTCACCTTGCCGCTGCGCAGGGTGCAGGCGCATGCGCCGCAGTGGCCCTCCCGGCAGGAAAACGGCGCATCGAGGCCCTTGGCCAGCAGGACGTCAAGCAGCTTGGCGTTGCGCGGCCACGACACGGTGTGGGTTTCGCCGTCCAGCTCGACAACCGCGGTGGCCGCTGGCGCAGTGTCGTCACCGCCATCCGCTATTTCCTCGATCTTGACCGCCGCGAAGGGGTCGGAGTCCAGCGACTTGAACACCTCGATATGTACTTGCGGCGCAGGCACTTTGAGCACTTCCAGCGCTTCACGCGACGCGTCCATGAAGGGGCCGGGCCCGCAGATGTAGACGGGCCGATCGGTATAGGGGGCGGCCAGTTTCGCCAGCGCGGTGGCGCTCGGCAACCCCTGCAGCGATTCCAGCCAATGCAGCACCGTGAGCCGGTCGGGATATTTGGCAGACAGCTCGCGTAGCGCGTCGGAGAAGATCACCGAGCGGTCGTCGCGGTTGGCGTAGAGCAGCGTCACCTGCCCGCTGCCTTCGGCCAGCGCCGACTTGCAGATCGACATGATCGGGGTGATTCCGCTGCCGGCGGCCATCAACAGGAAGTCGCCGTCCAGCGTCTTGGGCACGAAGTTGCCCGACGGCGCCAGCACATGGATCCGCATGCCCTTATGGGCGTGTTCGCACAGCCAGTTGGACGCGTACCCGTCCGTGGTGCGCTTGACCGTGACGGTGAGCGCATCGTCGGTGAACGGTGAGCTACACAACGAGTAGCAGCGGGCCACCGATCCGGTGCGTTCGCTGGGGACGCGCAACGTCAGGAACTGGCCGGGTGCGTACCGCAGTCGCTGCGGCGGGATGTCGGGGTCGCCGGCCGCGTCCGGCACGGCGAACACCAACGATCGCGCGTCGTCGGTTTCGGCAACGACTTCGGCGATCTGCAGTTCAAGGACGTGGTCGCCGAGTGGCTCGTCGGGAATTGCTTCCGTCAAGACCCGTCCTTCCTTTCATCACAACTAGAACATGTTACAGAAGACCCGATTAGTACCGCTACCAGCCGCAGGAATACCCTGCTCGACACAAATCGGAACGTGTTCTAGTCTTCTGTGTTAATCCGCTGTGTAAGTCTGGCCCGGGAGGCAAACGTAAGTGACGTCCATTCAACAGCGTGATGCACAGTCGATTTTGGCTGGCATCGATGATCTGCTTCCGCAGATTCGGGAGCGCGCTCAGGCGACAGAGGATTTGCGCCGGCTGCCCGACGAGACCGTTCAGGCGCTCGAGGACGTCGGCTTCTTCACCCTGTTGCAGCCCGAGCAGTGGGGCGGTCTGCAATGCGATCCCACGCTGTTCTACGAGGCGACGCGGCGACTGGCGAGCGCCTGCGGCTCCACCGGTTGGGTGAGCTCGATCGTTGGCGTGCACAACTGGCACCTGGCGCTGTTCGACCAGCGGGCCCAGGAGGAGGTCTGGGGCGAGGACCCCAGGACGCGGATCTCGTCGTCGTATGCCCCCATGGGCGCGGGCGTCGTAACCGACGGGGGCTATCTGGTCAACGGCTCGTGGAACTGGTCGTCGGGCTGTGACCACGCCAGCTGGACCTTTGTCGGGGGCCCGGTCATCAAGGACGGCCGCCCGGTGGACTTCGGCAGCTTCCTGATTCCGCGCACCGAATACCGCATCGACGACGTTTGGCATGTGGTTGGGCTGCGCGGTACCGGCAGCAACACGCTGGTGGTGAAGGACGTTTTCGTGCCCCGGCACCGGTTCCTGTCCTATAAGGCGATGAACGACGGCACCGCCGGGGGATATCAGACCAACACCGCACCGGTCTATAAAATGCCTTGGGGCACAATGCATCCCACCACTATCTCGGCGCCAATCGTCGGCATGGCTTACGGCGCGTACGACGCGCACGTCGAGCATCAGGGCAAGCGGGTGCGCGCGGCGTTCGCCGGCGAGAAGGCCAAGGACGATCCGTTCGCCAAGATCCGCATCGCCGAGGCTGCCAGCGATATCGACGCCGCGTGGCGCCAGCTGATCGGCAATGTCGGTGACGAGTACGCCTTGCTGGCGGCGGGCAAAGAGATCCCGTTCGAGCTGCGCGCCCGCGCCCGCCGCGACCAGGTGCGCGCCACCGGCCGCGCAATTTCCTCGGTCGACCGACTGTTCGAGGCGTCGGGTGCCACCGCGCTGGCCAATGACCAGCCGGTGCAACGCTTCTGGCGTGACGCGCACGCCGGACGGGTGCATGCCGCCAACGACCCTGAGCGCGCGTACGTGATTTTCGGGAACCACGAGTTCGGGTTGCCGCCCGGCGACACCATGGTCTGAGCCCGCCGGCGACGATGATGATTGGAGTAGCGATGAGGTGGGGGCACCTCCCGCTCGCGGGGGAGAGCGGCGGATAGTGACCGCTGTCAACCAGTCTGAGACCGAGGAGTTGACGTTCGAGTCCACCTCGCGCTTCGTGGAGGTGGACGACCCAGACTTAGGCGGACCGCTGAAGCTGCACTACCACGAAGCGGGCGTCGGCAACGAACAAACGGTGGTGCTGCTGCATGGGGGCGGCCCCGGAGCAGCGAGCTGGACGAACTTCTCGCGCAACATCCCGGTGCTGGCGGAGCAGTTTCACGTGCTCGCTGTCGATCAGCCCGGCTACGGCCACTCCGACAAGCGCGCGGAGCACGGGCAATTCAACCGCTATGCCGCAACAGCGCTCAAAGGCCTCTTCGACCAGCTGGATCTGGGGCGCGTTCCGCTGGTGGGTAACTCATTGGGCGGCGGAACCGCAGTGCGGTTCGCGCTCGACTACCCCGATCTGGCCGGACGCCTGGTGCTGATGGGTCCCGGCGGACTCAGCGTCAACCTGTTTGCACCCGACCCGACCGAGGGCGTCAAACGGCTGGGGACGTTCTCCATGGATCCCACCCGCGAAAATCTCGAGGCGTTCCTGCGCGTGATGGTCTACGACAAGAAGCTCATCACCCCGGAGCTGGTCGACGAACGTTTCGCCTTGGCCAGCACGCCGGAATCGTTGACGGCGACCCGGGCGATGGGAATGTCGTTCGCCGGGGCCGATTTCGAGCTCGGCATGATGTGGCGCGATGTGTATCGGCTGCGCCAGCCGGTGCTGCTGATCTGGGGTCGCGAGGATCGGGTCAACCCGATGGACGGTGCGCTGGTCGCGCTGAAGACCATCCCCCGTGCGCAACTGCACGTCTTCGGGCAATGTGGGCATTTGGCGCAGGTGGAGAAGTTCGACGAGTTCAACAAGCTCACCATCGATTTCCTGGGAGGTGCGTGATGAGCAGCGCAGGCATTCGGTCGCTGGGCTATCTACGCATCGCGGCCACCGATATGGAGGCCTGGCGTGACTACGGCCTGAAAGTCCTCGGCATGGTCGAAGGTAAGGGCAGTACAGAGGGTGCGCTGTACCTGCGGATGGATGACTTCCCGGCCCGGTTGGTGATCGTGCCCGGCGAGCAGGACAAGCTCGCCGAGGCCGGTTGGGAATGCGCAAATGCCGAAGGGCTGCAAGAGATCCGGAAGCGGCTCGATGTGGAGGGCACCCCATACAAGGAGGCCACCGCCGCCGATCTGGCGGAGCGGCGAGTGGACGAGATGATCCAGTTCTCCGACCCGTCCGGCAACCCTCTGGCCGTCTTCCATGGCGCCGCACTGGAACACCGCCGGGTCGTCAGCCCGTACGGGCACAAGTTCGTCACCGGCGATCAGGGTCTGGGCCACGTGGTGCTGACCACTCGCGACGACGATGAGGCGTTGCACTTCTATCGGGACGTGCTCGGCTTCAGGCTGCGTGATTCGATGCGGATGCCGCCGCAGGTAGTGGGGCGGCCCGCGGACGGGGCGCCGGCCTGGCTGCGCTTCTTCGGCTGCAACCCGCGTCACCACAGCCTGGCCTTTCTGCCGCTGCCAACGCCCAGCGGGATTGTGCACCTGATGGTTGAAGTCGGAGAGGCCGACGACGTGGGCCTGTGCCTGGACCGGGCGTTACGCCGCAAGGTGCCCATGTCGGCCACGCTGGGCCGCCATGTCAACGACTTGATGCTGTCGTTCTATATGAAGACGCCAGGCGGGTTCGACATCGAATTCGGTTGTGAGGGCAGGAAAGTCGATGACCATGATTGGATCGCCCGGGAAAGTACCGCGGTGAGCCTTTGGGGCCACGACTTCACCGTGGGCATGCGCGGCTAACCATGTCGGCGCCGATCGATCCGCGGGCCTTCCGGCAGGTGCTGGGTCAGTTCTGCACCGGGATCACCATCATCACCACCGTGCACGACGAGGTGCCGATCGGCTTCGCATGCCAGTCTTTCGCGGCGCTGTCCCTGGATCCACCGCTGGTGCTGTTCTGCCCGACGAAGGTGTCGCGGTCCTGGAAAGCTATCGAGGCGACCGAGCGGTTCTGCATCAACGTGCTGACCGAAAAGCAGAAGGACGTCTCCGCCCGGTTCGGGTCTAAAGAACCGGACAAGTTCGCCGGTATCGATTGGCACCCTTCACAACTCGGTTCGCCGATCATCGACGGGTCACTGGCCTACATCGACTGCACGCTCGCATCGGTGCACGACGGTGGCGACCACTTCGTGGTGTTCGGCGCGGTCCAATCGCTGTCGGAGGCGCCCAAGATCAAGCCGCGGCCGCTGCTGTTCTATCGTGGCGACTACACCGGCATCGAACCGGACAAGACCACACCGGCCCAGTGGCGCGACGACCTAGAGGCATTCCTGACCACCACAACCCAGGACACCTGGCTCTAGCCTTAACGGGTCGCGCCGCCGATGTTTGGCACCTGCGCAATACGGAAATGCGTTCGATATGCCCGACACTTTGGAACGCCACGACAAGTTTGACGTCGATGATCGGTTCACATTGCCAAAGCTGGAAGACGTCGTCGTCAACGGCGAAGTGCAACACGACACCATCGACTCCACCAATGACTACTACGACACGTCCGACCACGATTTGCGAGCCCAAGGCGTCTTGCTGCAACGCCGAGACGGCGACGGCGAAACAGGTTGGCAGTTAGCGGTTCCAGACGACGGAGGGCGCACCGAACTGCACTGGATCCACTCGGACAGCCCGCCCGACGAGGTCACGACTTTGCTCACCGGCCTCACACTCGGGAAGGAGGTCGCCAGCGTCGCCAAGATTCACACGGTTCGTGAGCGCTACCGAATCAGTACGCCGCAACGGGGGGAGCCGTGCATTGAAGTCGATGACGATCATGTTCGCGCGTCAATAGGCGAACACCTGCTGGCCTGGCGTGAGGTGAAAGTGGACTCCGGTGCCGGCGCGCGGACGTTGACCAAGCGGCTCACCAAGCGCCTGCGTGCGGCGGGTGCTCGGCCTTCGCGTTATCCGTCAAAGCTCGCTCACGCGGTACCAGCAGAATCGGCGGCCGGCTCGTCAACTCCGGCTGACCGGGCGCTGACGGATTATCTGAACGCACAACTAGATCAGGTAGCGGCAGGGGACGTCGGCCTGCGCCGTGGGACGGACCCGATTCACGACACCCGCGTGGCAATCCGTCGGTTGCGCAGCACCCTGCGCGTGTTTCGCAGGGTCCTCGACCAACCGGCGATAGGCGATCTGGACAGCGAACTCAAATGGTTCGCCGCATTACTCGGCGACGTCCGCGATTGCCAGGTTCAGCATCGTCGGTTCGGCGATGTTCTCGACGGAATGCCCGTGGAACTCGTGCTAGGCCCGGTTCGGTCGCGGATCCGCAATGATTTGCAAGCGATCGAGCTGCCCGCCCGCACTCGGCTGAGTGAAGCGATGGACTCCGACCGGTATCTGGCCATCATGGCGGTTTTGCGACGGTGGCGCGCCGCCCCGCCCGTCGACCAGGACATCGCGGTCAGCACCCTGAAAAAGAGGGATCGGCGTGCGCGGCACAAGGCGGATCGGCGGTTGGCCGCAGCGCTTGAAACCGGCGACGATGTGATGCTTCACCGGGCGCGCAAAGCCGCAAAGCGTGCGCGCTACGCCGCCGAGTTATGCAAGCCGGTGGATAAGAAGGCCAAGCGAACGGTCAAGTACTACAAGAACATCCAAAGCCTGCTCGGCGATCACCAGGACACCGTCGTTGCCACCGAAGCGCTTAGGCGCATGGCGGTAGCCGCGGGAACGACCCCCGACGAGAACGGCTTCACGTTCGGCATGCTGTACGCGCGCGAACAACAGATTGCCCGGCAATGTCGTAAAGACGCCCGCCGCCTCCGGTGAGGGTGGGCGCCCCGGTGGCCCGCTGAGGGGGCGGGCCACCGGGGCAAGCCTGGCGCGAAAAATTAGCTGGACGCTCCGCGATAGTTTGATGCGTCGCGGTAGTTATCGGACCCCAACGTGGGGTCTTTCCTGGCCGCTTCTGGGTCGGTCCGCGGTACAGCCGACTCCTCGCTCCACGCTTCATCACGACCGTGTGCGGGCGGAGTCCCGGTCTCGCGCGCGTCCGTCCGGACTTTCGGGTCGATGCTGTCAGCTCGTTTGAATTGTTCTTGGAGTTGCTCACGTGATGTCGCCGCGTCGGTGTGATGAGTGGCCGCTCGTTCCTGCAGCCTGGCGGCTTCGGCGGCCTTGGCTTCAGCCTCGGCCTGCGCAGCACGCGCCTTGGCAGCCGTTTCATCGGCGAGTGCCTGACGCCTGTCCACTCTGGCTGTTTCCACCTTGGCCTGCTCGCGGATTTCGTCGGCCTGCCGTTCGCGGCGTCGACGCCGTGCTTTGCTCGCCGCGAAGATCACGGCGGCAATCAACAGGACTGCCACTACTGCGGCAATCACAATCCAGACAATATTGCTGCTGGTCATGTTGGGCTCCGTTGCTCGGTGGGTTGGTGCTGCAACCCGTCACTACGGTGTCCCCATATTCGACACAGATAAAACAAAGGAAGTTCCGACTCGTGGGGTCTCGAGCACTCCCTGGCGCATTGATTCGGCATCTGTTTATATAGAGAGGTGTCGAATCAAGCGGTATTGGAGTGTTGCCCGGCATTGGGGGCGGCAGCTCTGGGCGAGTCGCAGGCCGTCGAGTTGGCAGCGATGTTCAAGGCGTTAGGCGATCCAGTCCGGCTGCGGCTATTGAGCCTGATCGCCAGCCACCCGGGCGGGCAGGCGTGCGTCTGTGAGATTTCGTCGACCTTTGACGTCTCACTGCCGACAATCTCCCACCACCTCAAACTGCTGCGCTCGGCCGGGCTGCTGGACTGCGAGCGGCGGGGCACTTGGGTCTACTACTGGGTGATTCCCCAAGTGTTACAGCAGCTTTCGTCGGTGCTTCATGTCGATGGCCACCGAGTTCAGACTGCACCAAAGTGTTGTCCATGACCCAGCTTCGTCTTTCTGCCGAAGCCCCGGAAACGGTGGGCGCCCGGCTGTCGACACTGGACCGGATGCTGCCGGTCTGGATCGGGGTGGCGATGGTCGCCGGCCTACTACTGGGCCGCCTCGTTCCCGGTCTTGGATCGACGTTGAGTGCAATCGGGGTCTACGGTATCTCGTTGCCGATCGCGCTGGGCCTGCTGGTGATGATGTATCCGGTACTGGCCAAGGTCCGTTACGACCGCCTCGGTGGCGTCACAGCCAACCGCAAACTCATGGCGTGCTCGCTGGTGCTGAATTGGCTGGTCGGCCCCGCGCTGATGTTCACGCTGGCCTGGCTGTTTTTGGCGGATCTGCCCGAGTACCGCACCGGGCTGATCATCGTCGGGTTGGCTCGCTGCATCGCCATGGTCATCATTTGGAACGATCTGGCTTGCGGCGATCGTGAAGCCGCCGCTGTCCTGGTCGCCCTGAACTCGGTATTTCAGGTCGCCTGGTTCGCAGTGCTGGGTTGGTTTTACCTCTCGGTGCTGCCCGGATGGCTGGGCTTGCCCCAAACCGGCATCGACGTCCGCCCGGGGCAGATCGCTAAATCCGTGCTCATCTTCCTGGGCATTCCATTGCTGGCCGGATATCTGTCGCGCCGACTGGGCGAACGGGCCAAAGGCCGTGACTGGTATGAGACCCGCTTCTTGCCGCGGGTCGGTCCGTGGGCGCTCTACGGGCTGCTGTTCACCATCGTCATCCTGTTCGCACTGCAAGGCCACCAAATCACCTCTCGGCCATGGGATGTCGCGCGCATCGCAATCCCCCTGCTGGGGTACTTCGCGATCATGTGGGCTGGCGGGTACGCCCTCGGAGTTTTGTTGAAATTGGGGTATGCCCAAACCACCACCGTGGCGTTCACCGCCGCGGGCAACAACTTCGAACTGGCCATCGCGGTGGCGATCGCCACTTACGGCGTCACCTCCGGGCAAGCCCTGGCCGGCGTCGTGGGACCACTCATCGAAGTCCCGGTCCTGGTCGCGCTGGTCTATGTCTCGCTGGCGCTTCGCCCGCGCCTGTCCCACGTGCCTGCCGAATCCCGTGGAGCTCCTATCGATGGCCGGTAAGCCGAGTGTCTTGTTCGTGTGTGTGCATAACGCGGGCCGCTCCCAGATGGCCGCCGCGCTGTTGACGCATCTGGCAGGGGATCGCATCGAAGTCCGGTCCGCCGGAACCGAACCCGCCGAACAGATCAATCCTGCTGCGATCGCGGCGATGGCCGAACTGGGCATCGACATCACCGCCGCCAGACCCAAGATCCTGACCGGCGACGCGGTGCAATCCAGCGACGTCGTGATCACCATGGGCTGTGGTGACACCTGCCCTTACTTCCCCGGAGTTTCCTATCGCGACTGGAAGCTCGACGACCCCGCCGGCCAACCCCTCGATGCGGTGCGCACGATCCGCGACGAGATCACCGACCGCGTCCGAGCTCTCATCATCGAACTGGTCCCCATCGCCACGACTGCCTACCGCGCACCCGGAGAAAGGAATGACCATGTCGCGTGTCCAGTTGGCTCTCAACGTCGACGACCTCGATGAGGCGATCACGTTCTACTCAACGCTGTTCAACACCCAGCCGGCCAAAGTGAAACCCGGGTACGCCAACTTCGCGATCACTCAACCTCCGCTCAAACTGGTGCTGATAGAAAATCCCGGCCACGGCGGCACCCTCAACCACCTCGGCGTCGAAGTCGCGACCAGCGACACCGTGCACCACGAGATCGCCCGGTTTGGCGACAAAGGCCTGTTCACCGAGGAAGAGATCAACACCACCTGCTGCTTCGCCGCCCAGGACAAGGTTTGGGTTACCGCCCCCGGCGGTGAACGCTGGGAGGTCTACACGGTCCTGGCCGACTCCGACACCTTCGGACCCAACAGCGACCAGCCCGAAGAAAACTGCTGCACGGCCTAGCCAGAATTCTGCCGGTAGGTGGTCTCGGTGTTGGCGTCCTGGAACATCTCCGAAACGATCAACCAGGTTCCGCCATCCTGACGGTGTAAGGCGCGCAACGAGAAATTGTCCCGATCCAGCGTTCCGCCGTCGACCAGTCCCTGGCCGTTGACCTTGAGGTGTGCTGAGACCAGTACTACTTCGGGAGTGCGCACCCGGGACCGGCTGTCGCAGGCTCGGTCAGAATGGCTTTATGACGCTGGATCTCAACGGATACTTCGAACGCATCAACTATCGCGGCGCTGCCGATCCGAATCTCGATGTGCTCCAGGATCTGGTGACCGCCCACACCCGAACCATTCCGTTCGAGAACCTCGATCCGCTGATGGGAGTGCCGGTCGACGACCTGGGTCCCGAGGCCCTCACCGACAAGCTGGTGCACCGGCGCCGGGGTGGCTACTGCTACGAGCAGAACGGGCTGATGGGTTATGTGCTGGCCGAAATCGGCTTTCGGGTGCGGCGATTAGCCGGGCGAGTGACATGGACGCTCCCGCCCGACACGCCGGTAGGGGCACAAACGCATACGGTGTTGGCGGTAACGTTCCCCGGCTCCGCGGGGCCGTATCTCGTCGACGTGGGTTTCGGCGGCCAGACACTGACTTCGCCCATCCGCTTTGAAACAGGCAACGTCCAGCAGACGACGCACGAACCGTACCGATTGCAGGACCGCCGCGACGGGCTGGTCCTGCAAGCCCAAGTCCGCGAAGAGTGGCAGTCGCTCTACGAATTCACCACGCGGACCCAACCGGGGATCGATCTGCAGGTGGGAAGTTGGTACGTCTCAACCCACCCGGCGTCGTTCTTTGCGACAAGTCTGATGGTCGCGCGGGTCACCGACGAAGGCCGAATGAACTTGGCCGGCCGCAATCTGACCATTCACCGTCCCGACGCGAGCGAGAAAATCCGCCTCGGCGACGCCGCCGCGGTCGTCGACACCCTGCGTGACCGGTTCGGCATCGATGTCGCCGGCCTCGGCGAGCGCAGCGCCCTGGAGGCGCGCATCGACAACGTTCTCGACGCTTAGGGAATCTGTGTCGCCCGTCTTCGTCAGCGGCCGGGTAGCCAGGGCCCGATCCGCTGTAACGCCTCTTCGATGTCGCTGGTCGGCCCGGCGAACGATAGCCGGACGAACGAATTGCCGCGTGCGGTGTCGAAGTCGATGCCCGGTGCGATAGCAACACCAGTGTCGGACAAAAGCTTTGAGCAGAATGCGATCGAGTCGTTGGTGAAGTCGGAGACGTCGGCGTACACGTAGAACGCGCCGTCGGTCGGCGCCAGCCGGTCGATTCCGATTCGTCGCAGCCCGTCGAGCAGCAGTGAGCGGTTGAATGTGTAATGACGCAGATTGCCATCGGCTTCCGCGATTGCCTCTTCAGTGAACGCTGCGACCGCGGCGATCTGCGACAGCACGGGCGGGCAGATAGTGAAGTTGCCGGTCAGGCAGTCCACCGCGCGGCGCAGTTCCGGCGGCACCAGCAGCCAGCCCAGCCGCCAACCCGTCATCGCGTAATATTTGGAAAAGCTGTTGACCACCACCGCGTTTCGCGAAGTCTGCCAGGCGCAGCTGGTCTGCGGTGCTCCCTGGTAGACCAGACCGTGGTAAACCTCGTCGCTGATCAGCCGTACTCCGGAGGCCTCACACCAAGATGCGATCGCCGCCAACTCCGCCGGGGGTATGACCGTCCCGGTAGGGTTGGCCGGGCTGGCGACGACGACGCCCCGCACCGGCGGGTCGAGTTCGGCGAGCATCTGCGCGGTCGGCTGGAACCGGGTCGCCGGTCCGCACGGGATCTCCACCACCTCACATCCCAGCGCCGACAAGATGTTCCGATAGCACGGGTAGCCGGGAGTGGCCAGCGCCACTCGATCGCCCACGTCGAAGCACGCCAGAAAGGCGAGCAGGAACCCGCCCGAGGAGCCCGTGGTGACCACCACGGCATCGGACTCGACGTAGAATCCGTGCTGGCGCTGGTAATCCGCCGCGATCGCGCCGCGCAGCTCGGGGATACCAAGCGCCACGGTGTAACCCAACTGGTTTAGATGCAGAGCACTCGCCGCGGCCGCCCGCACCGGTTCGGGGGCGCCGACGCTGGGCTGACCCGCTGACAGGTTCACCAGATCGCCATGACTGCGCTGGCGCTCCGCGGCCGCCAGCCAGACATCCATCACATAGAACGGCGGGATGCCGGCGCGCAGAGCGACGGAGGCGTTCACGAAGTTTTGAGCACCTCGGATTCCAGCTGGCTCAGCAGCTCTCGCGGTGAGCCGAGTAGTTGCGCACTGCCGTGTGCGCGTTTGAAATACAGGTGCATGTCGTGCTCCCAGGTGATCGCGATGCCACCGTGCAGCTGAATGCCCTCGGCGGCCACCTTGCACAGCGCCTCACTTGCAGCAAGGCGCGCGGTGGCGGCGCTTGTGGGCGTGGGATCACCGCACGCGTCGTTGACGACGGCCCGGGCCGCGGCGGTCGCGACGTATAGATCTGCCATCCGATGTTTGAGCGCCTGGAAGCTGCCGATTGGACGGCCGAATTGCACACGGCTCTTGGCGTATTCGACGGTCAGCTCCAAACAACGTTCGGCAGCCACGATCTGCTCGGCGGCCAGCAGGATGGCCGCAAAGTCAGCAAGGCCGGGATCGGGGCCCAACGCCACGGAGTCTTCGAGCTGCACCCGGGCCAGCCGGCGGGTGGGGTCCATGGTTACAACGGGTTGCGCACTGAACCGGGTCCACCTGCTCAGCTGGCCGTCAACCGCGGCGATAACGACATCGGCGATATCGCCGTTGACCACGTAGTCTGCGTCGAGCACCAGCGCCCCGATCGAGCTACCCTCCGCTAGCCCTGCCAGTGCGTCGGCATCCGGTTCTGGTGCAGTCAGCAACGCCAGCTCGGCCAGGGTGGTGCCCAGTAGCGGAGAGGGCACCAAGGCCCGTCCCAGCTCCTGCAAAACCGTTGCGGCATCGGCTAGTTCGCCGCCCGCACCACCCAGCTCCTCGGGCACCACCAGCGCAGCGGCGCCGACCTGCTCGCACAACAGCCGCCACAGCGACTCGTCGTATCCGCGGTCGGACGCCATCGCCGAACGCACCGCAGCCGGACCCGCGTGCTTGGTGACCAAAGCAGCGACAGTTTCGGCCAGCAGCTCCCGTTCTTCGGTCATCTGCGCAGCTCCTCCTCGTCGCTTCGCGTTGCATCGTCGCCCGCGCGACTCATAGCGCCTCCAACACTCGGCGGCGATGTCCCTCGGGAGTACCCCAGGCTGATCGCAACGCTTGCACGCGCAGCAGCCATAGTGACAGGTCATGTTCCTGGGTGAACCCGATCGCGCCGTAAGTTTGCAACGCCGAGCGGGCTGCCAGCAAGCCCGCCTCGGATGCTGCCGCTTTGGCCGCACTCACGTCGCGGGGCGCCAACGACAAGGCCGCGCCATACACCAACGGGCGGGCCAGCTCGATTGCGATGTGTACGTCTGCCAGCTTGTGTTTGATCGCCTGATACGAGCCGATCGACCGGCCGAACTGCGTCCGTTGCTTCGCGTAATCGACGGCATCGTTCAGCAGCGCCTCCCCGGCGCCGACCAGCTGCGCCGCGGTTGCCAGTGCCCCGAACTCGTAGGCACGCTTGACGTCCGCCTGCCACGGGTCACCGGTTGCCGTCACATCGTAGAGGCGGCGGCTGGGATCGACGGACTGGTGGCATTCACCCGTCGCGGCTTCACTGACACCCTCGTCGGTGGCCAACAGCACCAGCCCGGCCGCCTCGGCGTCAACGGCGCGTGGCGTGTCGGGTGGCAGTGCGACAGTGGCGATCAGCTCGCCGGAGGCCAGCTCGGCGCAGCGATCGTTGTCGGCTAGCAAAACCGGTGCGACAGCGATGGATTCGGTCACCGGGCCAGGTACGCACCAGCGCCCTAGACGTTCCACCGCGACCAGCAGGTCCACCGGATCGGCGTCCACGCCGTCGAACTTCTCCGGGACAGCCAGTGCGGTGACGCCGAGGTTGGTCAGCTGCTCCCATACCTTGCGGCCCGGTGCGACATCGCCTGCCGACCAGGCACGGACCGCCCCGGGCAAGTCCGCCGCGCCCAGCGCGGCGTCGATGCTGGCCGCGAAGTCGCGCTGCTGCTCGTCGAGCGCAAATTTCACTTCTTGCCTCCGGACTTTTCACGCGGCAGGCCCAGCAGCCGCTCGGAGATGATGTTGCGCTGAATTTCGTTGGTACCGGCGTAGATCGGGCCGCCCAGCGCGAACAGCAGGCCATCAGTCCACCGCCCGGCAAGCTCGCCGTCGGCGGCGAGGATGTCGAGCGCGGTCTGATGGATCGTCACGTCCAGATCGGACCAGAACACCTTGGTCACCGACGATTCGGCGCCCAGCTCGCCGCCGGCGGCCAGCCTGGTCACCGTGCCGAAGGTCTGCAGTCGATACGCCTGCGCCTTGATCCAGGCGTCGGCAACCCGATCGGCGAATTCAGCGGGGGAGCCGTTGTCTTTCCACAGCTGAACCAGCCGCTCCGCGGCCGCCAGGAAGCGGGCCGGACTGCGCAGCGACATGCCGCGTTCATTGCTCGACGTGCTCATGGCCGCGCGCCAGCCGTCGTTCGGGGTGCCGATGACGTCCTCGTCGGGTACGAAGACTTCGTCGAGGAAGATCTCACCGAAGCCGGTATCGCCGCTGAGCTGGATGATGGGCCGCACGGTGATGCCCTTGGCCTTCAAGTCGAACATGAAGTACGTCAGCCCGTTGTGTCGCTCCGCTGAGGGGTCGGATCGGAACAGCCCGAATCCCATCTCCGCAAAGGGTGCTCGCGAGCTCCAGATCTTCTGTCCGTTCAGCAGCCAGCCGCCTTCGGTCTTGGTGGCGGTGGACCGCAGTGACGCCAGGTCGCTTCCGGCTTCGGGTTCCGACCACGCCTGCGCCCAGATCTGTTCGCCGCTGGCCATTTTGGGCAGTATCCGGTCGAGCTGTTCTTCGGTGCCGTGCGCGAACAGCGTCGGGGCCAGCATCGAGGTGCCGTTGGCGCTGGCCCGGCCCGGTGCTCCGGCGTGGAAGTACTCCTCTTCGAACACCACCCAGTGCAGCAGCGGCGCATCGCGGCCGCCGTACTTCTTCGGCCAGGTGATCGCCGACAGGCCCGCATCGAACAGCACCTTGTCCCAATGCCGATGCTGTGCAAAGCCTTCCGCATTGTCGTAGGACTTCGTCGGGATCGACTCGGCATTGGCCGAGAGGAAGTCCCGCACCTCAGCTTGGAAGGTCACTGTTGCTTCGTCTAGTTCCAGATCCAATTCAGGCCAGCTCTCGCAGTTGTGGTTTGACCACCTTGCCGCCCGCATTGCGCGGCAACGCGTCGACGAACCGCACGGAGCGCGGTGCCTTGAAGTTCGCCAAATGTTCACGGGTATAAACGATTACCGATTGCTCGTCGAGGTTCGAACCGGGCCGGGCTACCAGGAATGCCCGGCCCACCTCGCCCAACCGCTCGTCGGGAACTCCGATCACCGCGGCGTCGGCCACGCCCTCCATCCGGGCCAGTACCTGCTCGACCTCGGCGGGGTAGACGTTGAATCCGCCGCAGATGTACATGTCCTTGAGCCGGTCGGTGATTCGCAGGTTGCCGGCCTTGTCCACGGCGCCGAGATCGCCGGTGTGCAGCCAGCCGTCGGTGTCGATGGTCGCGGCGGTGGCCTCCGGGTCGTCGAGGTAGCCCAGCATCACGTTGGGCCCGCGCAACAACACCTCCCCGGATTCGCCGGGTGTCGGTGAATCGATGCGCAATTCGAAGTCGGCGAACGGACGGCCGCAGGTGGTGGCGACGGTCACCGCGTCATCGTCGGCGCGGCACATGGTGCCCATGCCATTGGCCTCGGTCAGGCCGTAGGCGGTAAGCACGATGTCGATGTCGAGTTCGGCTTGCATGCGTTCCACCAGCACGACCGGCACGGTGGCCGCACCGGTCACCGCGAACCGCAGCGAGCTCAGGTCATAGTCGTTGCGCGCCGGGTGATCAAGCAGGGTCTGGTAAATCGTGGGGGGACCGGGCAACACGGTGATGCGGTGTTGCTCTATCGCCTGCAGCGCGCGCAGCGGATCGAACGTCAGGTGCGGGATCAGGGTCGAGCCGGTCTGCAGGCAGGCCAGGATGCCGGCCTTGTACCCGAAGTTGTGAAAGAACGGGTTGATGCACAGGTAGCGGTCATCGCTGGTGATCTTGCCGTTGGCGGCCCACGACGCCGAGGCCGAGAGCGATTGCCGGTGCGCGCACAACACACCTTTGCTGCGGCCCGTGGTGCCGGAGGTGAACAGGATGTCGCTGACGTCGTCGGGCATGACGGCGGCGGCGCGGTCGGCGACGGCTGCTGACATGGAACCCTGGGCGATGAAGTCGTCCCAGGTTCCCTCGTCCGTCTCTTCCCGGTCGATCGGTATTCGCACGACGTGCCGCAGCGCGGGCAGGGCGGTGCGGTCCAGGTCGGCTAGGCGATCGTTGCCAAGAAATTGGCCCATTCCGAACAGCACCGGCGCACGGGTGCGGGCCAGGATGTCGGCGGCTTCCGAGACGGTGTAGCGCGTGTTGAGCGGCACCATCGCGGCACCGGCGTGGTGAATCGCGAGGCAGGCGATCACCCAGTGCCAGGTGTTCGGTGACCAGATGGCCACCCGGTCCCGGGGTCGGACGCCGAGTGCAATCAACGCGGCGGTCGCACGGTGCACCTCGTCGCGCAGTTCGGCGGCGGTGAACGAGCGGTCTTCGGTGATCAACGCGGCGTGGTCGGGGAGTTGGTGCGCGAAACGATCCAGCGCCGCTGGCACGGTGCGGGGGTCGCTGGTCATCATTGCCTCTCTAACAAAGCAAGTGCTTGGTAGGTTAGCCTACAGGGCATGCAGGACGTCGAAGAGTTCCGGGCGGAGGTCCGCGGTTGGCTCGCCGACAATCTGGTCGGCGAATTTGCAGCGCTCAAGGGTCTTGGCGGACCCGGGCGCGAGCACGAGGCGTTCGAGGAGCGCCGGGCATGGAACCAGCATCTCGCTGCCGCGGGACTGACCTGTCTGGGGTGGCCGGTCGAGCACGGTGGCCGCGGGCTTTCGACTGCGCACCGAGTGGCGTTCTACGAGGAGTACGCCCGCGCCGACGCACCGGACAAGGTCAACCACTTCGGCGAAGAGCTGCTCGGTCCGACGCTGATCGCGTTCGGCACACAAGAGCAACGGCAGCGTTTCCTGCCGCGCATCCTCGATGTCACCGAGTTGTGGTGCCAGGGGTATTCGGAGCCCGGCGCCGGCAGTGACCTGGCCAACGTCTCGACCACCGCCGAGCTCGACGGCGATCAGTGGGTGATCAACGGACAGAAGGTGTGGACGTCGCTGGCGCACCTGTCGCAGTGGTGCTTTGTGGTCGCGCGCACCGAGAAGGGCTCCAAGCGGCACGCCGGACTGTCGTATCTGCTGGTGCCGCTGGACCAGCCCGGTGTGGAGATTCGACCGATCGTCCAGATCACCGGCACCGCGGAGTTCAACGAGGTGTTCTTTGACGATGCGCGCACCGACGCCAGCCTGGTGGTGGGCCAGCCGGGTGACGGCTGGCGGGTCGCCATGGGAACGCTGACCTTCGAGCGCGGCGTCTCAACGCTGGGGCAGCAAATCGTCTACGCCCGTGAGCTTTCCAATCTGGCCGAACTCGCACAGCGCAACGGCGCCGCCGACGATCCGTTCATCCGGGAACGGCTGACGCGGGCGTGGACCGGCCTGCGCGCCATGCGCAGCTACGCCCTGGCCACCATGGACGTCGAGCAGCCCGGCCAGGACAACGTGTCGAAGCTGTTGTGGGCCAACTGGCATCGCGATCTGGGCGAGCTGGCGATGGACGTCATCGGCAAGCCCGGGATGACGATGTCCGACGGTGAACTCGACGAGTGGCAGCGGCTCTTCTTGTTCACCCGCGCCGACACCATCTACGGCGGATCCAACGAAATCCAGCGCAACATCATCGCCGAGCGGGTGCTCGGCCTACCGCGAGAGGTTAAGGGATGAGTCTGGCCGAAGCTCCGAAAGAGATTGCCGGACATGGACTTCTGCAAGGCAAGGTGGTAGTCGTCACCGCCGCGGCGGGCACCGGCATCGGTGCGGCAACCGCACGGCGGGCCCTGGCCGAGGGCGCCGACGTGGTGATCTCCGATCATCACGAACGGCGGCTGGGGGAGACCGCCGCGGACTTATCCGCGCTGGGGCAGGGCCGGGTCGAAAGCGTGCTGTGCGACGTGACCTCCACCGCCCAAGTCGACGCCCTGATCGATTCGACCACCGCCCGGATGGGCCGGCTGGACGTGCTGGTCAACAACGCCGGGCTGGGCGGGCAGACGCCGGTCGTCGACATGACCGACGACGAGTGGGACCGCGTCCTGAATGTGACCCTGA
>DASXMA010000388.1:0-2908 GCA_036495965.1 Mycobacterium sp.
GAAGCCGTGGTCGGTGGGCCAGCGGCCGTCCGCGGCCCCGATGTGCCACTTGCCGAAACACGCAGTGGCATAGCCGCTCTCGGACAAGATGTCGCCCATCGTGCGCTCCCAGGCGACGAGACCACCGTCGTTTCCGCCCAGTGCAATGGTGTGATTGCCGGAGCGGATGGGGTAGCGGCCCGTCATGAGCGCCGAACGTGTTGGCGTGCACTGCGGTTCGACGACGAAGTGGGAGAGTTTCAGTCCCTCGTCGGCGAACTGGTCAATGCGCTTGGTGTCGGCGCCGCGCAACATCCCGCCGCCGAAGCAGCCAAGCTCACCCAGGCCGAGGTTATCGACGTGAAAATAAACGATATTCGGTCGGTTAGCCACGATGTACCTCACATTCGTTGTCGCTTTGATTTGTTCGGATGGTTGATTGCTTACTTCGGTCGCTGTGACCGTTCACCTGTCCGCCTTTAACGGTCATGGGCTCGAGTCCGGCGGGGGACGCCGGATCGTTGTGGTGAGGCAGCACCGATCACCCCGGTACCGAACGGATTCCAAGTCGAAGGGGGTCCCGTCCTCGAGGTAGGTCAGACGGTGCATGAGCAGTAGCGGCGCGCCGGGTCGGATCGCAAGCAGCTTGGCGGTTTCGGCGTCGGCGGCGACGGCCTCAGTGGTGACCTCGGCCCACCCGAGCCGAACACATAGCTCGCGCTCGATCAGCGAAAACAGATCCGCGCTGTGCAGATCTGCGCCCAGCAGCACCGGGATCGCTTCGGGGCGAAGGGAACTGGTGTCCAGCGACAGTGGAAGCCCGCTCACCGAGCGTAGCCGCTCCACGAAAGCGATCGGGCTGCCTTCCGGCACCGCTAGCTTGCCGGCGACGAATAGCGTCGCGACGGACTCGCGAACCGACAGCACACGATTGTCCACCGGCAGGTGGTAGCCCGCCATCGATTCGGCGAGGCCCTCCAGCCGGTCAAGGTGTTGGCGCAACTTGGCTCCGGTGACGAATGTGCCCGCACCCTGAACGCGCGTGACCAAGCCTTCGGCACGCAGCAGGTCCAGCGCTTCGCGAATCGCGTTCCGGCTGACCCCCAGCTGGGCGGCCAGTATCAATTCCGGAGGCAGCGCCGGGCTGGGCGCGGCCAGGCCACCGAAAGCACCTTCCATGATCTGGCTGCGCAACACATCCCGGACCCAGCGCGCGGCGTCGGCGCGGGTGCCCGCATAGTCGCGGACCGGCGGGCGGGGAAACGTGGGCGGGGGAACCCGTGGCCGCCTGGGCATGTGCCCACCTTGCCAGTTTCCTACTCGTCTGGCGGTAAGCATGAAGTTACGCCACCAAGTCCGCCGCTGAACCGCAGGCCAGGGCATTTAACCCGGCGGAATTGATGTCATAACGCCAGTCTGATACTCGCCGGAGATCTACGCACCGTGGTCGGAAGGTACCGGTTAGGAGCAGCTCGCGCTTGCGGAGGAGAGCGAAGCGACCCGGGGAATTAAGGCGCCGGTGCGGGGATCGCAGGTTGGCCGGGCACGTCCGCCGCGGGCTTCTTGGGCAGGAACACGGCGGGGATCAGCGTCGTGAGCGCCAAACCCACGGCCACGACGAACACCACCGTGTAGGCGTGTGACAGGTCGCTGGTCACATGGTCCATGAAACCCGGTTGCAGCGCCTGCGGCGGCAGCCGCGGCGGATGGTGTGGCAGGCCACGATTGCTGAGTTCTTGCTTCAGCGCGGCGACTCTGCCTGCCGCCTGGATGAATTCGCTGTGGTTGAACTCACTGGTCAGAATCACCGACATCAAAGCGGTACCGATCGACCCCGCGACCTGCAGATTGACGTGAATCAACGTCGACCCGCCCGCCACCTGACGCGGCGCCAGTCCCCGCACCGCGGAGCCCAACACCGGCATCATCGTGCTGCCCATACCCATACCCATGACCGCCAGGCCGGTCAGCAACACCGGCGTGTACGCATATCGGTGGCTGACACCGTAGGCAAACGTGCCCATCCCGATCGCGATCAGCGTGATCCCCACCAGCACAACCCAACCCGGTCCGCGCTTGTCCATGATCCGGCCGGCGATCGGCATCGTCAGCATCGCGCCAAGGCCCCGGGGGACCATGTGCACGCCGGACTGCAGCGGCGTCTGGTGCAGCAACTGCTGAAAGTAACTGGGGATCAGCAACACGGCGCCAAAGAACGCGATCGCGAGCAACAACATCGTCGTGTTGGCCAGTGCGACAGTCCGGTTCTTGAACAGTCGCAAGTCGAGCAGCGGGTGATCCGCGCGGAACAGCGCGTGGAACACGAATCCGATGATCAGAAGCAGGCCAACTGATGCGGGAATCCACACCGCACGATTGGTGGCAGTGCCGTGCGCGGGCAGGGACGATACGCCGTACAGGAACAGGGCCAGGCCGGGGGAGAGCAGCAGCATGCCGATGAAGTCGAATGTCTGCGACGGGTGCGCTTCGTCCTTTTTGAAGACGACCGCCGCCAGCATGAACGCCAGGGCGCCGATCGGAATGTTGATTAGGAAGATCCACTCCCAGCCAAAGGAGCCGATCAGCCAGCCGCTGAGAATCGGCCCTCCCATTGGGCCCAGCAGCGTAGCGATGCCCAGCACCGCCATCAACCGGCCCAGCCGTTTCGGTCCGGCCGCGCGGGTCAGGATCGTGAAGGCCAGCGGCATCAGCATGCCGCTGCCCAACCCCTGCACCACCCGGAAGGCGATCAGCAGCGTCATGTTGGGTGCCAGCGCACACAGCAGCGACCCGAGGGTGAAGGCCAGCACCGATCCCATGAACAGCCGCCTGGTGCCGAACCGGTCGGCCGCCCAGCCGGTCAGCGGGATCACCGTTGCCAGGGCCAGCGTGTTTCCCGTCATGGTCCACGCCACGACGGCCTGGGTGG
>DASXMA010000389.1:0-13147 GCA_036495965.1 Mycobacterium sp.
TTCCTGCAAGCGATGGAATACGCCATGCCGCCGACCGGCGGGCTCGGGATGGGCATCGATCGCCTCGTGATGCTCATAACTGGCCGCAGCATCCGCGAGACGCTGCCATTTCCGCTGGCCAAGCCCCACTAACGGGGGCGATGGGCTCCTTGCTGGTCCACAGCGAACATTCGATGAATATGTTCCGGGAATGTTAACGATCCATCACAATGGAGCCCGTGGCAGCGTCGACGCCCTATGCCGGGGCACAGTTGCTGGCGGCCAGTCACACCTCGCTGATGCACGGCTGGGTGCCCATCACGGTCCAGGTCAGTGCCGGCATCGTGCTGGCGTTGGCCGTCGGCTGGCGCTCGCGGCGCTGGCGAACTGTGTGGCTGCCGGCGGCTGCGATGGTCGGCGGTATTACGGCCTACGCAACGCACTGGTACATCGTCGACCGCGGCCTCTCCGATGAACCCGCGCCATCGGCGCTGTGGCTCTGGGTGGCATTGACAGGTATGGCCGGGGCGGTCCTCATTCTGGGCTGGCACAGCGCGCGCCGGTGGCGGCGCGGCGCGGCGTTCGCGGCCGTGCCGCTGTGCCTGCTCAGCGCGGCGCTGGTGGTCAACCTGTGGGTCGGTTACTTCCCCACCGTGCAGTCCGCGTGGAATCAGCTCACCTCCGGTCCGCTGCCCGATCAGACCGACAAGGCCACCATCACTGCGATGGCCGCCCACGGAACCCGTCCCGCGCACGGCAGCGTCGTGCCGGTGGTGATCCCGGCGGATGCCTCACACTTCAGACATCGCGGGGAACTGGTGTACCTGCCGCCCGAATGGTTCGCGAGTAACCCACCGCTGCAACTGCCGACGGTGATGATGATCGGCGGGCAGTTTAATACCCCCGCGGACTGGACGCGTGCGGGCAACGCGATCAGGACCATCGACGACTTCGCTTCCACCCATCAGGGCAAAGCTCCGGTTCTGGTGTTCGTGGACTCCGGAGGGGCCTTCAACAACGACACCGAATGCGTCAACGGGATTCGCGGCAATGCCGCCGATCATCTAACTAAAGACGTTGTCCCCTATATGATTTCGAACTTCGGCGTCAGCCCCGCTCGGTCCAACTGGGGCATTGTGGGCTGGTCCATGGGCGGGACCTGCGCCGTGGATCTGACCGTCATGCACCCCGAGATGTTCAGTGCGTTTGTTGATGTCGCCGGTGACTTCTTCCCGAATGCAGGGACTAAGGCGCAATCCATCGCCAGGCTGTTCGGCGGAAACGCGAACGCGTGGGCGGCATTCGACCCGACCACCGTGATCAACCGGCACGGCCATTACAGCGACGTGGCCGGGTGGTTCGCGGTCTCTTCGGACGCCCCGCCGGCACCACGCCGCAACTTCGCGTTCGCGGATACCGGTTCGATACATCTTGCCAGCCGCGACGCCGCCGCCAACCCGAGCAATCAGACCGCCGCTGCTTATTCGCTGTGCGCGCTCGGCCGTGCCAACGGGATCGACTGCGCGGTGCTCCCGCAGCCGGGCAAGCATGACTGGCCATTCGCGGACAGAGTCTTCGTGGCCGCACTGCCATGGCTGGCCGGCCGGTTGGGCACTCCGGACGTTAAGCGGGTCGCGTTGCCCGGCGCAACCCCGCCCTCTGTCCTTACTGGCCCGGTGGTCCCCGCTGAGCGTCCCGCCACCGCTATGAAGTAGCCGTTCCAGTGCTACCTGTTGCGCGCGCTCGGCGTGCGCTGTTTGCGCGGCACTGCAATCCGTGGAGTGCGTGGACACGCTGGGCGAGCACACCATTGACACTGCTGCCGGCATGGACGCGGCGATGGAGTCATGCGGTGCTGCTGGTGGCGTGGCTGGCGGTCAATCCATTCATCTTCGGCAAGCCTGCCCATGAGGGTGCCTGGTCAACCCGGGCAATGCTGGGCGAGGAGCTGTGGATCAGCCGTCGACCCCGAGACACGGCCATGTTGGTCAGCGCGCTGACATCCGCGGCCTCGCTGAGTGCTGTCATCTCGGCCCGTCGGCATCGACCCGCGCCGGCGGCGATCGCAACCGTGGCCCAGATGGCGCTCACATTGGTGTATTGGGAGCAGATGGTGCGCTATTTCGAGCGCGAGACGCAGGCGCGAGACTCAGAGCCGCAGTAGCGTGGCGACATGCCCGACGAACCAGGAACTTCCGACGCCACCCCTCCCGACCCGGGTTACGACAGCGCGGGTGTGCCGACCTTCGAATCTGTCCGGGAGAAGATCGAAACCCGGTACGCGACCTCGCTAGGCGCCGCGGAACTTGCCGCGGAAACCCCAGAAGGTCGCGAGGTCGAGGAGCAATACGAAGAGCGTCAGCGCGCGGCTGCCGAGCGCTTGGCGCAGATCCGTGAGTCGATGCACCCCGACGAGAGCTAAGCGGCGGTAACCAGTCCGGCGCGAAAACTGAGTGTCGAAGGCGGCGGAGCCTCCTGGCACGCAGGCACTTCTCTCAGCAACTGAACTCGGAGCCGATATCCACGGTTACCGCGCGGCTGGTGAGACCAAATGCCACCGACCCCGAGACTCCGTACCTGTCGCGGTGGGCGCGGTGCCCCGCTCTCAGCACCGCACACCTGGAGCTCCTGTTGTATCAGAAACTTTCTGCGGTAAGACATCTGGCTATACGACGGACGTTGTGGTCGGGCAAGCCAAGCGCTGCCCGAGACACTCAACCCACGCAAGCCGAGCTGACCCGCCGATGGCGGCGGACGTTCGGGCCCGCCACACCGCCGCAGACATCAAGTGGTGGTTCGGCACAACGTTGACCGCGGTCCCAAAGGCCCTGACCGACACCGGCCCAGTGGAAGCTGACCTGTACGGCAGCCCCGGCTGCGCGATGCGCGGCTGGCGAATCCGGGACGACAGGCGCATTATCGCGCTATGAGACGAGAAGTGGGCGCAGAGATCGAAGTCGAAATCACCGCGGCCACGACACTCGAGTTTCAGATTGCCGTTGCGCCGCATCCACGCGCTGAGGTCTTCGAGTCGCTGCGCTTCGTCTTGAACGAACGGCCAATCCGGCCCATGGAAGTCAGCGGTGTACACGGCAACCGTATCCATAAGTTCGACGCAGCCGTGGGCACACTGAAGGTCGACTACACGGCGACGATCGTGGGTCAGACCGATCCGGCTCCAGTGACCGAATACGACCAGTCGATGTACCTGAGGCCTAGCCGCTACGCCGAGGCCGATAAATTCTATGGTTTTGCCGCAACCGAATTCGGCAACGACGGTGATTCGGCGAGCCTGCTCGAGCACGTGAGCTCCTGGGTGGGCACCAGGCTGAACTATGTGCCCGGCTCCAGCGATCCGATCGACGGGGCGGTGGACACGTTACTCGCCGGCGAAGGTGTGTGCCGTGACTACGCGCATCTGGTGGTGGCGCTGCTGCGTGCGGTCAATGTCCCGGCCCGCTTGGTGTCGGTCTACGCGCCGGGCGTGTATCCGATGGACTTCCACGCGGTGGCCGAGGCTTTCGTCGCGGGGCAATGGCGGGTGGTCGACGCGACGCTGCTAGCTCCGCGGCAGACCTTGGTGCGCATAGCCACCGGTCGCGACGCCTCCGATACTGCGTTCCTCGATAATCACAAAGGCGAGATCACGCTGAACCAGCTGGTGGTGACCGCCGTCGTTGACGGCGACTTGCCACAGGATTCGATCGACGAACTGGTTTCCATACGCTGAGGACATGCGTCCGGCGGATCACGACAACCGATCTGCGGTTGCTCGTCTTTGAAAGCTGCTGCGCCACAACGCTGCCCGCCGTTGTCACTGCCTTTGGATAAACGGCACACCGCAGCGTCGTCATCCGGGCTTCAGAAGGTCAGCAGGATCAAAGGGCGGCCACGCTTGAGCCTTTTCTCCTACTGGAATTATGTGATAAGTCAGTCGGCGAATGCCGTGAACGCATTGAGCGTCGGCTGCGGGCGATTCGCGCATCATCTCGCCGTCGATGGGGGTTATTCTGTTGGCATCGTGGGCTTGTCGTGTGCCGCCCCTTCGGTAGCCGTCTGCGATAGCGAATTACTAGACGGGAGCGTCACGGTGGCGCACGTTTCTTGCAGCCCTTCAAGGGTGGCCCGATTAGCGCTATGTGAACGCGACCAAACCCGCGGCGCCGTAGACGGAGCCTGGTGGCCAAAAAGCTTGGACCTGAGCTCAGAGCTACCCGACCTGGTTGCCGTATTCGGTTCATGGATTGGCCGGGTGCACCGAGTCGTTTACGACCCGAGCGTGTGGCTGCCTGCACCCGCACGGGTCATCCGTCGCAACGAAATGGTCTCGCTCGATCCATACCGGCTGGTTTTCAGCGACACCATCTATCTGATGGGCACGCATTCTCGCGACGCTGTGTTGTTCGTGCTATCGCCTTCAAGTCCTGGCGAGGAGGCACGGCGCGTTCTGTGCGAGGTCTCCGGTTCAGCACAACCGATGAATGCGGAAGTGTTACGGCAACTCGTCCGGCAATGTGCGTCGGGTTCGGTGCGCTCGGAAGACTCGGCGCCGGGATAGTGAGTTCCCGCCTAGAGTGCGGTAGGCTTGGCCCAGTTTCCTGGGCATCTGTAGAAGCCATGGGGAATCAGAGGCCGGCTCATTACAGTGGCGCCGGCCTTGTCCAGTTATGAGAAGATGTGCTTTCCGGGCGACGGGTCGATGAGCGCTTCAAACCCGATCGCCACGCGACCATCGCCCGTGTGATGCAAAAGATTTGGCCTGGCGGGTTTGGGTGCTGTACGCACCGCGCAATACACGACGTTCATTTGCGGCCGCTCAGCGGCGAGGGTGTCAGAGGCGACGCCGAGAGATACAACGAATCTCTACAGCGCTGCTATAAAGGAGAATTCGGCCTAGTAGCCGGCGGACAGTGCATCTGTCGGTCGGTCGCGCCGTGCACGTAACGCTCCTCCGAGCTAACGACTGGCCGGCCATGGATAGGTAGAGTCTGGCCGCGCGTGGTCACGAGGCGAAGAGGCACTTCGCCGCTCATCACACCGAATCGCTTGTGCGGCCATCCCGACAGCGACGTCGACTGTGACGGTGAACTGGTGTTCTTGAGCTACGCGCAGCACGACCTCGGTGCAACAGACGAGGAAAATGGCCACCGCGGCGCAGCCCACGCAGAACGAGCCCCCCAAGGGGCGAGTGACGCCAAACTAGTTCCGGGCGAGTTCAGGCCAAAACGGGAGGTGAATTGTCTTTTTTTCGAGTCTTTTTCGGCAATCTGGTTGACAGCCGTTTTGGGCAGAGGTGGGGCTGCGCGGGCCGAGTGAGCGTACACTCGGGGAACCGGGACCAACACAGGCCCCCATATCAAAGGGCCGCGATGTCTGATAAATCTCCCCGGCAAACCATGACTAAGAAGTCGGGTAAATCGCTGAAAGAGAAGCGCGCCGCGAAGCGGTCCAAGACCGCCCAGATCTCACAAACTGAGGCATTGCTGCATACGAAGAAACGCTGAGGCGACAAATTCCCCAACGTCCGGCTCAATCGTGCGCGACCGGACCCGTCACCCAGGCCTTGCGTCTTGATCCAGCGTCATCGGACCTGCGTCGCCGAACCCATGACGTACCAAGACATCTGGACACAGAGTAATCGAACAACACTTAGTAGCCAAGCGGAGGTGACCGGAATCTTTCCACCGCTGTCAATTTTGTTGGCTGCGTTGTGTTAAAGTTGATCATGGATGTATCTAAATTACATCCACTTGAAAAGAGAGAAGTTAGTATGACACAGGGAACTGTGAAATGGTTCAACAGCGATAAAGGTTTCGGATTTATCGCCCCTGACGGCGGTGCAAAAGACGTTTTTGTCCACCATTCTGAGATCCAAGGGGACGGTTTTCGCTCCCTTGAGGAAAATCAACGAGTCCAGTTCGAGATCAGCCAGGGCCCTAAAGGTCCTCAGGCGGTGGGAGTGACCGCCGTCTAGCGATTCAGCACGAGAACCCCTGGGCGGACTGGGTATCGTTCCGGTTTGTTGACGGGCAGCCTAATCAGTCGGTCCAGGGGTTTGAGCAACCGTCGGACGACTTTCCTTTAAGAGCTAACGCATTCGACGAAACGGCAGCAACGACGATCTCTGAGTCAACAATTTGTTCGGCTATGGAATCCGGTCAAGACTTCTCCATGAGACGTTGCAGTTGTATTCGCCGCTTGAAGACGCCGCCCACCACGACCTTGCGGTGCAGGTACTTCATGCATTGAACTCGATCCCCGAGAAGATTCGCCGAGCAGCAAACTACTGTCACGCCTCCTCGGGTTCGCTGCGGACGGCGCCAACAAGACACCGAAATCCGTGTGGCAAAGCCGTCGTTGGCGCATCGTAGGCGGCGCAGCACTGACCCCCTGGAAGGCTTCTACTGCGAAGACTGCCGCTCGACCGGTCCCAGGACGTCGGCCAGCACACCAACTGAGGACTACGCATCATGAGGATGACCCACGTATATCCTGCGCGGTGAGGCAGGCCGGGCGTGACGCGCAGCGCCACCGACGGGCACGAACTTCCTCGAGTGGCGCCGAATCTGCCGATCACGTATCGCAGTCACGAGTCCGCGTCGCCGCCTATCACCAGTGCCGTCGCGCAACACATAGGGTGCGTTGACGTTGCGGAACTTGTTTTCCGACGCCGTCTCGGGTGCGTCGTCAGAAGTGGCGGTCAGGAACCGATCGGGAAGCGCCAACTTGGAAATGGTGCGGAAGGTGAGCAGATACTGGCGAACAAGCGGACCGGTCGTATACGGCAGGTCGTAGGTGGCGCACACCCCCCGAACCCGTTGGGCGATTTCCGCGTAGCGGTTACTCGGCAGATCGGGGAAAAGGTGGTGTTCGATCTGGTAGCAAAGGTTTCCACTGAGGAATGCCATGATTGGACCGGCATCAAAGTTGGCGGTGCCCAGCATTTGTCGGAGATACCACTCGGGCTTGGTCTCCCCCTCAAGGACGGCGGGGGTGAACTTCTCGGCGCCATCCACGAAGTGCCCACACGCGATCACGATGTATGCCCACAGATTGCGCAGCAGGTTGGCGGCCACGTTCGCCGTGAGCGTGCGGCGCCAACGTCGAAGACTGAGAGCGGGAAAGAATACGTAGTCCTTGCCGGCCTGCCGGGCCATCTTGCGGATCAGCGCATGGGTGACGGCGGACTTCTCAGCGTCGGTAGCCGCGCGCTCATGCTCCGAATGCAAGCCGTGCGCCGCGATGCCCCACTCGAACATGATGGCCAACAACACGTTTCGCAAAGGTTGAAACAGATTACCCCGCTGCCACTTCTGGTCGCGTGTGACCCGCAGGACGCCGAATCCAAGGTCGTCGTCCACGCCGATAACATTGGTGAACATGTGGTGGCGATAGTTGTGGGAATACCGCCACTGCGACGAGACACCCGCCATGTCCCACTCCCATGTGCTGGAATGGATTTCGGGGTCGTTCATCCAATCCCATTGGCCGTGCCCAATGTTATGGCCGAGTTCCATGTTCTCGATGCTCTTGGCCATGGTGAGCGCGGTGGTGCCGAACGCCCAGCCAACCTTGCCGCGGGTGCCGGCTATCACCAGCCGCGCGGCAATGTCGAGGAATCGCTGAAATGCGATGGTACGCCGAATGTATGCGCTGTCCTTTTCGCCACGCCAATCCTCGATGTCGCGGCGGATCGCGTCCAGTTCGACTCCGAGTGCCTCGAGGTCCGCGTCGCACAGGTGGGCGTATTCGGCTACGTCCGTTATTGCCATCAACGGGTCTCGGACGTTCCGGCGAAGGTGGCGTCAGGCTCGACTCGCGCCCCGACAGGCGCGCTGTCGAGATTGGGCTGCGGCAGCATCATGGTCGTGTCCGTTCTTGGTGACATCGTTAGGTTGATCCGGGTGTGCGTCTGTGCCGGCCTGCCATCGGGAAAGGCGAGTTGAGCTGCCAACCCACTAACCAGCATGTCGTGTCCGCGGCCGAGTTCGGTAAGCCCGTCGTAGGCGGCCCAAGTTGGCGCGAGCGCACGCAAGTGCAGGAATTCGCTGATGTGCAGCCGGTGCAAGCCTAGCCGCAGCACATCGTCGGTCTCGTCGGGGCGTTCGACGACCTCCTGCAACTCAGTGAGCGCCTGGCCGTACAGGAACCCGAACAACGCCCGGTAGACGAGCACCGCGTCGACCCCGCCGAAGCCGGCCCCAGTCGCGTGGGCGGCGACGTTGCCGCAGCGGGTGACCGCGCCGGGCGAGCACCCGACCGCGGCTGTGCATTCCATCGTGGTCGTTCCCCGCTGGCTAGAGACCGGGCACGGAGGTATTCGGGATTGTCGCGATGCCTGTCGGCGTCATGCGATGACCCAACTCGATTTCGGGGACGGGCGCAGAAACCACATCGATCGCGACAGCAAATTCGTGCGGACGCTGGCTACGTTGTATATACCTACCGCGTAACCGTACATGATCAAATGCTGGTCGGGGAAGCTGCGGCGCGCCTATACGTTGGCGCTCGTCGACTGATTTTTTTTCGGGACGCGACGAAATGACGAGCGCAACGCTGCTGTCATGGCCGACGGCTCGGCAGCCACGGCTCAGAGCGGCTGTCTAACGCCTCGGTTCGGCAGCCCGGTGAATCTGTGATTGACCGGTGTAGTTGACTGGAGAATCCTCAAGGTGATCACCGGGACGGTCCCCGGAAGGTGGACACAGCCCGCTACTAACAACGATCCGGAGAACAATGAGTTCGGAACATGCCATAGAACAGGTGCACCTGTCGGACGTCCGGGAAGGAGACGTGCTCCAAGATCCGACATCCGGCAGGTGGATCAAAGTCACCCATACCGCCGACGACACAGCAAGCGGGCCCCACCGCGTCTACTACGGCGACGGCGGCGAAGAGATCGATTCGCGCTACGTGACCGGCCTCGTCAATCGCCGGGCGAGGGAGTAATGGCGAGCATGCATGCGCCTGCCGTCAAGTGACCCGTCTGGCACGTGTACGTGTAAACGCATTGTGCCGCAACACAATTCGAATGCTTCACAAAGAGGAATAGCGGGATACCCTAGTTGCCTCCACGGTTGTTGGCAAGCCCGCCGCGTGAACCGTGGTAGCCGCCGTTCCCATTGTCACCGTGTGCATTACCGGCATCCTGCTTTCAGCGAGGTGCCGGATGCTTTATATCGGCTGGGCCGAACGGTCTGAGCTGGCGTGGATTGCTGCGCGCGAGTATTGCTGTCGCCAACCCGCGTCGCCGCACATCGTCCCCGGCTCCTGGTAGGTGCGATCGTTTCGCGATATTCCGGAATCTGTTCTCGGACGCTGTCTCTGGTGCGTCGTCGGAGGTAGCGAAAAGAAGCCGGTCCGGAAGCGCCAATTTGCAGATTGTGCGCACGGTGAGCAGGTACTGGCGAAGCAACGAACCGGTCGTGTAGGGCAGGTCGTAGGTGACGCACAAAGCGCGCACCCGCGCTGCGATCTCGGGGTAGCGATTACTCGGCAGGTCAGGAAAGAGGTGATGTTCGATTTGGTAGCAGAGATTTCCTGTCATGAACCCCAGTACCGTCCCGGCCTGGAAGTTCGCGGTACCCAGCATTTGACGCAAATACCATTCGGGCTTCGTCTCGTAATCCAGCACTGATGGGGTGAACTTTTCCGCTCCGTCCACGAAGTGACCGCAGACGATCACGATGTATGCCCAGACATTGCGCAGCCCATTGGCCACCACGTTGGCCGCCAGCGTGCGCCACCACCGCCGGCGACTCAGCGCAGGAAAGAGCACATAGTCCTTGCCGGCCTGGCGAGCCATCTTGCGGAGCAGCGATGTTTTGTGGGCGGATTTAGCGGCGTCTGTGGTCTCGCCTTCCTGGATTGATATCAAGCCATGCAGTGCGACGCCCCATTCGAAGGCCACCGCCAGCAGCACCGCATACAACGGCTGCAGCAACGTGCCCGGCTGCCACTCCTGGTCTCGAGTGACTCGCATGATTCGGAATCCGAGGTCGTCGTCTATGTCGACGATGTTCGCGAAGACGTGGTGTCGGTAGTTGTGGGAGTGTCGCCACTGCGACGTCAGACCGGCAGTGTCCCACTCCCAACTATTGGAGTGGATTTCCGGGTCATTCATCCAATCCCATTGACCGTGGCTGATGTTATGGCCGAGTTCCATGTTCTCAATGGACTTGGCCGCGGCCAGTGCGCCGGTGCCGACGGCCCAGCCCAACTTACCCTTACTCATGCCGATGGCGAGCCTCGCCGCGATCTCGAGGCATCGGTGAAAAGCGATGACGCGCTTGATGTATGCCCGATCCTTCGTGCCACGCGATGCCTCGATATCGCAACGGATCGTTTCCAACGCGGCCGCGAGCTCCTCGAGATCCGTGTCGCTCAGATGGGCGTATTCAGGTACTTCGGTGATGGCCATGGATGCTCAACCCGATTCGCTCGCAGCGGTGCAGGGCGTTCGCGCGACGACGCGCAGACGGGGAATGTTTGCCAACCGCAGCATTCTGGGTCACGTCCGATCTTCTTGGGTGGTCGTTTGCGCGCACAAGACGAGGATTGGCGCGAGGTCAGCTAAGCGGGAACTTCTCAATCGGCACAGCAGAACCGCAGCACCGAGCCACAATCGATACTGTCCGATGCGGGCGTCAATACGGCTGCACAGGTAATGCGCCTGCCGTGGTCACCCTCGTCACTGACGTCGGGCGGCACGACGTCGTGCCCGGAGCCTACTGCTCCGGTGGACGGCTGAGCCATATATTTGAAGCACCTGCCTAAATCGGCTCTATGCCGTGAGTGCCGACCGTAGCACGCCAGACTCCAGCAACACGACAGCGGCGATGTGACCTGGGCGGTATGCCCCGCGGTCGTCGCGATCCACTGCTTCGTCGCAAGATGGTGATTTCTAGCGGAGGCTTTCCGGCCCATCGAACCCAATTTCCCGATGCGCGGCGCGCCGGGCCTACTCTTGCGAAGGGAGCGAGCGTAAGGGGACCCGTCCGTGCGGCAGCTGAGTTGGACCGATGACATGATGCTGCGCGCGGAGACGCCGGCGACGCCGTTGCAGATTCAGATGCTCTTGATCTATGACCCGTCGACCGCCCCGGGCGGCAAGGTGACCTTCAAGGGCATTCTCGAGGAGCTCGACGCCCGGCTGCATCTTGCGGATGTGTTTCGGCGGCGGTTGGCCGAGCTACCGGGCGGTTTACATCGGCGGTACTGGGTAGATGACCCGGGCTTCGATCTCGAGTTTCACGTCCGTCATGTCGGGCTGCCCCAGCCCGGCGACTGGCGCCAGCTCTGTATCCAGGTCGCACGGCTGCACGCACGGCAGATCGACCTGCGGCGTCCGCCGTGGGAGATCACTGTCATTGAAGGACTGAATTCCGTGCCCGGAGTGCCCAAGGGCTCGTTCGCGATGGCGTTGAAACTGCACCACTGCGCAGTCGACGGGATGGCGAGCGTTCAGACGATCGCGGCACTGCACGACCTTGCCGCAGATGGCCCCCGCCCCGCCGGACCCGAGACTCCCTGGCGCCCCAGACCTCTTCCCTCGACCGGAGACTTACTCGCACGCACGGCGATCGATGCAGCGCTGCACCCGTTGCGGGCGGGCGCCGTGCTCGCGTCGAGTGCCCCGAAGGTGGTCAGTGGCTTGGCCGGTCTGCCGGGCAAGCTGGTCGGCGGTGTCGTACACAGGGTCACGACGGGTAGCAGGCCGTCGTTTCCCCCGAAGACCCGTTTCAACCAAACAGTGTCGCCGCACCGTGTCTTCGAGGCGCGGTTCCACGATCTCGCCGATTTCAAACGGATCAAGGCAAGCGTGCCCGGCTCGACTATCAACGATGTAGCGCTGGCCTACGTCGGCGGCGCCCTTCGCGAATATCTCAGTGGCCACGGCGAACTGCCCGATGCGTCGCTCGTTGCGGCGTGCCCGATCTCACTGCGCGGGGCGGGCGATGAGAGCAGCAATGGGAACGTGTTGTTCGGTCGGTTGCAAACGCTCGGCACGGACATCGCTGATCCACTCGAGCGGCTGGCAGCGATCGCCGAAGCGACCGCGGGAAGCCGTTCAGAGTCGGATCAATCGATCAGGACCCAGCTGGTCGATCTGATTGGAACAGTGCCAACCTCACTGCTCGGGGTGACTGCAAAGGCGGCGAGCGTGCTTCCGTTTTCTGGCCCAACGATCGCCAACACAACGGTGACCAATGTGCCCGGTCCAACCGAACCGATCTACTTCAGCGGTGCTCGACTGGTACGCGCCGCCGGTCTCGGTCCCCTGGTGGGGGGCCTGAACCTCATCCATGTCGTCGCGAGCTACAACGGAACTTTGTCGATCAGCGCTACGGCGGATCGCGACGCCCTACCGGACCCCGCCAGGTATGCCGTATGCATGGAGGAGGCTTTTCAAGCGTTGCTCGCCGGCGCGGGCTGAGTATCCTTCGCGGGTTTGAGTGTCGCGCGTATCAGCTCAGGCGCCGACTTTTCGCCGCCGGTTGGAACGCTGAGCCGAACCGGCCGGTGCGCCGCGACCGACTACCTCGGCCAGAAACTTCCCGGTATAGCTTTCGGGCACCGCGGCGATGCCCTCCGGAGTGCCCTCGGCGACAATGGTTCCGCCCTCGGCACCACCCTCCGGACCCATGTCCACGACCCAGTCCGATGTCTTGATCACATCCAGGTTGTGCTCGATGACGATCACCGTATTGCCTTTGTCGACAAGGCCGTTGATCACATTCAGCAGCTTGCGGATGTCGTCGAAATGCAACCCGGTGGTCGGCTCGTCGAGGATGTAGATGGTGCGCCCGGTCGAGCGCTTCTGCAACTCCGCGGCCAGTTTGACCCGCTGCGCCTCGCCGCCGGACAGCGTCGGCGCGGGCTGGCCCAGCCGCACATAGCCCAGGCCGACGTCGACCAGCGTGCGCAGATAGCGGTGAATGCCGGTGATCGGCTCGAAGAACTCCGCTGCTTCTTCGATCGACATGTCCAGCACTTCGGAGATGGTCTTGCCCTTGTAGTGCACCTCAAGGGTTTCCCGGTTGTACCGGGCGCCATGGCAGACCTCACATGGCACATACACGTCGGGCAGAAAGTTCATCTCGATCTTGATGGTGCCGTCGCCGGTGCACGCCTCGCAGCGACCGCCCTTGACGTTGAACGAGAATCG
>DASXMA010000390.1:0-4038 GCA_036495965.1 Mycobacterium sp.
CTTCAGCGCCTGCTGTTCATCTGATGCGGCACAAACGGGTAAACCCCCGCGACGTGCCGCGTTACGTAGCGGCGTTGTTAACGCAATGATGTAACAGTAATTTGCACGTCTGTCGCTTCGCAGGAACGTAAGCGTCAGACCGCCGGCACCTTCCCCCGACGCGAGCTGCCCGTGAACACTGTCCCGTACGCGCGAGATACCGTTCGGGGCGGGCATGTGGAAGTCCCGACCCTGCAGTGATCTCCGGGCGAGGAAGGGAGAACGACTGATGGACGACGACATCTTCATCAACTGCACACACTGCCGGACCCGCATCAGCGTCACCGGCAATCCGAACAACCCGACGCTACGGGTCGAGGGCAACAGTTTCGAAGTGGTCGTCCGGCTTACACCGGAGACAGCCCAATCACTGGCCGAGCGGCTTGTCTCGCAGACACCGAGGCGTAGGTTCGGAGCGGACGTCGGCTCGCCGGCGGGGATTGACGTGCTCGATAGCCGGGCGTGACCGTAGCGGTGGCACGAACTGCTGGGATGCGACCTGGTGGAGATCGACACGGACAAGATCGACGAGGCGGTGCTGGCCCTGCTGTATCTCACGCTTCATGACGACGTCAGGGCGTGGAAGGGGTTCGACTGGGACGCGATGGATCGGTTGCACCGTAAGGGCCTGATCCACGACCCGGTCGGCAAGGCGAAGTCGGTCATGCTGACCGAGGAGGGACTCGCGGAGAGCGAGCGGCTGTTCACAAAGCTGTTCGCGAAGCCCCCGGCGTCGGATCAGCCGGCACACTCAACCGTCAGGTCAGGGCGATGATCAGGCCGCGGCGGCGGCCTGCCGGGCCTTGACGTTCCAGGGCAAGAGCTCGTCAAGGCGGGTGATGGGATGGCCTCGTGCCATCCGGTCGAGAACCTCGGCGAGATAGGCTTCCGGGTTCAAGTCGATGAGCTTTGCGCTTTCGATAATTGTATAAATAGCCGCCGCTCTGTCTCCGCCGCGGTCGGAACCGAGGAAGAGATAATTTTTGCGGGTCATCGCAATATCCCTGATCAGCCGCTCGGATAAATTGTTGTCTATACTGAGCCGGCCGTCCTCGAGATAGCGTGTCAGGCCATCCCAACGACTGAGGGAATATTGGAATGCCTTACCAAGTGGCGACTTGCCCGGCAATCGCCGTCGTTGTTCCTTGAGCCAGGGATGCAAATCGTCAAGCAGGGGCTTGCTGTGTTGCTGTCGCGCCGCCCGGCGCTCATCGGCGGGTCTGCCGTTGATCTTCGCCTCGATGGCGTAGAGATCCTGGATTCGACGCAGTGCTTCTTCCGCGATCGGCGACTTGGTCTTCTCGAACACATCGAAGACCTTGCGCCTCGCGTGTGCCATGCATGCAACGTTGCTCACCCGAGGCGGCTGGTTCCCCGTCGTACGATAGAGCGCGTTATACCCCGCGAATGCGTCCGTATGCAGATAGCCGCTGAAGTTTTCCAGATGACCGCGCGGTTGCTCGCCCTTGCGATTGGCGCTGTAGCGATAGAACACCGCTGGGTGGCCGGGGCCGTCATACGGCCTCGGGTCAACCGCGTAGCACCAGAACCGTGAGATGCGGGTCTTGCCGTTGCCCGGCGCCAGAGTGCGGATCGGCGTGTCATCGGTCCATACGACGTCGTGCCCCAGGACATACTCGCCGATGCGCTCCGCCAGCGGCATGACCCACCAGGCGACGTGCCCCATCCAGTCGGCCAGGGTGGCACGGTCAATCTCGATGCCCTCGCGCGCGAAGATGCCGGTCTGGCGATACAGAGGCAAACCATCGCAGTATTTCGAGACAGCCACGTTGGCCAACAGTCCTGGCCCCGGCCGGCCGCCCTCGATCGGCAACTCCGGTGCCGGCGCCTGGAACACCGCCTCGCACAGGCGGCATGCAAACTTGGGCCGTACGTGCTCGATGACCTTGAACCGGGCCGGGATCTTCTCCAGCACCTCGGTCTTCGACTCGCCGATCTTGACCAGGCGCCCGGGATCGCAGTTGCCGCAGGTGCAGCGGATTTCCGGTTCGTGGACCACTGTCTCGCGCGGCAGATGCGCCGGCAGCGGCTTGCGCCCACCGGGTTTCCGGCGATCCTTGCGGTCCCTGTTCGACTCGGGCTTGGCCTGCGCGTCCTGCGCGGCGACCTTCTCGCCGAGATTCTCTTCAAGCTCCTCCAGGCGTAATTCCAGCTGGCTGATCTCGCGATCCAGCTTCTCGGAAGACCGGCCAAACCGTTGCCGCCGCAGCGTGGCCAGTTGCAGTTTCAGATGCTCGATCTCGAGCTTCGCTGTCTTCAGTTCCGTCTCGATGATGGTGAACCCGGCGAGCAGGGCATCGCGTTCCGCCACCATGTCGCGCAGGGTGACAATCTCCTCCAGCAGTGATTCGACATCCGCCATGACCAGCGCATAGCGAACCGGCCGAGTTGGTACAAGCCTTATTTTTGGGATCGGCACAAAAAGTCTGCGCTACCCTACGCCACCACTTCCGGCCGTACCGTCCAGGCGGTATTGCGCCAGTCGATCGCTTCAACAAGCATCGACAGCTGCCCCGCGGTTAGCGACACTACCCCGTCCTTGGCCTGTGGCCAGACAAAACGGCCGCGGTCCAACTTTTTCGTGTACAGGACCATCCCCTGCCGGTCCCAGTACAGAATCTTGATCAGGTCACCGCGTTTCCCGCGAAAGACGTACAGCGAGCCGTCCAGTGGATCCCGCTGCAACGACAGCTGGACTTGTGCCGCGAGGGTGTGAAAGCCTCTCCGCATATCAGTGAAACCGCAGGCCAGATAGATCCGTACCCCGCCGGCCGGCAGCATCAGTGGCTACCCAGCTCGGCCAGCACGCCGCGCAGCAGCTTCACATCGACGCTGCCGCGTACGCTCACACGCACGCCGCTCGACCACTGCACTTCGATCACGCCGCCTGCGGTTGCGTCGAGGCCGTGCGCCGGCTCGGCCGGGGGATCGGCACCGGCCGCCAGCATCGGCACCGGTGCTTCCGGTGCTACCTCGACCGGCACAAATCCGGCCATGGCCGTGGTCAGCATCTGCTTGCGCCAAGTATACAACAGCCCGGTGCTGATCCCGTGCCGCTCCGCCACCACCTTGGCTACCGCCCCCCGTTCAAGCGTTTCGCGGACAACGCTGAGTTTCTGCTCAACGCTCCACCGCCGCCGCCGTTCCACCCGAACCTCGATCCGCTCCGACAGCGTACCTTTAAGAGGCCTCTCAAGAGCCTCGTACGAGTTCCCGTCCATCAATCCCTCGCGGAAATGCTTCACCCGATCCTGCTAGTTTCCGCGCGATCGTCACCGAGCCGCAATGTGTACGCGGGTTGACGCTTACGGACAACGCCGAGCGGCGGCGGGTACAGTGTGGCGCAGGCGCGAATTGACGTGATGTATGTCCCGGAGTTCGTTGAGTCGTCCCGCCACTGGCGGCAATCTTCGCCGGCCGGCGCCCGAACGACCCGTACCACGCCAGCTTTGAGACGGTCTCATCCGTCAAATCCGAGCGTTTCGTGCATTCTGGCGGGTTCGTGACGTTGCGGGAGCCGATGTCGGCCGAGCATTCGACCGTGGGCAGATCGGCGATCGCGCAGGGCCGATGGTGATGATCCCGCGGCGGCTCGCTCAACGCTGACGATCAGTCGCTGCTTTCCTCGTCGCGTACGCGTTCGCTGTAGAACAGCAGGCCCATCAGGACCACGCCCAGAGCGGTTGCGCAGATCGTCCCCAGCACCAAAGCGATGGCCGTCGCGGTATGCAGACCTAGCGCATGTTTCCCTTTGTGGCCTGCAACTCTTTGATTTCATTAGGGGCGGAAGCGCGGTTTGTCACTACAGGGCTACATGATGGTCTGGCCCGGGACTGGCGGGGTTGGCGGCTCGAGGTGCCCAATGCCGAGGGTGCGAAGCACGGTTGCGGCGCGCTGTGAGCCACGGGTGACGGATCGCTTGGTGGTTTTGTTGCCGAGATCGATATCGACGACGCGGACGGATTTGAGGGCGGTGAG
>DASXMA010000391.1:0-7548 GCA_036495965.1 Mycobacterium sp.
CATCAAGTCGAGCTTGCCCTCAGGGATCTCGGAGTCCCAGGTCACATCGATGGGGCGCACGCCGTCGGCCGGCGCTTCGGATTGCACATTGGAGTCCGTGCCCAGCAGATGCTTCAGGAAATACTCGCCGCCCTTGCCGGACGACCCGATCAGGTTGGACCGCCAGACCGAAAGGACTCGCGGCCAGTTGACCGGGTTGTCGGGATCGGTGATCGCCAGCTTCAGCTTGCGCTGGCTGAGTTGTTCAGCGACGTACTCGGCGACATCGCGCCCGTCGTGGTTCGCCTCGTCGGCGACATCGAGACTGGACCGGTCGAACTGTGGATAGAACGGGCTCCAGCCCATCGCCGTCGCCGAGGCCAGCAGATCGATCGTGTGCTTGGCGTCGAACTTGCCGCGGCCCAACGGGCTGGTGAGCTTGTCCGCCCCGTAGTTGTCGTAGCGCCACTGGTCGGTGTGCGCGTACCAGTAGGAGGCACCGGGCACCTGGCGCGGCGGCCGCGACCAGTCACTGGCAGTCGCCATCGTCTGCCAGCCGGTCAGCGGGCGCACCTTCTCCTGACCGACGTAGTGAGCCCATCCGCCGCCGTTGCGCCCCATCGACCCGGTCAACATCAGCAACGCCAGCACCGAACGGTAGATGACATCACTGTGGAACCAGTGGCAGATGCCACCGCCCATGATCACCATGGATCGTCCGCCGGATTCCTCTGCGTTGCGGGCGAATTCCTTGGCAACACGGATAGCCTGCGCCGCAGGCACTCCGGTGATCGGTTCTTGCCAGGCCGGGGTGTTCTGCTGGCCGGGGTCGTCGTAACCGGCGGGCCATTCGCCTGGTAGCCCCTCGCGCTGCACCGCGTAATGGGCCAGCATCAAGTCGAACACCGTGCACACCAGATGCTTGCCGACCCATCGCACCGGCACGCCACGGCGCACCGTCTCCCCGTGGCCGTCGATGGTGTCAAAGCTGGGCAGCTCAACCAGTTCGGCGTCACCGCCACCGTTGTCGGTGTTGCCGCGCGCGACACTCAGCGCCGGAATGACCGGACCCAGGTCGAGGTTCCATTTCCCAACGCCATCCTCGCCAAAGCGAAATCCCAGTGAGCCGTGCGGCACAATGACCCTGTCGGTGACCTCGTCCACCAAAGCGGGTTTGAAGGCTGAGTTCTCGACTTCCTCGCCAATGTCGGCCGCGGTCAAAAACTTCCCAGGCACCAGCGAGTCGCCGCGTTTTTCCAGCTTGATCAAAAACGGCAGGTCGGTGTAGCGGCGAACATAGTCAATGAAGAACGGAACCTGCTTGCGCACATAGCATTCCGAAAGAATCACATGGCCCATTGCCATCGCCAGTGCAGCGTCGGTACCGGCGGCGCACCGCATCCATTCGTCGGCGAACTTCGTGTTGTCGGCGTAATCAGGGCTGACGACAACGACTTTGGCTCCACGGTAGCGGGACTCGGCCATCCAGTGCGCATCGGGAGTCCGGGTGACCGGGACGTTGGAGCCCCACATCATCAAATACGATGCGTCCCACCAGTCCCCAGATTCGGGCACATCGGTCTGGTCACCGAACACCTGCGGCGAGGCCACCGGCAGGTCTGCGTACCAGTCGTAGAACGACGTCATCACGCCGCCGAGCAATGAAACGAACCGGGAACCCGATGCGTGGCTGACCATCGACATCGCCGGGATCGGCGTGAAGCCGGCAACCCGGTCCGGGCCGTATGTCTTGATGGTGTGCACATGGGCCGCGGCGATCATCTCGGCGGCCTCGGCCCAGGTCACTCGAATCAGCCCGCCCTTACCACGCGCCTGTTGATACCGGCGGCGGCGCTCGGGGTCGGCCTGGATATCGGCCCACGCCAGAACCGGGTCACCGAGTCGTGCTTTGGCTTCGCGGAACATCTCGATCAGCACGCCTCGGGCATACGGATAGCGCACCCGAGTGGGCGAATAGCTGTACCAGGAGAACGAGGCGCCACGCGGGCAACCGCGCGGCTCGTATTCAGGCCGGTCCGGCCCCACCGACGGATAGTCGGTCTGTTGGGTTTCCCAGGTGATGATCCCGTCTTTGACGTAGATCTTCCACGAGCATGATCCGGTGCAATTGACGCCATGTGTGGAGCGGACCACCTTGTCGTGGCTCCATCGGTCACGGTAGAACACGTCGCCTGCACGCCCGCCCTGCCGAGTGACCGTGCGCAGATCGGCGGAGAACTCTCCTGGCGTGAAGAAACGCCCGCTGCGCTCCAGCAGCTCCTCGATCGCTCCCCCGACGTGAGGTGTGACAGTCAAGCGTTAATCCTCCTACTCAATCGACGGCGCGGCGCGCTGCCAGGTTCGAATGTGTTCGACCCAATTGCTTTGTGTTCGGGATTGGTCGACTGCTCGGCAGTCAGCCCGCGCTCGCCTGATCCGGTCGGAATCGGCGCTAGTACCTGCGTGGCCATCCGCGTCGACGGCCTGCGCGCCGGGCAGCGATAGACCACCACGATAGGCCGCGGACGACAGTCCAACCGCACTGGCCACGCTCGACGTGTTAGTAGAAATTTGTGCCATCAACGTGGGGCTTCCGCATTTGGGGACACCAGATCACGGCGTGAGAACCATGCCCACACCGTCCTGACAACCATCGGGATCGCTACCGGCATGCAAATCGAGGTTAGGGTCTTTTTGGGCTTATCTACCTTCCAATTTCACGCGTGTCTGCTGCGATAGCGCTGTACGTTGCCTGCAGAGAAACTGTGGGCTTGTCAGGAGCTTGCTCAGAGGCTCCTCAGAGCGCTCGGGTCAGATCCCCCAGCCAGGCTCGGTCGGCGGGCACCCAATCGACGTCGCGCAGTTCGGCCGCCGTCACCCAGCGCAGCGCCTTATGGTCACGCGGGTGCGGTTCACCGCGAATCAGCTGCACGCGATACGCCCGCAGCGTCGTCATGCCATCCAGCGGAATGTCGTCGCCAAGGCGGTCGCCCACCGCGACATCCCCGGCCTCGAGGCCCAGTTCCTCGGCCAATTCACGGGCCAGCGCGTCACGCTCGGTCTCGCCGGGCGCCACCTTACCGCCGGGCAGCTCCCAGCGGCCAGCCAGCTCAGGCGGCCGGACACGCTGCGCCACCAATACCGTTGAGCCGGCGATGACGGCTCCGGCGACGACGATCTGGGTCGGCATGGCCAGTGACGGTATACCGTCGGGGTATGGCTGTGTTAACGGATGAACAAGTAGACGCCGCACTGCCCGACCTCGACGGCTGGAAGCGTGCCGACGGCGCCCTACGCCGGTCGATAAAGTTTCCGAGTTTCCTGGCCGGCATCGACGCGGTGCGTCGCGTGGCCGAACACGCGGAAAGCAAGGATCACCACCGGGATATCGATATCCGTTGGCGGACAGTTACTTTCGCACTGGTCACGCACTCCGAGGGTGGTATTACCAAGAACGACATCAACATGGCGCGCGACATCAACGGGATCGTCGCGGACTAACCCTGCGACGATGCGGACCGCTCAGCGGGCTGCCGAGAAGCCGGCCCGTGAGACGCAGCGTTGCGTCTACCGGTAGCCGCAATCCAGATCAAGGTCGCCACCGCAGCCACTATGTAAACCAGCCCGGCCCAGGCCAGATACCACGGGCGGCCGAGTTGCCAGATGGTCGGTTGAGCGAAGCTCAGCAGCCAGGGCACACCGATGATGGTGAGCGCCAGCCAACCCCAGCCCACAATCGGTGCGCCGCGGCGGTGGCGGAGCGGTCCGTGAATCGCCCAGATCATCAGCGGCACCAGCCACACCCAGTGATGGGTCCACGAAATCGGCGAGAACAGCAGCCCGAACAACTCGACCACCAGCAACTTGCCGAGCCGATCGGAGGAGTCCAGCGCCCGCCACGCCAGGATGGCCAGGACGGCCGTGACGGTGATGGCGGCCAGAACAAGTGGACCGAAGCCGGCGTCGTGGCCCAGGATCCGGGAGATGCCGCCACGCCAGGATTGATTGAACGAGGTGGCGATGGGCCCAACCCGATGCGCGTCGCCGAGCAGGTCGGTGAAGTAGTAGCGAGCCTGATCGCCGACGACGAGCATCGATATCCCGACGGTGGCAAGGAACACGACCGCTGATGTCACGGCCGCGCCGAAGCGCCGGACGCCGAGGAGGTAGACACCGGCGATCGCCGGCGTCAGCTTGATCCCGGACGCCACGCCGACCAGCAGACCCGATAACCACCACCGCATGGTGTAGGCCGCCCAGAGCACCCCGACCATCAGCAGCACATTGATCTGCCCGTAGTCGAAGGTGCTGCGCAGCGGCTCGATCCAGATGCCGACCGCCGTCCATGACATCGCCACGCGGTGGCTTCTCCCGTCGGCATCGGCGCTCGCCCCCATCAACCGTAGGCTGATCCGAATCGCGCCGTACAACGCCGCGATCGTCGCGATCTGCCACAGAAAAGCAACCAGGCCAAACGGCAACAGGTGCAGCGGATAGAAGACGACCGCCGCGAACGGCGGATAGGTGAATGGCAGCGGGAAGTCCGGCGTCTGATCGGCGTAAACGTAGCTGTACAGGGTGCCGGGATGGTCGATAGCGGCCGCACCGCCGAGGTAAACGTGCAGGTCGACGAAGTTTGCACCATTGGGCGCCAGGTATGTCCAGGCGAGTCGCGCGGCGACGCTGGCGATTAACAGCACCGGCGCGGTCGCGTACAGCAGACTCGCCAGCCGCCGGGTGATGGGTGCCGCCGGGGCGGCCGAGGTCGTGTCTATCTGCCCGACTTTAGCGATCGCGACAGGCGCTGTGGCGTTGTCGGTCGTCACCACAGCTTCTAGGTGCGGACGGGGCTTTGCCGGCGATCCACTGTTCCCGACCCTGCGACCGGGACTTTCAAGGCGCCGGATCACTGCCATCACTCGTATCCGTAACGATCGAATAAATGCCACACGTGTCACTTGAGTCACACCAGTATCAAAGTAACTTCGGGCCGGGACCTGTCGTCGAAACCCAGGGAGAGTCATGCCAACCATTTGGACCTACTTGCGCGCAACCGCCGTCGTCGTCGGTTCGTCCGCAGCACTACTGACGGGCGGTATCGCCCACGCCGACCCCGCGCCGGTTCCGGATCCGTCGATCGTGGCCAACATTCCGCAACAGCTGATTGCTTCGGCGGCCAACGCGCCGCAGATTCTGCAAAACCTCGCAACCGCACTCGGGGCGACCCCGCCGGCGCCGCCGGCAACTCCCGGCATCACGTTTCCGGGGCTGACCCCAGCCGCAGGGACGACGCCGGCGTCCGCCCCGGCGGCTATCCCGTCGATTCCGGGGCTGACGCCGCCGGCGGCTGCTGCACCCGCAGCCCCAGCGGCTCCGGCGATTCCGGGCCTGCCGGCTTCGATCCCGGGGCTCTCGGCGCCGGCGGCACCCGCCGCTCCGGCGGCTCCGGCTATCCCCGGACTCAGCTCGATCCCGGGGTTATCGCCGCTAGCACCTGCCGCGGGAGCCGCACCCGCGTCAACTCCGAACCTGCCCCAGGTGGCAAAGGTTGACATGCCGGCGCTGCCCGGCCTGCCGCTGAATGTGCCACCGAAGCTGTCGCTTCCGGGCGACCTGCCGGCATTGGCCTCGGGCGCCGTCCCGGGTGCTGCGGGCACTCCTGCTGCGCCCGCGCCAGCACCGGCGCCAGGACCGGCGCCGCTATCGGCGCCGTCGCTGCTTTCTGCCCTGCCTTGAGCAGCCAATTAGACAGCTAACCCACTACCTAGGACCGGAGGACACCGTGGTAAGCACTTGGAATCTGTCCAAAGGTTTGGCCGCTGTCGTCACGGCATCGGCTGCCGCGTTCGGGCTCTGCCCGAGCGCGGCAGCCGATCCGGCGGCACCACAGCCGACACCGCAGCCGAACTCCACTCAACAGCTACCGGGCCTGCCGGCGTTATCGCAGCTGAGCCCGATAATCCAGCAAGCGGCCAGCGATCCCGCGCAAGCGACGCAGCTGCTTATGGCCGCTGCCCAGGCATTCACCCACAGTCCGACGGCGCCGACCGAGTCCAAGAACCTGGCGGCGTCGGTGAACCAGTTCGTGCAGGAACCGGGCTCGCCGGTTCCCGGTGCGCCAGCGCCGGCGCCCAATGGCGTCACCCCGCCTGACGCCGGACCGGTGCCACACGTGCCGCCGGCAGGCATAGTGCCCGGCACGCAGTCGCACCTGCCGACGGGCATCGATCCCGCCCACGCGGCGGGTCCGGGGCCGGCCTCGGCGCCCGCGACCACGCCGCCGGTGGCCGCACCGCCCGTCTCCGCACCGGTGCCCGAGACCGTCGAGCGCGTCGCAGCACCCGCGCCGTCCTCTCCAGCCCCGGAAGCCGCTCCAGCGCCGGCACCGGAACCCGCACCGGCCCCAGCAGCGGGTCCAGGGCCGGCCGCCCCCGCGGCGGCTCCGGGTTTCGGTCCTGACGCCCCGCCCACGCAGGACTTCATGTATCCCTCGATCGGCACCAATTGCCTGGCGGACGGGAGTAGCGCCATCGCGACCGCGCTGTCGGTGGCGGGGCCCGCCAAGATTCCGCTGCCCGGTCCCGGAGCCGGCCAGACCGCCTATGTGTTCACCGCTGTCGGCACCCCCGGACCCGCCGAGGTGCAGAAGCTGCCATTGAACGTCACCTGGGTGAACCTGACCACCGGCAAGTCCGGGAGCGTCACGCTCAAGCCGCACACCGACATCAACCCGGACGGTCCAACCACCCTGACCGCGATAGCCGACACCGGGTCGGGCAGCATTATGTCGACGATCTTCGGGCAGGTCACTACTAAAGAGAAGCAGTGCCAGTTCATGCCCACAATCGGCTCAACGGTGGTGCCCTAGCCCACCCCGGCGGCCGAGCGCGCGTGTCACCGTATGGACACCCGCGCTCGCGTTACGCGGTCACAACGTCAGTAAGCCATGAACAGGATCGCGTCGCGGTCGTATTCCAGGCCCGGATGAACGCTGGCAAGATGCGCTTGGGTCAGTTCGACCAGCTCATCTTCGTCCTTGCCGACAATGGCTTCGCCGCACGGACACGTCAGGTGCGTTTTCACGTTGTCGCCCTTCCCTTCTGGTGACCCTCTATTTTGCCGCCCTGGCGGCCGCCTTCATCTGTTTCTTGTGAGATCGCACTTTCCCAAGCGATTGGGCGTCGACGATATCGGCGACGGATATGTGAGTGCCGGACTTGCCGAACTCCCCCGCCGCCGCCCGCCAGCCCGTCGGCGTCACGCCGTACTGCTTGCCAAGCAGCGCCAGAAAGATCTGCGCCTTTTGGTCGCCGAAACCGGGTAGTCCCTTGAGCCGCCGCAGCAGCTCCTTCCCATCGGGGTCACCGGCAGTCCACAACCCGGCCGCGTCACCGTCGTAGCGGTCCACGATGATCTGCGCAAGGGCCTGGATACGCTTGGCCATTGAACCCGGAAAGCGGTGTATCGCAGGTCTTTCCGAGCACAACGCGGCGAACTTGTCCGGGTCGTAGTCGGTGATTTCGCCGGCGTCGAAGCTGCCCATCCGATCGGCGATCTTCTTCGGTCCCG
>DASXMA010000392.1:0-11944 GCA_036495965.1 Mycobacterium sp.
GGGCGGCCCGATCAACTATTCAGACGCGGGCTGGGGCGCCCTGGTTCCGCCAGCTAACTTTGTCGCAGACCACTGCCGCACGCGCCGTGTATTCGTGGCGTGCGAGGGATGAACAGCGATACGCGCTCCTTGTGCGCGGGCTCCCGTTTCGGTCAGGTCTACGACCTTCGCGTCGGGAGCACTTGTCTTGACCGACTCAATGCCCTTCTCAGCACCCGCCTTGGTGTCATACCCCTGGCTGGCGGCGATGATCTCGCCGTTGGCCGCCTTGAGGTGGAATCCAACGCCAGCACCTTGGAGGCCAGTTCGCGCACGGTCGCGAGGTCGCGGATCTCCTGCGGGTCCTGCGTAACGTCAATGCGGTACCAGCCGACTTAACGTCCATGATGATGATGAGGAGGCTTATTTGGCTCATTGTCTTGAGCTTTTCCTTTGCGTTCATCGTCACCGCCGCAGCGGGGCCGGTGGTGTCCGTCGTAGCCTGCGCCGGGGTGTTGATTTACGCGCTGGCGGTGGCACGCGGAGACGCGGCGCGCCGCGCCGAGGCAGCAGCGGCCGAGGCAGCAGCGGCAGCGGCAGAAGCCAAGGCGGCAGCAGCAGAAGCGGTAATCATAGAAGCCGAGGCGGTGATAGCAGCGGCCCGACTACGCCTGCTCGGAGAGGCGGGTTCCTGACCCTCAGCGGCCCGTAAAGCGGCGCGCCTGGGCGGGAATGAAGAGTGTCTCACCCTGACATTTCTCGATCTGGAAAGGGCGGCCCATGTCGTGCGGAGGGGCACCGTCCGCAGAGCATCCGCAGCAACCGCTCGGTGTCACGACGGTGTCACAAGTCATTCAAAACGCACGGGCCAAACCCCTACGGACGAGTATGGACCGCAATGGATCTGTGCGGCCTGAAACCGCAAGTGAGGCAACAGGTTCCCAGTCCAAGCCTTGGCATCCCGCGGACAGCTGTGGGCCCCGGCAAACAGGTCGGATCTGCCTCCGGAGCAGAAGGCCGCAAGTTCGAATCCTGCCTGGGGCACCTGCCGACCAGCGCAGATGCGAATCCGTGCAAGTTTCGTGCAACTGGCGTGGCTCCCCGACGATCTGGGCCGGATCGCGGACGCTTTGGACGCGGCGACAGAAGTGCTGGTGAGGGGGTTCGTTGTGTTGACTGATGAAAGCGGTTGTACTGCGGACGGTCTCCGGACGGTTGCCAGTACCCATCACCCCGGGGTCAGGCTCACCAGGAATATGGTTTTCGCCCATGAAACAGCGACTGAACAGCCGCGAAAAGACCGGTGTGTCAAATAATTTGCAACCAGGCCGGTAGGGGTGTTGGAATCAATTTGCGGTGCCGCGCTGCCCGACCTAAGGAAACATGCATGCCTAGTCTCGACTCCGTCAAGGAACGTGGACGCGGCTTCCTGGTCGACTCCATGCGCGCGTGCGTTGCGAATGACCGCATCCCCTCGTTCGTCAAGGTAGCTTTCATGATCCCATGTGCTGGGCTGCTCACAGCGCTCGGCACCCGGTCCGACGAGACGCCGGTGCAGTCCGAGTACGGGACAAAGTTCGTAGCCGGACGGGGCAACTTTTGGCTCGACTCATTTCTGCGCTGTCGCGGCGTCTGGGAGCCGGTGCTCTCCGAATTCATTCTGCGGCACGTGCAGGAAGGCGATGTCTGCGTCGACGTCGGTGCCAACGTCGGCTACTTCTCCCTTCTATTCGCCCAGCGGGTGAGGCCGTCTGGGAAGGTCATCGCGATCGAGCCCGCACCCGACACCGTGCGGCGGCTGCGCGCCAACCTCGAGCTCAACGGGGCGGCCGGCATCGTCGACGTGGTCGAGGCGGTGTGCGCCCCGCAGAAGGGCGAGATCACGTTTTACCTGCATCCCCGTGTCGACGGGTGGTCCCGGCTCAGCCCACCCGGCAAGGGAGATCCCTCCCGCCTCATAATGGGGACGACCTGGACGCCGGTGACCGTGGCCGCTGACACGCTCACCTCCATCGTTGGTGCCGACGCTCAGCGGGTCTCATTTATTAAGGTTGACATTGAGGGCGCGGAAACGGCGATCATGTCACAAATCGCCGCTGGATTCTCCCATCCCAGGCTGGTCGTGGCCGTTGAGGTGAGGGCGCCAATCGAAGCCACGTTGATGCCGTTCCAAGAGCTTGGGTTCTACGTGTATGACCTGCACAATGACTACCGCTGGATACTCGAGCGGAAGGTGCCTGCGATCACCGAGATGGCATACCGCGACTGCTATCAGCGCAAGGTCGCCGACGTACTCCTCAGCCGCCAGCCCCTCGCCCTCTCTTAGGTTGACGCAGGCCCTGCTCTGTGCCCGGTGCCGCAGAAATGGGACGCTCTGCCCCAGAACCGCCTGGAAGGAACCGGGAAGCTCGCGCCGTACGTCCAATATCAGTGCCACCCCGTCGTCGACGTTGCGGACTGGATACACGCCGGTCAGGAGGCCATCGGCTTGGGCAACGGCATTAGCTGATCCTGAACAAAAACGCCGCCCAGACCGATGCTGGGTGGCGTCTTTGCATTTGCGTTGACAAGCAGTAGTTCATGACCGCATCACACAGGCGGCGACGTCAGGTCATATCGACCGCGCGCCGTCCGGCGGTGTCTGCCGCTACCGCCCACGGTTGGAACAGACCAGAAGGTGGCAGCGCGACCCAATTGCTCGACTCGACTGGCAATTTGGGCACCCGATTGTCGGCGGGTGCGGTGACGTAGACGCCGCCGGCGGTGTCTGCCGCCCCCGCCCACGGTTGGAACAGACCAGAAGGTGGCAGCGCGACCCAATTGCTCGACTCGACTCGCAATTTGGGCAACCGATTTTCGACGGCTCCGAGGAACCTCGTCGAAGTCTTGCACCCCGAATGCGCATTCAGCGCACAGCCAACACCGGTTTCTGCCCTGCAGCCCGCCCCACAGCGCCACGGAGCTGTCACGCGCGTGGCATGCCGCGCATCTGTGGAATGGTCGCCTGATCGCCCACCGCAGCAACCGTAACTGGGCCTGCAGGATATGCAGGCATACGAAAACCACGGCCGTGGAAACCCCCAGCGCCAGGAGGATGATTACAGCGCGATCCAATACGCTGTTTCCCATTCCTGCCATCCACACTGAATCGTCCACTGGCTAGCGAATTCCTTTGCCTTTAGCGCGCACCCGGCTGTTTTGCTTTGGCTCTGGCTGCCTCATCGTCCGGACAACCGCCGACGTCGCGGAGCCAAGTACGAGGTATTCATCACGCCCGTTCTCGCGCCGCGCACCGGTGCATTGCCGCCGCTGGACGGGACCCACGCTTGCCAATGCTAGGCCGCTGTGAACTGCCAGACTGGGATTTCGCGGCCGTGTCGATCGCCCGGGGTATCTCGAACCATCGACCCCGAGCCGCGGTGTTATACGGGTAGCGGGGCGAACTTTGTTCTCCCGTCGGGTGAGAGCTGAACGAGTGGGCTAACCCGCAGACGAAAATCTCACAATTCCCGTTGTAAGTTTGCGCGGAAGCGTCTACGCTCCCATCGACGAATCGGGACACGTCACCAAACAACTGCGTCGCCAAAGGGAAGGTTTGGGAAGCTTGTTGTTCCGTGCAGGTTTCGTCGCCGCGGGCATAGTCACCGCCGTCTCATGACTGTCGTGTCGCTGACCCAGCATCTGTACGAGTTTGCCGTCGAGTTGCGCCGGTTGGCCTACACCATGCCTGGCGGTTATGAGGACCCGCTCATCCACCTGAGTGAGCGGATGGTCCGCTGCGCCAGGGAACAGATTCCGGATAGCAGCGATAAAGGGGCGTTCAACAGCACGCGTCGTAGCGGAGCACTACATGACCGGGACGTACGGCCCACATGACATGAGTAACGTGTCGGCGCGCCTGTCGCTGCGGCTGCACTACCGCAATCGGCGGTGATCTGATGGCCACCGAGCAGCTTGGAATTTGCGAGAACTGCCGACAGTCGGCGATGTGCGTGATGGTGGAAATCGCGCAGTGTGTGCGGATGCGACTATGTCGCGGCTGCCGAACGGCAAACGCGATGTGGTTTGCGCAGTTCAGTCCGAGCCACGGCGCGGCTCTCGATTGCGCGCAGCGTCACCGCGCGATTCGCTCAGCCCCCGCCGCTGCCCACAGGATCTCCTAGGCAGTGGCCGTGGGCAGGTTGGACCGTTCCACCACCGGCGGCTGCTAGTGCCGCTGCCTCCGCTGCATCGCGTGTCGGGCCCCAGCCTCCGACGTATTTGTTTTTCGGAGCGTTCAAGACAAGCGCGATGCAGCCGCCATCCCCGCTGGCCAGCAGGCGACAGTCGCTGATTGCCTTGCGGCATGCCTCCATCGCCTTCTGCTCGGCGGCGCCTTGAGTGGGTGCTCCGTCAACGACCTTGAGCTGGCCAGTGGAGTCCGAGATCGCCATCGCAATCCAGTCGTTGTCGGCATGCGCAATTGGCGATGTGGCGAATGCCAGAATGCTCGCTATCGCTAGTGCTGCGTATTTCTTCATGGGCTTCCCGGCAGTGTTTGCCTGCGCCGCTGCGGCGCAGGCAAACACTATGACATACACGCGGTGTCATTGCAGGTCAGCGCGTGGGATCGACGCCACGGCGTCAGGCCATGGACAGCCAGGTATTCCACTGCTCGGCCCGCCGCGCCCAGCTGTTCTCGGCCACGGCGAAGGCGACTTGGGCCTGCAGGTGCGCCTCGGTGCCAGCAGGATCGGCCTGCCGGGCGGCCAGCAGCTCGATGACCCGGTCCGCGAATGCCTCGGCATGCGCATCGGGATCACCGAGCGGCGGCGTCAGATAGATGAAACCGGCGCCCGTCTCGGGCAACGCCCCAAGATCGCTTGTGACAACGGTGCAACCCGCCGCCATCGCCTCCATCACGGCAATGCAGGAAGTCTCGGGGAAGATGTTGGGGTAGGCCAGCATGGTGGCGCTGCGCAGCGCCTGGGCCAGCGCCGGTTGGGCGACCGAACCGTGGTAGGCGACGCCGGGCGAGGTCCGCGCCACGTCGTAGAGCGGCTGGTACGGGTCGTGCAGGTCGTTGTAGATGGCCATGCTGCTGTAGATCTCGAGGCGGGCATCGGGCATGGCGGCCCGGATGCGGGCGAATGCCGGCAGCAGGCGGTCCAGCCCGCGAAACGGCGTGCTGGTGTAGCACAGCGTCGGCGGGCCCGCCTTGGCCGGCAGGATCGGACCGCCGCCGAACAGGTCGGCGAAGGCCGGGCCCGCCGCGTTGCGCAGGATGCCAATGCGCATCGGATCGAGCCCGAACGCCCGGCAAAAAGAGTCGGCCTGCCATTCGCTGACCATCGCGAAACCGTCGACCAGTCCGCGGGTCTCCGGCTGCGCCAGTGCCGCGACGGCAGGCTGGTCGTGGGCATAGCCGGTCCACAGGAGCTGGCGGGTGTCCGGTCGACACAGCGCCTTGGTGTCGGCCAGCATGGCATGGAAGACGGCGCTCAGGTGCACGACGCAATCGGCGTCCCGGAGTAAGCCGTCCTGGATGCCGTGGATCGGTTCGCAGCGGACGCCGCGCACCAGCTTGGGCCCGGCGGCGCGGCTGACGAGTGTCACCCGGTGGCCGAGCTTCACCAGTTCGGGCGCCAGATAGCAGACTGCCGACTGCGAACCGCCGAGCGGCCGCTCGAACGGCGTGTCCGGGTCGTAGCCGGCCCAGGCGGTGGCATCGATGAACACGACGTCCATGCGCCCGCACTCTAAATGGTGAAGAAACGATGCTTCTAGCCGTACCGCCTTCTTAGAGGCCGCCGCACTGTGCCGGGCCGCTGAAGATCGTGGCCCAGGGAGGGCAGCCCGGAGGCGGCGTCCGGGGCGCGGTTTCGACGACCTGCCACGGAGGGTTTCGGCTGGGGTCAGGCACGGTCTTCATGTCGTGGCAGACGTTCATGTTCCAATCTGCAGGAGGCGGAGCAAGGGACTGCCAGGCATCGCCCGGGCACCAATGGATTAGCGGCGGGGAACCAGGCTGGGCCTGGACCGCGCCTGCGGCCAGACCCAAACCACCGGATATCAACACGGTCGTTGCTAGCGCGACCATCAGTCGCTTCATAGCCGATGATTGTGCTCCTGGAAGGCCGCCTGTGTACCGGCAATTCGGTCAAATCGCGAACCTCGGTTCAGGATGACTTGTTCGTTGCTGAACCTCGGCAGCCCGCTGGCGCTGGTGTCGGCTCCGGTGCAAACACGACAACACAATCATGACCGGCCCATGCCTGCGCCACCGCGGGAAAGGAAGGACCGCAGCGGCAACAGGTTTGACGCCTTCGGGCTGCCGAGAAGGCGCGTCAGCCGGCTATGGCAGCACGGTGTGCATCAACATCACGTCGTACGCCGACCACAGCGACAAGTTGAAGTACAGGTCCCTACCCGATGACCAGGGATGGATCATCGGCGCGTAGATGCCGCCGGGCATTTGGAACGACGATACGAGCGGCTGCTCAGGACTCCATGGTCCTTGCGGGGCGGGTGCCGTCCTTGCCACGACGTCGTTGCTGCCACCGTTGGTGTAGAGCACCAGATATTGCTTGAGATAGCTGTTGTATTGGGCTGACATTTCGCCCACTGGGCCCGGGAAGACCGGTGTTGCCGCCCCTGGATTATTCGGGACCCAGTGCCCGCCGTTGTCCCCGTTCCAGTATTGGTACCTGGTGAGGTCCGGCAACGCGTTCGGGGGAACTCGCGACAGGAACGCCGGACCGCCGCGTCCCGACGGGGTCCCGAACGAGTAGAGGTAACCGTCGTTACCCCGCATGAACGCCCCCATCTGGAAATTCTCATTCCCCGGAGTGAACCCGACTCCCGGAACCGCATCCGCCGAGGTCGTGCGCATCGTGCCGGGGTAGATTCCCCAGTTCTGGCCGTTGTCAAGGGATCTCGCGATCGCGGAGTAGTTCGTCGTCCATTCGCCGTCGCGGCCCCACCTCTGGATGGACATGTAGTTCATGTATTGGGTTCTGCCGATCGAGATGGCCGAGGTCGGAATGATTCCGGTTTCGTGCGCCGCCTTGTGGATGGTGTTGACGACCTGCTTGGAAAGGCCGTTGGTCCACACCGGCGAGCCGGAGTAATTGTCGTTGGGCACGCCGTCGGTCACGTGGATTCCGTGGGACAGGTCATGGTCGTTACTGCGGAACAGTACGTTGTACCGCCATTCTTGGCCGCGGACCTTGCAGTAGCCGAATGTGTCACCAAAGGCCATGAGGGCCTGACGGTTGGCAGGATCGCCGTTGTCCCAAATGATTCCGAGGTCTGTTCCGGAGATGCCGAAACGCTGCAACGTTTTATTGGGGCCGTTTGGTCCGGTCACCCAGTCCACAAGCGATGTCGGCGCCCCCGCGATCGACGCGGGGGGCGGGGGTGCCGACTCAGGTGCCGGCTGGGGTGCCGGCTGCGGCGGAACCGGGGCCGCGTTTGGCTGTAGCTGGGTCGCATTCGGCGTCTGCGGGAAGCCCGGTGTAGGAGGATTGGGCCCAGGCGGCGGTACCACCCCCGCTTGAGGTTGCATTGGCGCGGAGTACCGAGTACCGGGAGCAGTCGGCCTGAGGAAGGACTGGATCAGCGGACCCAACTTCGGTAGCGGCGCCTGGTCATTCGTATGACTGGGCCTGCGCCCAGTCGGGGGTACCACGACCGGCTGCGGCGCGGGCATCGCAGGCGGCGCAGCCGGAGGATCCACGTTCGCTTCGGGCGCGTTGCAAGGCGTGGCATTCGCTGATGGCGCCGGGCCTAACGCAACGATGAATGCGATAGCGGCCGTCGACACCACGCATAGCGAAGTGCCTCGAAGAATCGCCGACAAATGTCACACCTTTCGGGGGGCGAGACGTCGCATTGACGTCCGCGGCTGGCACATGTGACGATAGTGATTACTGGGGCTGTTGTGACCAGTGATCTGCGAATAGGTACGCATCCGTGACCGTGTCGCAATAGGTTTCAGCGGGTTTGCGGGCGTCGGCTGGTGTACCCGGTCGGCCACGGTCATCCGGACCGCGCAGCAAACGCCGCCACCGGCATTTCGACACTTCCGCGGCAAGGGCCGCTCGAGATGTCGGTGTGCCAGGTACCACGCAGCGACCCGTCCGCTTGAGGCGCGTAGAACGCCCACGACCTCGCAGGTGACCACGCCTTCGGAACTCCCTCTCCCATGTAGCAATCCCATTGGAAGTCGAAGTGCTCAACCCAACGGGTTCCATCCCAGGTGTAGTGCGACGGCTGCGGCAGCGTCGGGTTCTTGGGAGTGGGTCCGTCGGTGGCGGTGGCGACGCATTTGCCGGACGAACACGAAGTCACGAAGACGTAGTCGGCGCTGAACGTCGGTTCGGCCTGGCCCGCGGCCGCGCTGCTGCCGGTCTTGTCGACGGCGTACCTCAGCAGTGAGTATTTGCCATTCCACGACGGCATCGCTGCGTGCACCGGAACGACAGCGGTGCCGAAGACCGCGAGTGCCATACCGCCGAGCACCGCGACTCGATGCACAAACCTCGATCGCCGACACATCGTCTACATGGTGCGGGTTCGATGACGCAGCGAGATATCGGCGCGGACACGATCGCGCTCTGTGAGGCGTAGCTGGACTCAGTCCAACTGAAAGTTGGTGGCGCCGAACGGTTCCGACGTGCCCAATACGAACACCGACGACGGCGTCAGGGCGGTCGTGATCACGCCGGCTTCGAGGTGTCGACCTGATCCGGGGTGTAGCCGATAGCGGGCTGCGAGTCGCCGTAGACATCGAGGGTGTGGACGAAGCGGTGCAGTCCCATCACCCCGGCGCAGGTGAACCCCAACTCGATGATCTGTGCCGCGGTGAAATGCTCGCCCAAACGCTTGTAGAACTCGTCGTCCATCGCGTGGTGGTCAGCGGAAAGCAGGTCGAGGAATTCGACGGCCATCTGCTCCTGCGGCGTGAGTGATTCGTGGCCCGGCGCGAGCAGGCATGCAACATCCTCGTCGGTGATCGAGTCATGCTTGCGCGATTGGCTACAGGGTTGGCATTCGCCGAGCTGCGCGCTGCGGATACGCAGTAACTCCAGGATCCGGCCGCCGAGCAGGGTCCCGGCGCCGAGGTGGGTTCTGGCCATGTTGACCTGGTCGAGCTGTGCGCTGCGATACGCGAAGATCTGCAAGGGCACCGGCGTCGCGTAGAGTCCGGCGGCAACGCCGGCCTCCACGATTTCGCGGGAGTGTGAGCTGAGCTCTTCCATCGGGATTGGCGCAATACGCGGCATCAAATCAGGCTAACTTTCTTGTGCGTCACCGAAAAGAATCGGACCCAATATTCCCGCCCCGATACTTTGGGAGAACTCGATGTCCAGACTTGCCGGAAAGGTCGCGATAGTTACCGGCGGTGCGGGCGGAATTGGTGCGGCAACGGCGCACGGCCTGGCCCGCGAAGGCGCCGCCGTTGCGGTCGTCGACATCGACGAGGCGAAGGCCACCGAGGTCGCCGACGAGATTCGGCGAGCGGGGGCACCGGCAATCGCACTCGGCGGCGACCTCGCGGAGGAGCACACGGCGCGGCATGTCGTGCAGTCCACAGTGACGGAGTTCGGCCAGGTCGATGTTCTGCACAACAATGCGGCGCTGACCGCCAGCAGCTTCCTGTCCCGGGATACCACGGTGTCCGAGATGCCGCTGGATGTCTGGCAGCGGTCCCTGGAAGTCAACCTCGGAAGTCAGCTGCTGATGTGTAAGTACACGGTTCCCGAAATGCGGAAGAATGGCGGCGGTTCGATCGTCAACATGTCGTCGGGAGCGGCACTGTCAGGTGACCGGACCCGCTTGGCCTACGGTGTGTCGAAGTCCGGGGTGCACACCCTGACGATGTACGTCACGACCAGTGAGGGAAAACGCGGCGTGCGGGCGAACACCGTCGTGCCCGGATTGATCCTTACCGACGCAGTGCGCGCGCATCTATCCGAGAAGATCATCGGCGGCCTCAGCCGCGCCACTTTGACGCCATACCTCGGACAACCGGAAGACGTCGCTGACCTCGTCGTTTTCCTTGCTTCGGAGCAGTCCCGCTATATCACCGGGCAAATGATTTCGATCGACGGCGGGATGTCCGCGCATGTCGGCCTGGACACCGGCGAGTAGATCCCGCGAACCGGGCACGCTCAGCTGCTAGTCGGTCCGAGCGCGTATGCCCCGGTGTCCGGGTGGTGGTACCAGCCGCTGGCGGCATGAGTGCCGCCGTCGACGTGGATCGTTTGACCGGTGATGTAGCTGGACATGTCGGACGCGAGAAAGACTGCTGCGCCTGCCATTTCGTCGACATGGCCCGCGCGTCCGATCGGGACCGCCAGGCCGAATCGCTGCTCGGAGCCCGGCGGCGCAATTTGCCTGATGCCTTCGGTCAGGGTGATATCGGGCGCCAGCGCATTGACCCGAATGCCATGTGGAGCGAGCTCGAGTGCCGCGGTCTTGGTGTAGTTGATGACACCGGCTTTGGCCGCCGCATAGGTCGCGTAACCGGGTGCGGCGCGGACACCTTCGATCGAGGTGACGCTGATGACGCTGCCCGGCAGTTTCTGCTCGACGAGGATTCGGGCCACCCGCTGCGTGCACAGGTAAACGTGGCGCAGGTTCGCCTTGTACAGCGCGTCCCAACCGTTCTCGCTGGTGTCGAGGATCCCAGACCAGAAAACCCCGCCGGCATTGTTCACCAGGATCGTCACCGTACCGAGTTCGGTGGAGGTCTGCGCCAGAGCGGCGTCCACCGCGGCACTGTCCCGGACGTCGACGGCAATACCCAGCGCACCGATCTCGTCGGCGGCGGATGCACACGAGTCGGTGTTGCGTTCCCAAATCGCGACCCGCGCGCCGAATGCCTTCAGCCCTGCCGCGATGCCGCGGCCGATGCCTGCGCCCCCGCCGGTGACGACCGCGACGCGGTCGGTCAGAAGAACGCTTGAGGGATCGAGTGTCATGAAACTGAATATAGAACAATCCGACTTCGAGGTTTACAGTCTTGACTAAATATGTTCGATATGTAACGAGTCAGGAGGGCCGCCATGGCCAGCACGATCTTCGTCACCGGCGCGACCGGTCAGACCGGCGGCAACGTCTGCGAGCAGTTGATCGAGCGGGGCGAGCACGTTCGCGCCCTGGTTCGCAACCCGGACGAAGCCGCAGCGCTGGCGGGGATCGGTGTCGAACTGGTCAAGGGCGACATCAGAGACGCCGACGATGTGCTCCAAGCGGCGAAAGGCGCCGAGGCGGCTATTCACTGCGCGGCACTGCTGGGCGGCGCGAGTCAGGACCTGGCAGACTTCAAGGCTGTCAACATGGTCGGCACCACTAATGTCCTGGATGCGGCCAAAGCCCATGGCATGCGTCGGGTGGTTGCCCTGAGCACCCTCCCGTTCCTCGATCTGAGCACCGGCGTCGACTTCGGAGACGCACCCGTTCTGCAGAACCCGCCAGACGACCCCTACACCGTCACCAAGCTCGCCGCCTTTCTGGAAGCACACCGGCGTGCCGCCGCGGGCGACGACGTGCTGACGTGTCACCCCGGCGCGATCTTCGGGCCTGGCCTGGTCGTCGAACGCGCCTTGCACCGCACCAGCTTCAACCGGGTGTTGCTGGCAGGCATGCGCGGAAGGATCAAGCGCTATCTGGCTTTTCCAGTGACTTGGGTGGCGGGAGCGGATGTCGCCAAGGGCTCGATTTCCGCACTGGACGATGGGGTGGCGGGTGAGCGCTACCTGTTGATCGGCCGGCCCGAGGACACCTTCAGCACCGCCGGCGGCATCAATCGCGCGTGTGAGATCGCCGGAATCGACCACCGTGTTGAGGATCTCGACTATCGCACGGATCCCGAGGCGCTGACTGCCGAATTCGGGCCCACCTTGATGGCCATCGCGGAAGCCGCGGCAAAGACCAAGCGCAAGCCCCTGGCAAGCGACAATCTGACCACCCGGCGCCT
>DASXMA010000393.1:0-2514 GCA_036495965.1 Mycobacterium sp.
AGTGATCACCAGTACGTCGCGCTGTGCGGGCCCGGAGCTGGTGACCGGCCGGATCGGTGAAACAGCATGCAGGATGCGACGATCGTCGCCCAGCAGCAACGCACCGGGCTCGGCCAACGTCGTCGTCAACAACCGGCGACCGGTCGAGTCGCACACCGTGCTCTCGCCGCCGATGGCGTTGCGTCGGCCGATCAGCAGAGTGCTGACAAGGGTGACTCCGTCGCGGTGCAGGCTCTCGGGTGCCGGATGGCCGCCGTCAGAGGATCGGGTGCGGAACGGATGTACCTTGACGTTCCATTCGGCCACGTCGTCCAGGGACGCCGCCATCCGAGTGAGCAGTTCGATCACTTTGTGCAGCAAGGGATCCGCGGCGAACGCGTCGGTCAGCGGCTCGAACTCGCGATCCCCGTTGATGTAGCGCGGGTTGAAGTCCTTCGGCTGCGCGAAGGTACGGGTCGGCAGCCGGTAGGGGAACCCGTCCAGCACCAGGTAGCGCCCGTAACGGCGCAATCGCTGTACCCCCAGCCCCGCCGCGCAGCGGTCTGGCGGCAAATGCCACCAATACCGGGCGAACCGGGTCCATGCTTCTTGGCCAACCCCTAGGCTTCGTGTCACGTCCGACGAGGGCATCAACGCAACACCCGTCGTGGTGAGGAGCTGGGCCGCGGCCTCCACCGGATCGGCGTCGGTCCACTGGTCGCAGAGAATCTGGACCATGTACCAGGATACCGCAATTCGGCGTGGTTAAAACGTTTACCAGTGCACTCCGGGCACCAATCGCACCAGCCGCTTGACCGGTCGGGGTGTCCGGATACTGCGGGTGACGGCTCGGACCGGACGCTTCGGCTTACGGCGTGCCGGCGGACCCGCAACCGGGTCGGCAGGCAGTCCGCGTGCCGCAGCCGAATCGGGGTAGCCCAGGTAGAGCTGATGCAGAATTCGCCGCGACAGCCTCGGCGTGAAGTAGTTGCCGACCTCGGCCAGCGTGCCCATCGGGGTATCGATGCGCGCCGGTTTGTCCACCAGTCCGCGTACCACCATTGCCGCCGCACGCTCGGGGCTGATCGCCGGGACCGGGTTGAGCCGCTGTGACGGCACGATCATGGGCGTGCGGACCAGTGGCATATGGATGTTGGTGAACGTGATGTGGTCGGACAGCGTCTCCGACGCGACCACGTCCGCAAATGCGTCCAGCGCGGCCTTGGTGGGTAGGTACGAGCTGTATTTGGGATTGCGGGCCTGCACGCCCGCACTGGAGACGTTGACGACGTGGCCGAACCGGCGCTCACGCCAGTGCGGCAGCAGCGCCAGCACCATCCGCACCGCACCGAAGTAGTTGACCGCCATCACCCGTTCGTAGTCGTGCAGTCGCTCGGTGGAGTTGACCACCGAGCGGCGGATCGACCGGCCGGCGTTGTTCACCAGGTAGTCGACGTGGTCGAAGCGGCCCAGGATGTCTTTGATGGTGTGCTCCACCGACACCGAATCGGTGACATCGCAGCTGAACGCGTACGCCTGACCGCCGTTGGCTCGGATCTCGGCGACCAGCTTGTCCAGCGCATCGGCGTTGCGGGCCAGCGCGAACACCGTCGCACCCCGCTCTGCGACGGCGATCGCCGAGGCCCGGCCGATACCGCTGGATGCGCCGGTGATGATGACGTGCCGGCCCACCAGCGGCCCGGCTTTGTTGTCACGCCGCGCGCGATCGGGATCGAGGTGCTCGGCCCAGTACCGCCACAGCTTGGGTGCGTAGCCGGCGAACTCGGGGACTTCAATGTTGGTGCCGTGCAATGCCTTCCGAGTCTCATTGCTGACGAAGGTGGGGGCCAGGTCGACGACGTCCAAGACCTCGGCGGGAATCCCCAGCTGAGTGGCCGCCATGTTGCGCATCCGTTTGGCGCGTCCACTCGCCTTCAGCACCGGTGTTGCCACCGAACGGGGCAGCGACCCGCGCAGCGGGGGCAGTCCGGCCGCCTGGGCGACGCCGCGGTAGATGCCGCGCAGGCCGATGGTTTTCGGCGCGGTGAGGTGGAACGTCTGCCCGTCACGACGTTCGGCGTGCATGAGTGCGACCAGCGCGTCGACGACGTAGTCCACCGGGACGATGTTGGTGCGCCCGGTATCGGGCAGCAGGATCGGGGTCAACGACGGCAACACAGCCAACTTGGCCAGCACGCCGAAGAAGTAGTACGGCCCGTCGACCTTGTCCATCTCGCCGGTGCGTGAATCACCCACCACCACCGCCGGGCGGTAGATGCGGTAGCGCAGCCCGGGCGTCGACCGCACCAGCAACTCGGCTTCGAACTTCGTCTGGTGATACGGAGTCGGGAGCTGCTGACCGACGTCGAAGTCGTCCTCGGTGTACTCGCCGCCGAAGTCGCCAGCAACGGCGATCGACGACACGTGATGAAAGGTGGCGTTCAGCCGTTGCGCGAGCTCGATGACGGCGCGGGTTCCTTCGACGTTGGCGGCCCGCTGCTCGGCCTCACCGGCGGTGATGTCGTAGATCGCCGC
>DASXMA010000394.1:0-7018 GCA_036495965.1 Mycobacterium sp.
GCACAACCTAGCGGGTGCTATTTGACGGCGACACTATTGCGGCAGCGGGACATCGGGATAGGGGTACGGGTTGGTTGTGGTCGTCGTTGCGGCCTTCGTTAGAAGGTACTTCAATGGTTCGCGGTCAGCCGAGAACCAACACCTTCCACCACCCCGAGAAAACGCTGTGCGAGGAAGACAACGCCCGTGACTATCCGGCTTGTTTGGCGGGCGGCCGGTAGAAGATCAGCAACTGGCCGATGGCCCCGGCGAGGCCGAGCCCTACCGACAGCAATAGGCCTGCCCAGCCGTGGAGCCAGAGGTTCTCCCCGAAGATTAGATAGTCCAGGCTGAGCTTCCCGGGACCGATCGTCGCCACGGCGACGGCGCTGACCGCCAGCACCAGGTTGTACTCCCAGCCTTCCTTGACGATGAAGAAGCCGTTGGGGCGATGCACGGTCCAGGCCGCGACCAGCATCAACGACACAAAGCCCGCGGCCGGGATCGGTGTGAGCAGCCCGGCAGCCAGACCCAGTCCGGCAGACACCTCCGTGGTCGCGGCGATGGTGGCGTGGAACTTTCCCGGCTTCATGCCGATGCTCTCGAACCATCGCGCAGTGCCCGGTATCCGGCCGCCGCCGAAGAACTTGTTGAAGCCGTGCAAGGCCAATGTCACGCCCAACACCAGCCGCAGGATCAGTAACCCGACGTCATGGGGAGTCATACGTGACAACCTAGATCATCTGTCGGATGGGATAACAGCAGCGGCGAGCCGCCGTGTCCTGCGATCCGTGTGGGAACATAGCGGGCGTTCCGCCGATTGCCCGAAAAGTAGCTGAACCAGGACGGGGTGCACCACGACTCGTATCGCACGAGGCAGTCGCCACTTTCAAGGCACCCCCGAAAACCACACCGTGGTGTTGTTGAACGGCGGCGCAAATCTCCCTCGCGAGCTGCTGGGCAACAAGGGCCACGGCATCGACGTGATGCGCCGGCAGAATTTACCGGTACCGCCCGCATTCTGCATCACCACCCAGGTGGGCCTTCGGTATCTCGCCGACCAAACGGCGACGATGGACGAAATATGGGACGACGTGCTGGACGGGATGAGCTGGCTGGAAACCGACACCTCACGCACGTTCGGCCGTGGCCCGAGTCCGCTGCTGGTGAGTGTGCGCTCAGGAGCGACACACTCCATGCCCGGCATGATGGACACCATCCTGAACCTGGGCATGAACGATGCCGTCGAACATGCGCTGGCTTCGTTGGCAGAGGCTGCGTTCGCCCGCGACACCCGTCGGCGATTCACCAACATGTATCAGCGCATCGTGTGCGGTGAATCAAACCCGGTACCCACCGATGCGCGCGCGCAATTGCGCGCGGGCATCGAGGCCGTGTTCACCTCGTGGAATTCGCCGCGCGCGGTCGCCTACCGCGCCCACTACGGCCTAGACGATCGGGGTGGTACCGCTGTGGTAGTGCAGGCCATGGTGTTCGGTAACCAGGGCCCCAATTCCGGCGCGGGAGCATTCTTTTCACGCAACCCGATCACCGGCGCCAACGAACCGTTCGGCGAATGGATACCCGGCGGCCAGGGCGACGACGTGGTGTCGGGACTAGTCGATGTCGAACCGATCACCGCCCTGCGCGACGAACAACCGGCTGTCTACGACGAGCTGATGGACTCCGCACGCAGCTTGGAGCGGCTCGGATCCGACATGCAAGAGATCGAGTTCACTGTCGAAGACGGCAAGTTGTGGCTGCTGCAAACACGGGCGGCAGAGCGTTCGGCACAGGCGGCGGTCCGACTGGCGCTGCAACTGGGACACGAGGGGCTCATCGACGATGCCGAGACACTGCGTCGGGTGACCCCGGCGCATGTAGAGGCTCTGCTACTTCCGGCCCTGCAGCCCGAAACACGTTTGACTGCACCGCTTCTGGCAAAAGGCCTACCCGCATGCCCTGGCGTGGTATCGGGCACGGCGTACACCGACGTGGACGCGGCGATGGATGCCGCTGACCAGGGCGAGCAGGTCATCCTGGTGCGCGACCACACCAGGCCCGAGGATGTCCGGGGCATGCTGGCCGCACAGGGCGTTGTTACCGACGTGGGCGGGGCCGCCAGCCATGCGGCAGTGGTGAGCCGCGAACTCGGCCGGGTGGCAGTGGTGGGCTGCGGCCATGGAGTCGCAGCATCGCTGGCCGGCAAGCAGATCACCGTCGATGGGTACGAAGGCGAAGTGCGCGAAGGCAATCTGACCCCCTCCGCATGGTCGGAGACCGATACCCGCGAGCTGCGCGAGCTGGCCGACATCGCGCGACGGATCAGCCCGCTGCGCGCCCACGCCACCGGGGACCACCCGAGGATGGACGACACCTCCGAGGTGACGGTGCGCGCCGCCCTGGACGCCGGGCACACCGACGTGGCGTCGGAGACCCCGCTGATCATCATGCTGACCGCGCTGCGGCTGGCGAGTCAGGTCAGCCCGTGACGGAATTGTCCGTGCTGCAAGCGGTCCGGTTAAAAGGCCGAGTAACTCCCGCCGACTTGGCGATGACGTTGGTCGAAGATCTCGAGGGCATCACTTCCACCGTCGAACAGCTGACCGAGTCAGGCTTACTGGTCGACGGCACAACGCTGAAGATCAGCCCCAGCGGCCGCGTCCGACTCGCGACCTTGCTCGCCGAGGAGCGTAACGGCATCGACTCGGCCACGATAGCTGCTGCCTACCACGACTTCCGGGCTGTGAACGCCGATTTCAAAGCCCTGGTCACGGACTGGCAGCTCAAAGGCGGCCCAGCAGGCAAGCCCAACACCCACGAGGACGCCGAGTACGACGCGGCTGTACTGGCCCGCCTCGACGACGTGCACGCCCGCGTTGTTCCGATCATCGAGGCGGCCGCCACGCAGTTACCACGACTGAACGCCTATTCGTCGAAATTGCTTGTGGCACTTGGCAAAGCCAAAGCCGGCGAGACCCCCTGGCTGACCGGGCCGCTGATCGACTCGTACCATACCGTGTGGTTCGAACTGCATGAGGAGCTGATCGGTGCCATGGGCCTGACCCGCGAAGAAGCCGCCAGATCCGGTGACGCCCAATAGGCGATCAGGATGGCGCTACAACGCGGCGTCCAGTAGCTCCAAGTAGGCATCGATGTCGGCGCCTTCACTTTGGAAGGCCGACTCTGCCGCGTGGACGCTGATCGCGACGGTGTCTCCGATGCCATGCACTCCGTGTGTCAGGCTCATCGCCGGCGACAGAGCCGGATATCCGGCCGTCAACACCACCGGTGCATCCCCGAAACTCAGATCGACGGGCCCGCGATTAACGCTGGACACAACGGTGTTCCCGGCCACCTGCGCGGGCCGGGCGTCGGCGTCGAATTTGGAGACGCCCCAGCGCAGCAGCGCGGCGGGCACGGCGGCGAACGCCCGGTCGCCTGAGCACGTGGCCGGGTGCTCGAAGCGACGCCGGCCGTTGGCCAGGTCGGTGGCGATCTGCTCGATCCGAGCATCCAGACCAAGATTCGGGTACAGCCCGACAACGACGTTTCCGAAATGGTTATGTGCTTGTGGCACACCGGGTTTAGCCATCGGTACTTCTGCTCCCAACGAGTGGGCTGCCTCGCCGAGCAAAGCGGATAGTGCCGTAGACACCGCCGCCAGCACCCCGACGGTGACCGTGGGCCCGGGCAATTGCGAGCGGTGCCGCACCAGCGTGCGCACCGAGCGGGCGCCGTCCGGGCGCGCATTAGTGGCCAGTAGCGGCCGCAACCCGACCCCCGGCGCCAGCAGCCCTGCGCGGATATCGCGGACCAGCCTGCGATGAGTGCGGGCCGCATCGACCGCCCGCCACGGAAAAACGCCCGGCCGCGACCGTTTCACCTCAGGCACCGGCGCCGGTCGGCCAAAGAGCCAGGCCGCCATCGCCGAGGCGCGAGCGCCGTCCCCCAAGGCGTGCGCGACCTGCATGACCGCAACGGTGCCCGGGCCGCGGACACCCGGAATGCCACCCACCGGCGTGAACACGTGCAGCCGCCAGGGCATCCGGCGGATGTCGAGCTGATCACCGGCGAGCCCGACGACGCCCGCCAGGCAACCATGCCAACTTTGATCGACCAGGTCGTGACAAACCACCCGCTCCGTTCCAACAGCCACCGGCACCCACTGCGGATAGGTCATCCGACTTCCAGCGTGGACCCGCATCCGCAGGTCCGGGCAGGCATCGGCCCGACGGCAGATCTGCTCGATGGCATGCCCGAGATCTGCGGGTGCACCGTCGAATGCGTAGAGCAGGAACTCGTCGCTGGGCACTTTGGCCGACATCCAGTAGAACTGGGCATCGACCGCGGCCATCCGGTGCGCCGACACGGCCTCAGCCGGATGAGCCGATAAACGCGAGCACCAGCTCGGCGACCTTGTCCGGCTGTTCCAGCTGCAGAAAGTGGCCGGCGTGCTCGACGATGGCCACCTCACTGCCGGCGGGGAGCACCTTTTCCGTCCAGTGCGTGAAAGCCGATGTCATGCAACGGTCGTCGCGACCATGCAGATACAAACTCGGCAGAATGGGCGCCTCGGTCCAGAGCCGGTTCAATTCGGCATATCGCTCGGGCGGTCGGGTGGTGCGGAGCGTGGCCCGGTACGGTCCCAGCGCCGCGTGCCAGCTCTCTGGTGTTCCGATCGCGGCGTCGACGTGGCGCAGATCCTCGTAGGCGTGATAGCCGGGCCACCATTGCCGCCACAGCAGCGGTAGTACCCAGGAAGCGGAACGCTCAGGCAGCCAGGGCAATTGGAAGTAGAACATGTACCAGCTGCGTAGCAGCTGACGCGGTAGCAGGCGAACCAGCCGGCCGCGCTCGGTCACCCGGCCCCGCGGGCGGAACGCCGCAGAGACCGGCACCGACATGATCACCGCCTTGACGAACGGGCTGTCGGGCATTGCGGCCAGGCCCGTGGCTGCGATCGCGCCCCAGTCGTGACCAATCACCACATCGCTGTCCGTACCGCCGGCAGTCGAGCGCACGCGCAGGGCATCGTCCATCAACGCACCAACGTGAAAACTTCCGTCGGCCGGGATCGCCGATGGCGCATATCCGCGCATGAACGGCGCGACGACTCGCCAGCCGGACTCGGCTAACCGGGGCGCCAACTTGCGCCACCCGTAGGCGGTGTCGGGGAAGCCATGCAGACACAACGCGATCGGGGCGTCGCGCGGCCCCCAGGTCAGCGCCTTCAGGTCCCCGACGGGGCCCGGCACGTCGATCCAGTGTGGCTCAGCCATCGCGGGCCGCCCTCACGAATCTCGATATCCGCCAGATCGCCCCGGCATCCAGCGCGAGCCGCTCGGCCGGAATGGCCCCCTCAGCATCGTCCGCCACGTTTACTCCCTGTTCGGCGCGTCCGCACGGACCAACCTAACCCGTGCGAGTCCAGACCGCACCCACCCCGCCGGAGAATTATCGAAATAACCACTGCGCGAATAGTTTTCGAGGACCGTCACTGGTCGCCGACGCGAAGCCGGGCGGCTGACAGTCGGGCAGATTCCGGCCGCGGCCGGCAAACCCGATAGCGTCTAGGTATGGCGACCTCGGCACAGGCCCGTCGCTGGGCCAAGACCGGCGCCACCCAGCAGCGGATCCTCGACGCAGCGACCGAGGTATTCGCGACGAGGGGGTTCGGCGCGGCGACGATGGCCGACGTGGTGGCCGGCTCCGGTGCCAGCATCGGCAGCATCTACCACCACTTCGGCGGCAAGAACGAGCTATTTCTGGCGATCTTCAAGCAGATGGCCAACGCCGTCGACGGCCGTATCGAGGCGGCCATGGAGCAAGCCGGCTCGCAAGCCGGCGAGGACGCCGACCCGCGGCGCATATTTGAGATCCACGTGCGGGCCTACCTCGACGCGATGTGGGAGAACCGGCGCCTGGCCAGGGTATTGACGTCCGGAGACACGCCGGCGGGGTTCGAGGTCGTCCGCCGCAACCGCATGCAAGCCGCTTTCCGCAGCTGGATGGCGGTGTTGGAGCTGGACAAGTCACTGCGCGGGCAAGTACTGAGCCGTGTCCTGGTGGCGACCATGGCGGAGTCGTCGCTGATGGTCGCCGGATGCGAGAACCCCGATGAGGTGCCGACCATAACCGACGCGACGATCGAGTTGATCGCGCGGCTCACCGAGTGAGCTCGCGCGACGACTCCGCGGTCCCAGCTACACCGTCATGCACGCACAGCCGTCATGTACATGTCAATTGTGCCGTGGCACGCGCCGCTCAGGATCTCGGTGTGCATGGTGCCGGAAAGTGAACCATCGGGTTGGGGCGTGTAGCGGGTTTCGCCTCGGGCCGGATTCCATTGGATCGAGGTGTCGGGCATCATGCAGTCCCATTGGAAATCGTTGACTTGCGTCCATGACGACCCATCCCAGGTGAATTGAACAGGTTGCGGAACCGTCGGGTTGCTCGGCGGAGGGCCGCCAATGATCGTGGCAATGCACTTTCCGCTCGCACAGCTCGAACGGAAGGCGTAGGTATTGGTGTGCTGCACCTCGGGGTCACCGACGGCCATGCTGGTCCCGGACTTTGGACCAACCATGAACGTGATCGCGTATTCGCCGTTCCAGGACGCAGTGTCAGCGGGGGCAGTTGGGGGAAGCCACAGGGCGATGGTCAGCGGCGCCGAGCACAAGCCGACGAGACTACTCAGACGGTATGGGGCCATCGGTTTCTCCTCTCGGCCCGCACGGCTCTGGAACTAGGATGCGCCGCGACGATCTTGGATGTATACCCACCTATACGTTGTTGCCGATGAACCGGCTGCCATCGAGCACGAAGCTGCCCGACAAGACCGAGCCGGGCGACGGCAAAACTCACCAGCGCCGTATCATTGACAGTATTAGAACGTAATTCTAAATTGAGCACATGACCGTGTCCGCCACGCAGCACCAGAGCCGCCTCAAGCTGTGGGCCAACTCGGGCGACTCCCACTTCATCGAGCCCGAGGATCTGTGGCGCTCGCGGCTGCCGAAGCGACTGGCCGAACTGG
>DASXMA010000395.1:0-5182 GCA_036495965.1 Mycobacterium sp.
GGCCCCAGTAGTCATTGGCGTACGTTCCGACGTAGTCCGTCAGCGGTCTGGCGGGCATCGGGTTGTCAGGTGGTTGCTTGCCGACCAGCGAGCCCTCCGGGTTGTTGATCGGGGCGATCGCCTTCTTGTACAGCGCCGCCCAATTCTCGCGAACCTGGCCGTACTGCACCAGATCCATGAATTGCGCGGTCAGCGTCTCAGGAATGCCGTAGGGCCCGGAGTTGGTCAGGGCGATGATGGCGAGATCCTCGGACGGCAGCACCACGAAGTTCGTCGCCTCCCCCATCGTGAAGGCGCCGGAATGGCTGTACGTCGTGCGGCCCGACGAGTTCACCGACACGGCGAACCCGTGGCCGTAGAAGCTGGCCCGCGCCTCGGGCGTCGCTGGGGGCCTCGAAACCGCCTGTGGGGTAATGGCGGGCAGCAGGGCCTCCGGCGAGGTGATGCGCCGGCCGTCGTAAGTCCCGTTCGCCAGCACCATCGTCATCCAGCGGGCCATGTCGTTGACCGACGAACTCACGCCGGCGGCGGGCGACTGGGGATCCGGATCCCGTTGAAAGCGCGGCTCCCATTTGTCTCCGACTTTGACGTGGTTGACGGCGTGGTTGGGTCTGGCCAGGAAATCGCTGAATCGCGAACTCGTCGACGCCATTCCCAGTGGGCGATAGAGCACCTCGTCGGACAGGTCCTCCCACGGTTTGCCCCCCGCGGCGGCAACCGCCTCGGCGGCGGCTGTCAGCCCGAAGTTGGTGTAGGCGTAGCTGACTCGAAAAGGTGCCAGGGGCAGGTACCGCAGCCGCTCGAGCGACTGGTGACGGTCATAGTCCAGATCCTCCAGTTGGTCACCGGCGTGGTCGGGCAGTCCGGAGCGATGCGAGTACAGGTCGGCGACGGTCACGTGGCTGCTGACATAGGGATCCGAGAGCTCGAACCACGGAAGCTTGGATACGACCGGTGTGTCCCAGGTGACCACGTTGTCAGTCACTTCGTGTGCCACCACCGTTGCACCGACCGATTTGGAGATCGATGCCAACTGGAAGACGGTGTCGGCGCCGACCTTGTTGTCTTGACTATCGCCTTTGCTCGCGTCTTTGACGCCGAAACCCTTGGCGTACACTGTCTTTCCACCGTGTACGACCGCAACGGCCATGCCCGGGATGCCGGTGCTTTTCATCAGGTCGTCGGCCAGGCCGTCGACCTTCGATATGGCATCACTGATGCGGCCCGGGGGAATGTCCAGCCCCGACACCTCGTAGGGTGGGGCGTTGGACAGCGCGGACGGCGGGCTCGATACCGATTGCCCGGGCGCACATCCCGTCAACGCCAGCAAGGCCACCATAAAAGCGGCCGTTGCCGCGCGTTTCGTCATGGCCGCAAACTTTAGCCCCAGCGGCTACCGAGTCAGAGCCGCCACCACGGGTTGAATCTGGCGGGCCCGGACGGATCAATACGTTGACCGGGCTCGGGCACGGCCACCCTGACTTCAGCGGCTTCCGCCGCCGCGAGCAGGCGTTCGACCGGCTCAGCCCACGGATGAGGTGCCAGCCGGAAGGTCCCCCAGTGGATCGGCACCAGGAGTCCCGACCCGGAGACCGTGACATCCAGGTGGGCCCGGACGGCTTCCTCCGGGTTCATGTGAATGTCCGGCCACGCCGGGTTGTAGGCGCCTATGGGCAGCAGCGTCAGGTCAAACGGTCCATGGTCGGCACCGATCTGGGCGAAGCTCTTGGTGTAGCCGGTGTCGCCGCCGAAATACGCGCGATGACTCGGACCGATGATTCCCCACGACGCCCACAGCGTGGTGTTCCGATCCATGAAGCGCCCCGAAAAGTGCCGCGCCGGCATGCAAATCAGGGTGAGCTCGTCGACCTTCCGGCTCTCGTTCCAGTCGAGTTCGACAATGCGGTGCTCAGGTACGCCCCATGAGCGCAGGTGGGCACCCACCCCGAGTGGCACGAAAAACGGGGCCCGCTGCGTGCGGGCCAGCGCGAGCACGGTGTCGATGTCGAGGTGGTCGTAGTGGTCATGGCTGATGACCACGGCGTCGATAGCGGGCAACGCTTCCAGTTCCACCGGCGGCGGATGCAGCCGCTGCGGGCCGACCACGTCGGATGGGGAGCATCGGTCACTCCATACCGGATCGGTCAGCACTCGGTAACCGTCGATCTCCAGCAGCGCCGTGGAGTGGCCGAGCCAGCTCACCGCGAGCCGGCCGGGGTCACCCTCGAAAAGTCCTGGCGCGCCCAACGGGATCGGCGCTGCCGGACGGCTCCTGCCGCGTCCACCCACAAACTCCCACGCGATCATCCCGAGCTGCTCGCGGTCCATGTTGAACGTGGCCGGGTCGATGTTGACAAAGACACCGTCGCGGTAATTCGGCGACCGCTGTGCCACCGCCCGGATCGAAGCCGGGTGGGCACCCAGCGCTGCCGGTGCGCCGTGCAGCGCGCGCAACGCCCATCCACCAGCGGCCAGTGTGACCGTGCCGGCGGCCAGTCGTAGCGTTGCGCGCACCATGACTGTCAGGCTCCCTGGAATTTCGGCGGCCGCTTCTCCACGCGGGCAACCTGCGCCTCCACGACGTCGTGGCTTGACCAGGCTTTGTCGAAGAGTTCCTTGTGCTCCGGCCACTGGTCCTCGTAGGAGCCGTCGTCGTTGAGCACCCGCTTTGCGTGCTGGATCGCCAAGGGGGCCAGGCCGACGATCTCGGCGGCCCAGGCCTGGGCGTCTTCGAGGGTCCCGATGCGGTTGGCCATTCCGGTCTGCAGCGCCGTCTCGGCGGTCAGCTTCTCCGCGGTCAGCAGCATCGCACGGGCCCGTCCATGACCGACCAGCGACGACAGGCGGCGGATACTCCAGTTATCAAGGGCCAGACCATATTTCGAAGTCGGAAACTGGAAAAACGCGTCCGGCGCGGCCACCCGCAGATCACATACCATGGCCAACTGCAGCCCAGCGCCGATGGCGGGACCGTTGATGAAGCCGATCACCGGGATCGGAGCTGCGTCGATGGCCCTGTTCAGCTCAATCAGCCGGTGAGGATAGTCGGCGGCGAATGCGTCGCCAGTGAGGTCCGCTCCGGCGCAGAACACCGTGCCCTGGCCCGTCAGCACAATCGCGCGGATAGACCCGTCGCCGGCTTTCTGCACCGCCTCCCGCAGCTCCTCGGCGAGCTGGGAATTCAGGGCATTGCGGCGCTCGGGGCGCCGCAGCTCAATCGTCATAACGGCTTCGGCCTGTGTGACACCGATCATGAGGCCAGCCTATATAGCCGCTTTGTATATAGCCTCGTCGCGTGAGTCGTATCACGACCGACCAACTGCGCGACGCAGTACTGGACCAGGGCTCCTTCGTCAGCTGGGACCGAGAGCCGCTCGCCGTGCCGGTAACCGGGTCCTATGCGCGAGAGCTCGCCGACGCGCGGGCCGCCACCGGCCTGGACGAATCGGTGCTGACCGGCGAAGGGCGCATCTACGGGCGCCGGGTCGCGGTGGTGGTCTGCGAGTTCAGCTTCCTCGCCGGGTCGATCGGGGTGGCGGCGGCCGAACGGATCACCGCCGCGGTGCAGCGGGCGACGGCCGAGCGATTACCGCTGCTGGCCTCGCCGAGCTCCGGCGGCACCCGCATGCAGGAGGGCACCGTGGCGTTCCTGCAGATGGTGAAGATCGCCGCGGCGGTCAGGCTGCACAAACAGGCCCGCCTGCCCTACCTGGTCTACCTGCGCAACCCGACCACCGGCGGAGTCTTCGCGTCGTGGGGCTCGCTGGGCCATGTCACCATCGCCGAGCCGGGGGCTCTGATCGGCTTCCTTGGGCCTCGGGTGTACCAGCTGCTCTACGGCGAACCGTTCCCGGCCGGAATTCAGACAGCGGAGAACCTGCAGCTCCACGGGGTGATCGACGGCGTCGTTGCGCTCGACGGACTGCGACGAATGGTCGATCGCGCCCTGACGGTGATCGCCGACGCGCCCGAGCCGACCCTTCCACCACAGCCGGCCGAGCCGATACCCGACGTGCCGGCCTGGGACTCAGTGGTGGCGTCGCGACGCCCGGACCGGCCAGGTGTCGGACACTTGCTGCGACACGGAGCCACCGACCGGGTGCTGTTGTCGGGGACGGGACAGGGCGAGGCGGCGACCACGCTGCTGGCGCTGGCCCGGTTTACCGGTCAGCCCGCGGTGGTGCTCGGCCAGCAGCGGGTCACCGGCGGGCTCGTCGGGCCCGCTTCGCTGCGCGAGGCCCGGCGCGGCATGGCGCTGGCCGCCGAACTGCGCCTGCCGTTGGTGCTGGTGATCGACACCGCCGGCCCTGCGCTGTCGGCCGAAGCCGAGCAGGGCGGGCTGGCCGGCCAGATCGCCCAGTGCCTGGCCGAGCTGGTGACGCTGGACACCCCGACGGTGTCGGTGCTGCTGGGGCAGGGCAGCGGCGGACCGGCGCTGGCGATGGTGCCCGCCGACCGGGTGCTGGCCGCCCTGCACGGCTGGCTGGCGCCGCTACCGCCCGAGGGAGCCAGCGCGATCGTCTTTCGCGACACCGAGCACGCCCCCGAACTTGCAGCGGCCCAGGGTATCCGGTCGGCCGACCTGCTGCGGTCCGGCATTGTCGACGTCATCGTGCCGGAGCATCCGGACGCCGCCGACGAGCCGGTTGAGTTCTCCCAACGACTGTCGCGCGCCATAGCCGCCGAACTGCATGCGCTGCGTGGAATGCCCGATGCCGAGCGCCTGGCCGCGCGATTGCAGCGTTACCGCCGCATCGGATTGCCTTGAGCGGCAGTCGATGCCGCGACACTTACACCACGTACACAACACGCCGCTGAGCGTGACCGTGGTTTAAGTCTCGGCGAATCTGTCGGTGAGTCATGGCAGCTTTTGTGCATGGACGACGTCATTATCGGCAGCGAAGCTCTGCGAAAGGGAACGCTTAGCCGGTATCAGCTACGGGCCGGATTCCGTGCAATCTATCCCGACGTGTACCTGGCTGCCGGTGCAACGTTGTCGTTGCGAACACGCGCTGAAGCCGCATGGCTGTGGTCGGGTCGACGCGGCGTCTTGGCCGGGCTCGCCGCGGCAGCGCTGCACGGGTCGGACTGGATCGGCGACGACGAGGCCGTCGAGTTGATTTGGCGTAACCCACACCCGCCCGCGGGCGTGCTCACCCGCAATCAGAGGCTCGAAAGCGAC
>DASXMA010000396.1:0-15101 GCA_036495965.1 Mycobacterium sp.
GTCTTCGGGCTTCGGCTTCTCGACCATGCCGTTGACCTTCAGCACGTCTGGGTGGCCGCCGGGGACCGGCTCGACATCGAAAACTCCGTAGGCACTGATCTCTTCGCGCGTTACCTCGATGGCGCACAACACCGTGCCGCCATAGTCGGCCCGCACCTTCGACATCGTCTCCAGTACGCCGGTCGGCAGTACCAAGTCATCGGGCAGCAGCACCATGACGGCGTCCTCGTCAGCCGCCAGCGTGGGCTCCACGCAGCTGACGGCGTGTCCCAACCCGAGCGGCTCGGTCTGGACGACGGACTCGACCTTGATCAGCTGCGGTGCGCGACGCACCTTGTCGAGCATGGCTTTCTTGCCGCGGGCCTCGAGCGTGCCTTCCAGCACCAGATCCTCGACGAAATGCGCGACGACGCCGTCCTTGCCCTCGGAGGTCACGATCACCAAGCGCTCGGCCCCGGCCGCGGCCGCCTCCTCCGCGACCAGCTCGATGCCGGGCGTATCGACGACGGGCAGCAGCTCCTTGGGCACAGTCTTGGTCGCCGGTAGGAAACGTGTGCCCAGCCCGGCCGCGGGGACGATCGCCGTGAACGGGATCGGGACTTCTGGGCGTGACATCGTTCACACGATAGCGCCCATGGAGTTTGCGGCCTCGGTGTGGCGGCACGAATGTCACGGGTGTCATGGTTGGGGCATGGCGACCGCAGGCAAGGCCGCGTTGCGGGAACAGCTGCTGGCGGCTCGCAGGTGCGTTGCCGACGACGTTCGCGCCGCCGAGGCCCACCTGCTCGCCGGGCAGCTGGAGCTCGTGGTGCGCAGCGGCAGCACCGTCTGCGCGTACGTACCGGTGGGCACCGAGCCCGGCTCGATCGAGATGCTGGACATGTTGCTAGGCCGGTCAGCGCGGGTGTTGCTGCCCGTTGCACGCACCACCGCCGACGACACCCCAATGCCGCTGCGGTGGGGCGAATATCAGCCGGGGACGCTCATTCCCGGTCGCTGGGGCCTACTCGAGCCGCCCGAGCCCTGGCTGCCGGAATCGATCCTGGCCGAGGCCAGCCTGGTGATCGTCCCGGCGCTGGCGGTCGACCGTCGGGGCGTGCGGCTGGGCCGTGGCCGCGGCTTCTATGACCGGTCGCTGGACGGCCGGAACCCGCAAGCGCGTCTTATCGCGATGGTGCGTGACGCGGAGTTCGTGGACGAGTTGCCCGCGGAGCCGCACGACGTACCGATGACCCATGCACTCACCCCGCAGCGCGGGCTGGTCACGCTCTTTCCCGGCGGGGAATGACGCAGTTCATACGGTGGTTCTAGCACTTGAGCATGTAGAGTGCTAACGAAGCTTAGATTCACGGAGGTATCAGTGCCGACTTACAGCTACGAATGCACCGAGTGCGGCAACCGCTTCGACATCGTGCAGGCCTTCACCGACGACACGCTGACGACATGCGAGAAGTGCTCCGGACGGCTGCGCAAGCTTTTCAATTCGGTCGGCGTCGTGTTCAAGGGCAGCGGCTTCTATCGCACTGACAGCCGCGAGGCCGGCCAGAAGGCGAAGAGTTCGGCCAACGGGTCATCGACAAGCGACTCGGGGTCGAGTTCGGCCTCGGGCGAGAAGAACGGGTCGAGTTCGGCGTCGGGCGAGAAGAACGGGTCGGGCGAGAAGAGCGGATCGGGCGAGAAGTCCAGCAAGAGCTCTACACCGTCCACCGCGGGCGCCTCGACCTAGCGGGTTATCCACAACAGGCTTTCGCCAACGCCACTGCGCCGGCAGCGCTGCGCTTACCGTTACGGCGTGGGTGAATCATCGCTGAATCCACCGCTATTGCGCCGCCTGTCGGCGTCGTTGCGGCCGGACTGGACTCGGACGGTGCTGGCCCGACGGGTCGCCGCAGGCGGACTCGTGGCGTTGGCCGGCGTCGCCACGCTGCGTTCGAATCCAGACGGTGATCGTGTCGAAGTCGTGGTGGCCGCGCGTGACCTCACCCCCGGCATCGCATTGAATCCCGACGATGTCCGGGTCGAAAAGCGTTTGGCTACAACGGTTCCCGACGGGTCGCAAGCCAACCCCGGCGCCATGATCGGTGCGACGCTGGCTAGCCCGACGAGGCGGGGCGAGGTGCTCACCGACGTTCGGGTACTGGGCAGCCGACTTGCCGAGTCGACGGCCGGGCCCGGGGCCCGCATCGTCCCGCTGCATCTGGCAGACAGCGCCCTGATCGACCTCGTGCGCGTCGGCGATGTCGTTGACGTGCTGGCCGCGCCGCCCACCGACGCGCCGACGGGGACTGCGGCCGTAACCAAAGTGGTAGCAACCGACGCCGTTGTCGTGCTTGTATCGGCCAAGCAGAAGGTCCAGGCTGCGGACAGCGACCGCGTAGTGTTGGTTGCGCTGCCGGCTCGTGTGGCGAACACGGTGGCGGGCTCGGCGCTGGGTCAAGCGGTAACTCTCACCCTGCACTGAGTGTCTGCCCGCTGCTCGCCGCGCTATCGGCAGCAAACTCTGTTCAGTCCAAGAAAGGGCCGCCCATGTTCAAGGGGTTCAAGGAGTTTCTCTCGCGGGGCAATATCGTCGACCTGGCCGTCGCGGTGGTCATCGGTACGGCGTTCACTGCATTGGTCACCAAATTCACCGACAGCATCATCACGCCGCTGATCAACCGGATCGGCGTCAACCAGCAGTCCAATGTGGGCGCCTTGAAGATCAGCATTGGCGGCGGTCAGACCATCGACTTGAACATCCTGCTGTCGGCTGCGATCAACTTTTTTTTGATAGCGCTGGTGGTGTATTTCTTCGTTGTGCTGCCCTACAACACCCTGCGCAGGCGCGGTGAGGTCGAGCAGGCCGACGACGCACAAATCGTGCTGCTCACCGAAATCCGTGACCTTCTCGCCCAGACCGACGGCGATTCGTCAGGCCGGCACGGTGGAGCGCCGGCCAAGACACCCCCACCGGAGTACGGACCCCGCGCGGACGCCGAATCGCAGTGACGGGCGGGTTGTCGGGCGGTTAGATCTCCAGGCTGGACAGCTGCCCGATGATCTGCGCGGCGAGCGGATTCAGCGTTGCCATTCCGTCGCGCACCGCGTAGCGGGAACCGGCGAGGTTGACCACCAACGTGCTTCCGGACACACCGGCCAGGCCGCGTGACAGTCCGGCGTCGATGATTCCCGCCGAGAGTCCCGAGGCGCGGATGGCCTCTGCGATACCCAGGATTTCGCGATCCAGGATGTCGCGGGTGGCCTCCGGCGTGACATCGCGCGGCGTGACGCCGGTCCCGCCGACCGAGACCACCAGGTCCACCCCGCCGATCACCGCCGTGTTCAGCGCGTTGCGGATCTCGACCTCGTCGGCCGCGACCGCGACCACACCGTCGACGACGAATCCCGCCTCGGTCAGCAGCTCGGTGACCAGCGGCCCGCTGTGATCCTCGTCCCCGTGGGCGGTGCGATCGTCGACCACCACCACCAGAGCGCGGCCGACTACCAACTCCACACCCGTTTCCATGGGTGCAACCGTATATCCGAGCTCCGACATCGGCTCATCGACTCTCATCACTGATCCGCCTTGCCGAGCGTGACCTGCACAGTGCGATTGCCACCGCCGGGATCCTGGAAGGTCAGCGATACCTTGTCGCCGGGAGCCTTGGACCTTACGGCGGCAACCAATGCGTCGGCGCTGTTGATCGGGCGGTCGTCGACCTTGGTGACCACCACGCCCTTGGGCACCCCGGCGGTTGCGGCAGCACCGCCCTGCACGACATCGACAACCTTGGCGCCCGGGGTGCCCTTGTCACTGGTCACCTGCACGCCGAGCGAGGCATGCGTCGCCTTGCCGGTACTGATCAACTCGTCGGCGATGCGCTTGGCTTGATCGACCGGAATCGCGAAGCCCAGGCCGATCGAACCGCTCTGGGCGTCGGGCGAATCAGCACCCAGGGTGGCGATCGCCGAGTTGACACCCACCAGCTGGCCGCTCATGTTGACCAGCGCACCGCCGGAGTTACCCGGATTGATCGCGGCATCGGTCTGGATTGCATCCAGCACCGTGTTTTGGTTGCCCGACTCCCCGGTCGTGGATACCGGTCGGTTCATCGCGCTGATGATTCCGGTGGTCACCGTGCCCGACAAGCCCAGCGGTGACCCAATCGCCACCACCGGCTGGCCGACATGTAGATCCGACGAGGAGCCCAAGGATATCGGCGTGAGCCCGGATATGCCCTGCACCCGAATCACGGCGATATCACTGGTGGGATCGGCGCCGAGCACCGTAAACGGCGCGGTGCGGCCGTCGGAGAAGGTTACCGTCGTCTTTGGCGGCGGACCAGCGGGTCCGCCCGGCCCGCCCGGACCAGCGGGTCCGCCCGGCCCGCCCGGGCCGGGCGGGCCGGCTGGGGCGCCCGGCGGTTTGGCCGCGGCCGCGACGACGTGGTTGTTCGTCAGAATCAGCCCATCGGCCGACAGGACAATGCCGGAACCCTCTTCGGAAGCACGTCCCATATCGGTCTCCAACATGACGACACTGGGCACCACCTTGGCGGCGACCTGTTCGACACTGCCCGGCGGCATGTTCGCCGCCGGGACGCTGGGCGCCGCCCCCGGGATCAGCCCGCCCCCGCTGCCGCCCGCGGAGTGCGTCCCCAGCTCGACGACCGTGGCAGCAGCGCCACCGATACCCGCCGACACCACCGCGATCGCCACCGCACCGACCGCCAATATGCCTGTGCGGGACCGCTTTTGGCGTACCGGCCCGGGAGGGGGAGGCATCGGCGGCAGCATCCCGGGAAACGGACCCGCGCCAGTCCCCCCGGGTATGGGACCCGCTCCGGTCCCGCCGGGTATCCGACCCGGCCCGGTACCCCCGGGTATCGGACCGGGCCCGGTACCACTGAACGGCTCGTAGGGCTGACGGAACTGCGTCGTTTGCGTCGGCTGCGATGGTTGCGGCTGATGCGGCGGCGGATAGCGCCAGTCGAACGGCTGGTTGTACGGCTGCTGGTGCCCCTGGGCATAGGCGGGGGGCACAGGCTGATTAGGCGCGGTACGGTATCCCGGCTGCTGCGGCGGTGGCGAATACCTCGGGTCATTCGTCATGTCGCTAAGTCGCTCTTCCTCTATTTCGGCTTATGTCGGCTCGACTTGGCTCGAGTTCCAACAGTAACTGCAATTACCTTGCCCGCGCCGACTGAGAGTCCACTGAGATAACGTTCGCCGAATCCCGAGAGTTCGCCTCGTTGCCGGCCACTGGTACGGCTGGGTCGGTCTTGGTGTCGGCAGTGGGCGTCGGGTACGTCGAAACCGGCATCGGCCGGCCAGGAAGCAGCACGTAAATCGACGTTCCCGGGGGCTGTCCTCCCGAAACGGTGTCTTCGACACGAAGTAATCCACCGTGGTTGAGGACCACCTTCTTGACGATCGCCAGGCCCAATCCCGAACCGGCCATCGCTCGTGCCGTCGTCGACCGGTAGAACCGCTCGAACACCAGACGACGCTCGTGCGGCGGAATCCCCGGGCCATGATCGGAGACCACCAGCTCAGCGTGCGACGGGTCGAGTTGCCGCATTTTGACACCGACATGACCGCCCGGCGGGCTCCACTTGGCCGCGTTGTCCATGAGGTTCAGCGCCGCTCGTGACAACCCGGCCGTGTCGCCGTAAACCTGCCATCCGATCACATCGACGTCGAAGTGAATGTCGTTGCGCCGCCGCCTGACTCGCTCAAGACTGCGATCAATGACCTCTGACATGTCGACCGGCTCATGCACCACCTGGCCGGCGTCATCTCGAGTCAGATCCACTAAATCGCCTACCAGCGTGGACAATTCCTCGATCTGTGCGATGACATCGGCTCGCAGGTCGACCATCTCCTGCTCTGGCAGCCGCGGCGCTCCCGGCTCCATCGAGGCCATCAGCAGCTCCACGTTGGTGCGCAGCGATGTCAGCGGAGTGCGCAATTCGTGGCCGGCGTCGGTGACCAGCCGTGCCTGCCTTTCCCGCGACTCCGCCAACGCTCGCAGCATCAAGTTGAATGCCTCAGTGAGCCTTGCCAATTCGTCGCTGCCGAACACCGGGATAGGCCGCAGGTCGTCGGTACGCGCCACCCGCTCGGCCGCCTCGGTCAGGCGAGCCACCGGACGCAACCCGGCGCGGGTGACCATTCCCCCGGCCACCGCGGCGACCGCAACACCGATCCCGCCGACCATCAGCAGCACCCAGCGCAGTTTGTTCATGACCGCTTCGGTCGGCTTGAGGCTCTTGGAGATCAACAGCGAACTGCCGTTGGGCAGGTGGATGGCCAGTATCCGTTGGTCGGAGGCGGTGCGCCGCGACATGAACAAATCACCGCGGATGACGGCCTTCTCGGCCGTCCCGACCGGCAGTATCTGGCCGGGCTGGTTGGCGGTGTAGATCGAGTGGCCCGGGTTCACCAGCATCGCGTTGACATCGGAATAGGCGGTGCCCTCGATGGCCTTGCCGGGGTCGGCGGAAAGTGAACCGCTGGCGATCAGCAGCTGAGCTCGGCTGTCCAGCTGGTTGTCGATATCGCTGTACAGCGCCGCCGAGATCACAGCGTAGACAGCGAATGACATCAGCACGACGACCATCGCCACCATCGCCATCGCCAGCAGCATTACCCGCCACCGCAAGGACAACGAGCTGGTTGCTCGTAGCGGCGCGCCCCGGTGCTGGCGGAACCGGATCATCAGGGAGGCGTCTCCCGGAGGACGTAACCCACCCCGCGCACCGTGTGGATCAGTCGCGGCTCGCCGTCGGCTTCGGTTTTGCGGCGCAGATACCCCACATAGACCTCCAGCGCATTGCCCGAAGTGGGAAAGTCGAATCCCCACACCTCCTCGAGGATGCGGCTGCGAGTGAGCACCCGCCGCGGATTGGCGATCAGCATTTCCAGCAAGGAGAATTCGGTACGGGTCAGGCTGATCCGGCGTTGTCCGCGGGTGACCTCGCGGGTCACCGGGTCCAGGGCCAGATCGGAGAACGTCATGGGCACCGAATCGGCGGCATCATCGGGCTTGGTGCGGCGCAGCAGTGCCCGCATCCGGGCCAACAGCTCTTCGAGGGCGAACGGCTTGGGCAGATAGTCATCGGCGCCGGCGTCCAGGCCGGCGACCCGTTCGGAGACCGAGTCGCGGGCAGTGAGCACCAGGATCGGCAGGTCGTCGCCGGTGCTGCGGAGGTGACGGCAGACCTCGAGGCCGTCCAGACGCGGCATCATCACATCCAGGACGAGCGCGTCGGGCCGGTCCCTGGCAATCATGTCGAGGGCCTCAACCCCGTCATGGGCCAACTCGACCGAGTAGCCATTGAACGAAAGCGACCTGCGCAGCGACTCGCGCACGGCGCGATCGTCGTCGACGACAAGTATCCGCACGGCCACTAGTTTCGTCCTAGCGTCTGAGAGCGGCCTGAGAGGCGCGCCGCGTATTTGCCGAGATTAACGCCGGTCGAGGTCGATCAGACCAAGGCGGGCCGCCTTGAGCAGCCTGCGGGGCAATTTGTGCCGCTGACCTGCCACCGTCACACCGACAAGCTCGGTCTTGGCGGCCTTCCACTGCGCGCGGCGGCTTCGGGTGTTCGCGCGCGACATCCTGCGCTTGGGTGTGGCCATGGTCGGGCCTTACTCCTCGATTGGGCTTCGGGTCGGGTGTGTCGCGCGGTATGGCCGGTTGGGCCGAGCGGCGACGATTGCGTATCAGAATAGTCGGTGGCCTGCTGGGCGCCAAAATGGCGGCCAGCGCGAGGTTCTTTCCCTGCTGCTGGGGTGCACGGCAGCGCCACCAGCGCAGACGGGGCATCCTTGACGTGGCACCGGCGGTACCCGCTAACCTACCGGTTGGTTGGTTGCGCTTGCCGGTAATTTCCCGAATGGAGGACGCCCATGGCCTCTGCTTCTGGTCAATGCGGTGCTGTCCGGATCGCGAATTGCTCAGGTTTCTACGGCGACCGGCTGTCGGCGATGCGCGAGATGCTCACCGGCGGCCGAGATGATCCAGTGGACTACCTGACCGGCGACTACCTTGCCGAGCTCACCATGCTCATCCTGGGCCGCGACCGGATGAAACATCCCGACCGCGGCTATGCCAAGACCTTCCTGACCCAACTCGAGGACTGCTTGGGAGAGGCCTGCGACCGGGGCGTGCGCATCGTCGCCAACGCCGGCGGCCTCAACCCCGCCGGGCTGGCTGACGCGGTCCGCGCGCTGGCCGAGCGCCTGGGCATCCCAGCCCGGATCGCCCACGTCGAAGGCGACGACCTGCAGCCGCGCGCGGAGGAACTGGGGCTGGGAACGCCGCTGACCGCGAATGCCTACCTGGGCGGGTGGGGCATCGTCGACTGTCTCAACGACGGAGCCGATGTCGTCGTCACCGGGCGGGTCACCGATGCCTCGGTGATCGTCGGGGCCGCGGCCGCACATTTCGGCTGGGGCCGCACCGACTACGATCAACTCGCCGGTGCCGTGGTTGCCGGCCACGTCATCGAATGCGGCGTCCAGGCCACCGGCGGCAACTACTCGTTCTTCACCGAAATACCTGACCTGACCTATGCCGGTTTCCCGCTGGCCGAGGTCAACGCCGACGGCTCGTCGGTGATCACGAAGCACCCCGGGACCGGCGGCTTGGTCAGCGTCGACACCGTCACCGCGCAGCTGCTCTACGAGATCACGGGCGCCCGCTACGCTAACCCGGACGTCACGGCCCGGATGGACAGCATCGAACTGTCTGCCGAGGGACCCGACCGGGTGCGCGTCAGCGGTGTGCTCGGCGAACCGCCGCCGCCCACGCTGAAGGTGTCGCTGAACAGCATCGGCGGATTCCGCAACGCGATGACGTTCGTGCTGACTGGCCTCGACATCGAGGCCAAAGCCGACTTGGTGCGCCGGCAGCTCGAGGCTGCGCTCACTGTCAAACCCGCCGAACTGGAATGGACGCTGGCCCGCACCGACCACACCGATGCCGACACCGAGGAAGCCGCCAGCGCGTTGCTGCGCTGCGTTGTCCGCGACCCCGATCCCGCCAACGTCGGACGCCAGTTCTCTTCGGCCACAGTGGAATTGGCGCTCGCCAGTTATCCGGGCTTCCACGTGACCGCCCCGCCGGGCGACGGCCAGGTCTACGGAGTCTTCACGCCCGGTTACGTCGACGCCACCCTGGTGCCGCACATCGCAGTGCACGCCGACGGCACCCGCACCGACATCGCTTGCCCCACCGGAACTTTGGAATTGGCGCCCGCCGATCCCCCACCGCTTCCTGATCCGCTGCCCGCCGACCCGACGCGACGGGTGCCGCTGGGACAGATCGCCGGCGCCCGCAGCGGCGACAAGGGCGGGTCGGCCAATGTCGGGGTCTGGGTCCGCACCGACGAGCAGTGGCGCTGGCTGGCCAACACGCTGACCGTCGAGCTGTTCAAGGAGCTGCTGCCCGAGGCGGCCGACTTCGACGTCACCCGCCACGTGCTGCCCAAGCTGCGGGCGGTGAACTTCGTCGTCGACGGCATCCTGGGGCAGGGTGTTGCGTACCAAGCGCGGTTCGATCCCCAGGCCAAGGGGCTGGGCGAATGGCTGCGCAGCCGCCATGTCGACATCCCAGAGAGGTTGCTGTGAGTATCTGGAACACGCCCGAGCGCGAGCAGCTGCGAAAGACGGTGCGCGCGTTTACCGAACGCGAGATCCTGCCCAACGTCGACGAGTGGGAGCGCACCGGCGACCTGCCCCGCGACTTGCATCGGCGTGCCGGGGCCACCGGTCTGTTGGGCGCGGGGTTGCCCGAAGCGGTCGGCGGTGGCGGCGGAGACGGCGCCGACTCGGTGATCGTGTGCGAAGAGGTGCATCAGGCCGGCGCGCCCGGAGGGGTTTGGGCATCGTTGTTCACCTGCGGCATCGCCGTGCCGCACATGATCGCATCCAGCGATGAGCGGCAAATCGAGACATACGTGCGGCCCACACTGGCGGGCGAGAAGATCGGCGCGCTGGCCATCACCGAACCCGGCGGCGGTTCGGATGTCGGTCATCTGCGGACCGCAGCCGTTTCGGATGGCGATGATTACGTGATCAACGGCGCCAAGACCTACATCACCTCCGGGGTGCGCGCCGACTACGTCGTCACCGCGGCACGCACCGGAGGGCCTGGCGCCGCAGGGGTTTCGCTGATCGTGGTCGAAAAGGGCATGCCCGGCTTCGAGGTGACCCGCAAGCTGGACAAGATGGGCTGGCGGTCCTCCGACACCGCCGAGCTGTCCTACACCGATGTGCGGGTGCCGAAGGCCAACCTCGTCGGCGCCGAGAACAGTGGATTCGCCCAGATCGCCCAGGCCTTCGTCTCCGAGCGGATCGCCATGGCCACGCAAGCGTATTCGAGCGCACAGCGGTGCCTGGACATCACCGCGCAGTGGTGCCGCGACCGGGAGACGTTCGGCCGCCCGCTGATCTCGCGGCAGACGGTGCAGAACACGCTGGCCGAGATGGCCCGGCGCATCGACGTCGCCCGGGTCTATTCCCGCCACGTTGTGGAGCGTCAGCTCGCGGGTGAGACCGACCTGATCGCGCAGGTCTGTTTCGCCAAGAACACCGCCGTCGAGGCCGGCGAATGGGTCGCCAACCAAGCCGTGCAGCTGTTCGGCGGCATGGGCTATATGGCTGAATCCGAAGTCGAACGACAATACCGGGACATGCGAATCCTGGGCATCGGCGGTGGGACCACCGAAATCCTCACGGCACTGGCCGCCAAACGTCTTGGATACCAATCATGACCGTGCTGCAGTCCACGCTCGACCGGGAAGGTGATGCCTACAGCGACGCGGCGTCCGCCGCGATCGCAAAGCTCGACGAGATCGACGCGGCACTGAACGAAGCGCTGGAAGGTGGCGGCCCGAAGTACGTCGACCGTCACCATGCCCGCGGCAAGCTCACGGCGCGGGAACGCATCGAGCTGCTCATCGACCCGGACTCGCCGTTTCTCGAACTGAGCCCACTCGCGGCCTGGGGCAGCGCCTTCAAGGTCGGCGCCAGCACAGTCGTCGGCATTGGCGCGGTGAGCGGCGTGGAATGCTTGATCGTCGCCAATGACCCGACGGTCAAAGGTGGCACCAGCAATCCGTGGACGTTGCGAAAGATACTCCGGGCTAACCAGATCGCCTTCCAGAACCGGCTCCCCGTCATTTCGCTGGTGGAATCCGGCGGCGCCGACCTGCCGACCCAGAAAGAAATCTTCGTCCCCGGCGGGCAGATGTTCCGGGATCTGACCCGGTTGTCGGCTGCAGGCATCCCCACTATCGCGCTGGTGTTCGGCAACTCCACCGCGGGTGGCGCCTACATCCCCGGCATGTCCGACCACGTGGTGATGATCAAGGAGCGCTCCAAGGTCTTTTTGGCCGGTCCCCCGCTGGTCAAGATGGCTACCGGCGAAGTGTCCGATGACGAATCCCTGGGTGGCGCCGAAATGCACGCCCGCATATCAGGTTTGGCCGATTACTTCGCCGTCGACGAGCTCGACGCCATCCGCATCGGACGTCGCATTGTCGGCCGGCTGAATTGGCAAAAGCAGGGACCGACACCCAAGCCGGTCACCGAACCGTTGTTCGACCAGAACGAGCTGATCGGCATTGTGCCGCCGGACCTGCGTGTCCCGTTCGACCCCCGTGAAGTGATCGCGCGCATTGTCGACGGCTCCGAGTTCGACGAATTCAAGCCGATGTACGGGTCGTCGCTGGTCACCGGCTGGGCCCAGCTGCATGGCTACCCTCTGGGCATTTTGGCCAACGCGCGCGGTGTGTTGTTCAGCGAGGAGTCACAGAAAGCCACTCAGTTCATTCAGTTGGCCAACCGGTCCGACACGCCACTATTGTTCCTGCACAACACTACCGGCTACATGGTGGGCAAGGACTACGAAGAAGGCGGCATGATCAAACACGGCTCGATGATGATCAACGCCGTGTCCAACTCGACGGTCCCACATATCTCACTGCTGATCGGCGCCTCGTACGGCGCGGGCCACTACGGCATGTGCGGGCGCGCCTATGACCCTCGATTCCTGTTCGCCTGGCCCAGCGCCAAGTCCGCGGTGATGGGCGGTGCGCAGCTGTCCGGTGTGCTGTCGATCGTGGCTCGCGCGGCCGCCGAAGCTCGCGGGCAGCAGATCGACGAGGAAGCCGACGCGGCGATGCGGGCCGCTGTCGAAGGCCAGATCGAAGCCGAATCGCTGCCGCTGGTGCTGTCCGGGATGCTCTACGACGACGGCGTCATCGACCCGCGCGACACCCGCACCGTACTGGGAATGTGTTTGTCCGCCATCGCCAATGGCCCGATCAAAGGGACGTCGAACTTCGGCGTCTTCCGGATGTGAGCCTCATGGGAATCACTCGAGTGCTGGTTGCCAACCGCGGCGAGATCGCCCGACGGGTCTTCGCCACCTGCCGGCGGCTGGGTCTGGGCACCGTTGCGGTCTACACCGACCCGGACGCCGCCGCGCCGCACGTCGCCGAGGCCGATGCCCGGGTACGGCTGCCCAAGACGAATGACTATCTGAACGCCGATGCCATCATCGCCGCGGCGCGCGCCGCCGGCGCCGACGCCGTGCACCCCGGCTACGGATTCCTTTCGGAGAACGCCGAGTTCGCGGCCGCAGTGCAGGATGCCGGCCTGACCTGGGTCGGGCCTCCGGTGGACGCGGTGCGCGCGATGGGCTCCAAGATCGAGGCCAAAAAGCTGATGGCCGCCGCCGGCGTACCGGTGCTCGACGAACTCGACCCCGACACCGTCACCGAAGCCCAGTTGCCGGTGCTGGTCAAGGCGTCGGCGGGCGGCGGCGGTCGCGGCATGCGGGTGATTCGCGAGTTGTCAGCCCTGCCCGGCGAAATCGCCGCGGCTCAGCGTGAGGCGCAGTCCGCGTTCGGCGACCCGACTGTGTTCTGCGAGCGGTACCTGCCCACCGGGCACCATGTGGAGGTTCAAGTTCTCGGCGACACACACGGCACCGTCTGGGCCGTCGGAGAACGGGAATGCTCGATCCAGCGCCGCCACCAAAAGATTATCGAAGAGGCACCATCACCATTGGTCGAGCGCACACCGGGCATGCGCGCCAAACTGTTCGACGCGGCCCGGCTGGCCGCCGCGGCCATCGGCTACACCGGCGCCGGGACGGTGGAGTTCCTCGCCGACGATGACGGCGAGTTCTACTTCCTGGAGATGAATACCCGGCTGCAGGTCGAACACCCGGTTACCGAAGAGACCACCGGGCTCGATCTCGTCGAACTGCAGCTCGCCGTCGCCGATGGCGGACGCCTCGATGCCGAACCTCCTGCCGGCAAAGGATATTCGATCGAGGCCCGGCTCTACGCCGAGGATCCCGCGCACGGCTGGCAGCCCCAGGCCGGGCTGGTGCACACGATCGACGTGCCATCGGTTCGGGCCGAGTTCAGCTCGCTGGGACAACGAATCGGGATCCGGCTGGACTCCGGCATCGTCGCCGGCTCGACGGTCTCGATCTACTACGACCCGATGCTTGCCAAAGTCATCTCCTATGCGCCAACGCGCCGGCAGTCGGCATTGGTGCTCGCCGATGCACTGGCTCGTACCCGCCTGCACGGCCTGCGTACCAACCGTGAGCTCCTGGTGAATGTGCTTCGTCATCCCGCGTTTCTCGACGGCGCCACCGACACGGCATTTTTCGACACACACGGCCTGGCCGAGCTGTCGGCCCCGCTGGCCGACGGCGCCACGGTCCGGTTGTCGGCGATTGCCGCCGCGCTTGCCGACGCCGCGCACAATCGCGCGATGGCTGAAGTGTTCGCGTCGATCCCGAGCGGCTGGCGCAACCTGGCATCCGGCTTCCAGGTCAAGAGCTACCGCGACGACGCAGACAATGAGCATCGGGTCGAATACCGCTTCGCCAGAAACGGATTGGTGTTCGCCGAACACGAGCCGGTGCGACTGCTCTCGGCGATGCAGGATGAGGTCGTGTTGTCCGACGGCGCCGGCGTGGCTTGCAGTTTCGCGGTTGCGCGCTATGGCCAAGACATCGACATCGATTCGGCACGCGGGCCCGTTCATCTAATCGCGCTGCCACGGCATCCCGAGCCGGGTTCGGCCGTCGAGCAGGGATCCCTCGTGGCACCGATACCCGGCAACGTCATCCGGCTGGGTGCCGCGGTCGGCGACACCGTCACCGCCGGTCAGCCGCTGATCTGGCTGGAGGCGATGAAAATGGAGCACACCATCGCCGCACCGACCGATGGTGTGCTCACCCAGCTCGACGTCACAGCCGGTCAGCAGGTCGAAGTCGGCGCCGTCCTCGCACGAGTGGAGGCGCCCGAGTCCCAGAGTGTCCGAGAAGGAGATCCAGAATGACCGATACCAGCTTCATCGAGAGCGAGGAACGCCAGGCCCTGCGAAAGTCGGTGTCCGCGTGGGCGTCCAACTACGGCAGCGAGTACTACCTGCGGAAGGCGCGCGCGCACGAGCACACCGACGAGTTATGGTCCGAGGCAGGTAAACTCGGTTTTCTCGGCGTGAACCTGCCCGAGGAGTACGGCGGAGGCGGCGCCGGAATGTACGAGCTGTCACTGGTGATGGAGGAGATGGCCGCCGCGGGTAGCGCGCTGCTGCTGATGGTGGTATCGCCCGCCATCAACGGCACGATCATCAGCAAGTTCGGTACCGAAGAGCAGAAGAAGCGCTGGATTCCCGCCATCGCGGACGGCTCGTTGACGATGGCTTTCGCCATCACCGAGCCCAACGCCGGATCCAACTCGCACAAGATCGTCACCACCGCCCGTCGCGATGGCAGCGACTGGATCCTCAAAGGCCAGAAGGTCTTCATCTCCGGCATCGACCAAGCGCAGGCGGTGCTGGTGGTCGCTCGCACCTACAAAGACACAGGGGCCAAGTCCGAATCGCTCAGGCCGGCCCTGTTCGTGGTACCCACCGATGCCCCCGGCTTCACCTACACCCCAATCGATATGGAGCTGATCAGCCCCGAACGGCAGTTCCAGGTCTTCCTCGATGATGTCCGGCTGCCGTCGGATGCGCTCGTCGGGGCCGAGGACGCCGCCATCGCACAGCTTTTCGCGGGCCTGAACCCCGAACGCATCATG
>DASXMA010000397.1:0-7390 GCA_036495965.1 Mycobacterium sp.
GTACGGATCCTCTGGGGTGCGGGTCAACGCGGTCGCGCCCGGACCGATCGCCACCGAACGCCAGCGGGAATTCGCCGACCACGTCGAACCGATGCTGGCCCGCCTTCCCTCACGACGAATCAGCACACCCGAAGAAGTAGCCGCCGCGGTGGTCTTCCTGGCCAGCGACGACGCCGCCAACATCCACGGAGCCATCCTGAGCGTGGACGGAGGCTGGGCGGCGGTCTAACTTTGGCGGTGCTGCCAGACCGACGAAAGCCTCGACCACAACCCCAGCCGTCAGGTGTCCGCTTGACACGCCCTCGCCGCGAACCCCACCTCCGCCGCATCCGAAGCCTTTTCACCGCAGGGTTATCCCGAGGTGGGAGGCTCGGTGCGGTCGTTAGACCTGGGCCATGCCACCGTCGACGCTCAGTTCGGCGCCGGCGACGAAGCTGCTGTCGTCGGAGGCCAAAAACAGTGCAGCGGCGGCGATTTCGTCCGGGCGGCCATACCGGTTGAGTGGTACCGCTGCGACGAGCTGTGCCTTTCTCTCGTTCGCGGCCTCCACCGAGTCGGCCAGACCGTCCAAGATGGGGGTGTCGATCGGGCCCGGGCTCAACGTGTTGAACCGGATGCCGCGGTCGCTGAACTCCCGGGTCCAGGTGCGGGTGTAGGAGCGCAACGCGGCTTTGGTGGCGCTGTAGGTGGTAAAGCCGTCAATACCCGCATAGCCCGCGACCGAGCCGACCAGGATGACCGAGCCGCCGTTGCGCATCAGCGGCAGTGCCTTTTGCACCGTGAAAAGCGTTGCGCGAGCATTGAGGTCGAAGGTGGCATCGAAGTTCTCCTCGGTGATCTTGCCGAGTTCTTCGGGTTCCACCCGGCCCGAACTCGTCACCAGGATGTCCAGCCCGCCGTCTTCTTCGAGGACCGTCGCGAACAGCCTGTCCAGGTCGGCGCTGTTCGTGACGTCACCGGCGACGGTGGTCAGCCCGTCCCCGATCAACGCTTTAGCCTTATCCAGCGCGCTCTGGCGGCGGCCCATTATGAAGACGTAGGCTTCTTCGTCGACGAACCTCTGCGCGGTCGCCAGCCCGATACCGCTGCTGCCGCCGGTGATCACGGCGACCTTGCCAGCCAATCGTGCCATCAGTTGATCCCCCAATTTCGTGTTGTGTGCTGGACGTGCTCGTGCAGCGCCCGTTTCTCAGGGAGCGCTGTCGTCGGCCCAGAAAGTTGCTGCTGCGAGGGCATTTTGTGTCAGGCCCGGGTAGGGAAGGTCTCGCCGAACATGGGCAGCCCGCTTTGGGACTCTTCGGTGGTGGCTTCGTCTTGGATGACATCCCAGTGTTCAGCGAGCAGACCGTCTTCGATCCGTACGATGTCTGCCACGATCCAGTCGGCGGGTTGGCCGACATTGCGGAATCGACCGTGCAGAATTACGTAGTCGCCGTTGGCGGTGATCAGCCCGTTCTCGTAGTGCATGTCGGGCGGTGCGGCCTTGACAAGCTCGAAAAGCCCCTCACGTCCGGGTGGGATGTGGGCGCTGTGCTGAATGTAGTCAGCTGACCAGAAGCATTGCGCAGCAGCGTAATTCCGCTTGTTGAACAGCGTGTCGAACGCCTCCAGCACCAGCGCCTTGTTGCGCTGCTCGGTCTCGGTCATGGCTTTTCCTCCTGTGACTGGTGGGACGGGTTGGGGATTCGGTGGTCTGAGCCGGGTGGGCTGAGGGTCATCCGCTCGCGACGAGGTCGAACTCGTTGCCTTCGGGGTCCAGGAAACTGATCCAGCGGTTGTTGTTCTCAGCCAGCGAGCGGATCTGCTGGGCGCCCAGCCGCGTCAGCCGGTCGGCCTCGGCCAGCACGTCGGCGGCCTTGAGATCGAAGTGGACCCGGTTCTTGACCGTTTTGCCCTCGGGCACCTCGTGAAACATCAGCAATCCTGCGAACCGGCTGTCGGTGTCTGAGGCTATTGAAGCGAAATCCTCGGTGGCGCCGTCGTTAAGGGTCCGGTGCAGGGCCTGCGCCCAGAAGTGCGCGAGTTGAGCGGCGTTGTGGGCGTCGAAGCTGATTGCCAGTACCGAGATGCTCATGAAGCCGCGTCCAGCTTGCGGTGCTGTTGGGCGGCGGCGCGGCCGCCGTCGACGGCCACGTTGGTGCCGGTGATGTAGGACGCGCGGGGGGACGCCAGGAATCCAATGACCTCGGCGACCTCTTGCGGCTCGGCAGCCCGTCCCAGCAGAGTCGTCTGGGCGCTGGCCTCAAACAGTTGGCGATTGGCTGCATTGGTGTAGACGGGTCCCGGCGAGATGGCGTTGACGCGGATGCCGGCTGGTCCGTATTCCGCGGCCCAGGATCGGGCCAGAGAGGCCAGCGCGGCTTTGGTGGCACCATAGGCCGCGCTGTCGGGCTGGCCGACGTTGCCGGCCCTGCTGGCGATGTTGATGATCACGCCGTCGCCGCGGGCCACCATTTTCGGCGCCAGTACCGACACCAGCAGGTAGGGGGCTTGCACGTTGGCGGCGAACAACTGATCCAACGTGTTGACGGCCAGCCTCGCCGACGGGCCGAACCAGGCGAATCCGGCGTTGTTGACCAGGATGTCGACCTCGCCGACTTCCCCGGCTAGCCGCAGCGCCTCTGCGGGTTGGCTCAGGTCGGCGCCGACGAACCGGGCTGAGCCCCCGCCGTTTTCGATCTCGGCGACCACCGCGGCGCCCCGGTAGGCGTCACGGCCGTGCACGATCACCGAGGCCCCCTGCGCGGCAAGCTGCACCGCCGTGGCCCTGCCGATCCCCGACGTCGCACCGGTCACCAATGCGACCCTGCCTTCCAGATCCCGAACCACGGTGGAGTTCGACACGGCCGCTCCTTGAGTCTTTATACCGATCTGTCTAATCTGCTAAACATCAATTTAGACCGGTCGGACCAAAGACGCAAGTTCATAATCGCGATCTTTCTTCTGAGCTGCGTCATTGCTGCGCCTATCGAGGGCACGGTTGTGCGCCCTACCGTACGACGGGACCACACATCAGACAGTACTGTCTAACGCCGTGTTGCCGGAAACCTGATGCGACGGGACAGTTCGATATAGTCAATTCCCCTGTGTGACAGTGCCCTAAGGGACGAAGCGGATTCCTTCACACTCGCTTGGTTCTGATCAAGCGGCGGATGCGGCGCTGCGCGCCGCGCTGTGAAAGGCGTCGAGTTCAGCCGGGATGTCGGGCCCGGTGGGCTGGTAGATGATCTCGGTGATGCCTTGAGCTGCGAGGTCGCGGATGCGGCGGCCGATGTCGTGTGCGGTGCCGGTCAGCGTGGTCTGAGGGATGGCTTTCCAGCTGCCGGCCGCCCAGGCGGCGGTGTCGGCGCGGTTAAGCGCCACTAGATGTTGGTCGTGCACCGCGAAGTGGCGATCCTGTGGTGGGGTCTGGTTGATGGTGTCGAGCCACACGTCACCGGCCGGCAGGGCGGTGACATCGCCGCCGAACTCGTAGGCGGCGTGGTAGGCCAGTGCGTTTCCGGGCCCCGCGGCCGCCCGCACGCGCGGCGAATCCAGCGCCTCGCCGTCGGCCAGCACGGTGCCGTGCACGCCGAGCGCGGCCCAGTCGAACCGGGAGGCGAAGCGGGTTTGGCTGTTGACAGTGAACAGCCCGTCGGCCAGCTCGGTGGCCACCGCGAGGCCTTTGGGGCCCAGAGCCGAGATGAAGATTGGCACGTCGATCGGGCGCGCGGCCGCGTACCCGTCAGGGTGCATCATCTTCGTCCGGCTGCCCTGCCAAATCACGGTGTCACCGCCGAGCAGGCGGCGGAACGCGGCCACGTAGTCGCGCAGGTACGTCCAGCTAGTTGGTCGGGCGCCCAGGGCGCGGGCGCCGGCGAAGCCGGTGCCGAACGCGACCGCCACCCGGCCTGGCGCAAGGGCGGCCAGCGCCGCGGTGGCTGAGGCGTTGACCATGGGGTGGCGCAGGGTGGGGACCAGGACGCCGGGTCCCAGGCCGATGGTGGTGGTGCGCTGGGCCGCCAGAGCGAGCATCATCCACACGTCAGGACTCTCGTGCGGTGTGTCGAATAGCCAGGCCCGGTCGTAGCCGAGTTGTTCGACGGTCGCGATGTGCTCCGGGGAGTGCAGCGAGGTGGCGAACTGGGCGGAGATCTTCATCATGGCCGCCGCGGTGTGGGGAAGGTGTCGTCGAACATCGGTAGCCCGCTTTTGGACTGCTCGGCGTTGGCCCCGTGTTGGATGACGTCCGAGTGTGACCAAAACCGTTGCGCCGCAGCGTAGTCACGCTTGCCGACCAATGTGTCGAACACCTCGAGCACCGGCGCCTCGTTGCGCTCCTCGGCTGCTGTCCCCATGGTCGGCCTCCTCGGACACCGCTGTTAAACAGACTAGTCCAAACAGTACAGCTGGCGGGTGTCTTGTCAACCGGGCCGGTCAACGGATCGCGGCGGCGGTGTGGCGGAGGTCAGGGGCCAGTGACTGCTGCGGATCACCGGCACGTGCAGTGCCCGACGTGGGCCACACTGGCCCGCCGGCTGTCATTCCTGCTCACACCTCGGTCGCTCAGGCCTCGGCAGTGGGTAGCTCAGTTCTGTTGGCGGACGAAGGATCTCATCCGGGGTCGAGTCAGTGGGGTGATTGTGAGCCGAGGGCGTGCTGTGAGCGCATGCGTGGCCAAAAGGTGGCCCCAATCCGCACCATCGGGATGCCGCGTCCGCCTGAAACGTGCCGAGATTCGAGAGGTCCGGCCGCCACAACGCACTTGCCGGCCGCGAGGACACTTCCCTGAACCGGCCGGCTGCGGGGGTCACGGCAGCCGTTCTTCAGACAACTCTGTCTGATACACTGTCGGGGTGCCGGAGCAGACAGCGAAACGGCCGTCCCCGCGGGAACGGCTGCTCGCCGCGTCTGATGAGCTGTTCTACCGCGACGGAGTGCATTCCACCGGAATCGACGCCGTCATCGAGAAGGCAGGCGTGGCAAAAGGGTCGCTGTACTACATCTTCGGCGGCAAAGACGAACTGGTCGCCGCCTACCTGCGTGGGCGCCTCGAGAGATGGCGGCAGCTTGTGGAGGCGGCGCAGACGAGCGCCGACGGCCCCGACGCAAAGATCCTGGCGGTCTTCGATGCAATCGCCGACTATGTGTCGCTTCCGGAGTTTCGGGGTTGCCCGTTCAACAACGCCGCCGCCGAAGCGCCGGCGGGGGAGGCCCAGCAGCTGGCGGTTAAGGAGTACCGCAACTGGTTGCGCCGGTCGTTTCGTCAACTCGCCGCCGACACAGGGGTATCCGATTCCGAAGCGCTGGCTGACGCGCTGATCGTGTTGTATGACGGGGCGCTGGCCACCGCCTGCACGGTCGACCCCGCGCGCGCCGCGGCGATGACGGCCAAACGCATCGCGCGGCTCACCCTGGCGGCCGCGAGAGTCTCCAGCTCGGCCTGATCCGAGCGCTGATGTCAATTGTCGGACCTGCTATCCGGAAAAGGAGAATTAGCACATGACTTTGTCCGCCAAAGCCCCTTCAGGGGGACCGACGATTCCCGAGTCACAGACCCCTGATCGGGACTACCCCCAGATGGTTGGGGAGCGAGGCCTTGTTGAGCCCGCGCCCCGTCGAGTACGCGGCTATTTCGACGGCACAATCGTATTCGACACGACCCACGCCCACTACGTCTGGGAGATTGCATACTACCCGCAGTATTACATTCCCATGGGCGACGTCCGCATGGAGCATCTGCAGGACGAAAACCACGTCCAGAAGCTACAGTTCGGCTCTTCGCGACTGTATTCGCTGACTTCGCCTGGGCGCATATGGAAGTCGGCGGCCCGCCTGTACGACTCGGGTCCCGTCGCGGGGAGCGTCCGGTTCGAATGGGACGCACTCGACTGGTTCGAGGAGGACGAACCGATCATCGGGCATCCTCGCAACCCCTATATCCGTGTCGACGCGCTGCGCTCTCACCGCCACATCAGGGTCGAACTCGACGGCGTAGTGCTGGCCGAGACACACAGCCCGGTCCTGCTTTTCGAGACAGGACTGCCGACTCGTTACTACATCGACCGCACCGACGTCGCGTTCTCACACTTGGAGACAAGCAAAACCGAAACCATATGTCCTTACAAAGGAATCACCTCGCAGTACTGGACGGTCAGAGTCGGAGAGGCGGTGTATCCGGATCTCGCCTGGACCTACGATTATCCGCTGCGCGAGGTCGCGCCTATCGCCGGGATGATCGCCTTCTACAACGAAAAACTCGACATCTTTGTCGACGGCACCCGGTTGTCGCGGGCTGTCACCCATTTCACCTAGCGGCAACGGGCCATCCGAATCCAGCCAGCACAGCAAAGGCCGGGTGCCCAGCGTCAAAGCCGCACCCGTCGACCGGCACGCCGGTCGCGAGAGGCGGAACAACCTCCTGCTCAACGGAACTCGGCCGCCGCACAACGGCCGTCGGTGGTATCCCCGCGCGGGCGCTGACCGATCACCGTCCCGGCGTGAGCACGACCGTCGAACGCCTCGGGGACGTTGTGTTCGGCGCGCATCCCCCGTAGCGGCGCGATGCTGTCCCCAGGCTCGCTCAGGGCCGAATATCGGCGAACCGGTGACTGCCCCAGTACTGGGCAGCTTATTCGAAAGAGGCCCAGCCATTGGCTGATTCAGCTACCCGCATGCGTCACCGCGTTTTCGGCCAGTTGCACGAACTCGGCGATCAACGGGTTGCGCTGCGCGGCGACCCATGCCAGTCGCACCTCGTTGGGTGGGATATCGGTGATCGGCACCCACGCCACATCCGGGCGCTGGTAGTACCTGGACGCGGATTCGGGCAGCACGCTAAAGCCGCGGCCGGCGGCAACCCGTTCCAGCTTCTCCTCTACGCTGCGCGCCTCAACAAAGGACGGACGCGGCCCGTCGCGCAATTCCGTTGCCACAGCCTGCCATTCGGGCACGGCCCCCGGATGCTGCAGGAGATGCCCGTCGGCGAGGTCATGAATACTCACCTTTTCCTTGCCGGCGAGGCGGTGACTGGCGGGCAACACCGCCACACGCGGCTCGGTGAACAGCAGCGATGACTTCAGTCCGGTGCGGTCGACGGGCATCCTGACATAGCCGATATCGGCGCGGCCGTCGTGTAGCACGGCGATCTGGTTGGTCCAGTCTGTCCGTAACACCTCGACGTTGATGTCGGGGTGGGCGGCGCCCAGCGCGCGAACCGGTTCCGTCACCGTGAGGCCCGGCATGAACCCCACCGTGAATGTGACGGTCCCCGCGGCGGCCCGAGCCACCCGGCGCTGGGCAGCCTCAGCATTAGCGAGCAACACGGCGGCATCGGTCAACAACTGACAGCCCGCCTCGGTCAGCTGCGTGCCCGTGCTATCGCGAGTAAATAGTCGGGCGTGTAACTCCT
>DASXMA010000398.1:0-3279 GCA_036495965.1 Mycobacterium sp.
CTCGACAATGGAGATTTCACCGCCGGTTTGTCATCGGACGAGATGGTGATCGTATGGTCGGCCCCCGCCTGCTGACTGGCGAGGTCCGCCAGCGCCAGCGCCTTGCGGATCACTTCGGCATTGCTCGTGACCCCGAACGCCTTCCGCAACTGAACGAGCATGGAAGCTGCGGATTCCGGTCATCCTGATCAGCCAATCCGGCTGATCGTGATCACCGATACCGGTGATCTTGATCACGCTGCTCACCTGGGCCGAGGAGCTCCTGGCGGGCAGCCTAGTGTGGCATCTGGTCGTCACCACTGACGGTTGTTCCGTCTCATTCTTTCCTGGTGTTCGTCAAGTGGGTGGAACGTCATGCGTTGAGTTTCTCCGGCACCAGGGGGCGGCAGACCGCAACTCTTGCCATCAATCGCGGCCATAGCCGCGCGGCGGCTCGATACTGGCGGCCTCTTGGCATGGTGTGACCTTCGTTACGTAACGCAATTGCAGTGGCGGGCGGGCTTTTAGCCAGCGGAGGCGCTGTCGCCCGCGGCTGGAGCACCGACGGCGTTGCGTTTACGGAGGCTGGGCCCCTTCAGCTCGATGCGGTGAGCGCGGTGCACGACGCGGTCCAGAATGGCGTCGCCGATGGTTGGGTCGACGATGAGTTCGTGCCAACGGGCCACGGGGATCTGGCTGGTCACCAGCAGAGATCCCTTCTCGTAGCGGTCCTCGACGATCTCGAGCAGGTCGCGCCGCTGCTCGGCGGTCAACGGCTCCGGTCCCCAGTCGTCGATGATCAGCAGCCGGATGCGTTCCAGCGTTGCCAGCATCCGCGGCAGCCGTCCTTCACCCCGCGCGGTGGCAAGTTCGGCGAACAGCCGCGATGCCCGCCGATACAGGACCGAGAAGCCTTCCCGGCAGGCCTTGTGCCCCAGCGCGCAAGCTAACCAAGATTTCCCGGTACCGGTCGGGCCGCCGATCACCAGATGTTGGCTATGACGGATCCAGTCACAGCCGGAGAGTTTGTGGAACAGGGCACGGTCCAGACCCCGCGGGGTTCGGAAGTCGGTGTCCTCGACCACGGCGTTCTGCCGCAATCGGGCGTGGCTGAGCCGTCGGCCAAGACGCTTGTTGTCGCGCGCCGTCACTTCGCGGTCGAGCAGCAGGCCGAGCCAGTCCTCGCGTGTGAGATCGGCAGCGGCCGATGTGGTCTGCATCTCGAGGAACGCGTCGGCCATGGCGGCCATGCCGAGGCCGCGCAGGCGTTCGGCCAGAGGGTGGATCAGCATTGTCTCTCCTTTCAATGATAGTAGCCGGGACCGCGGATGTTCTCGTGGAACAGACTGGGCTGTTCCGGGGCGGCCGCGTTCCGGTCCTGAGCATTTTTCAGGATCGCGGCGACCGAGCTGTACGAACGGCTACCGAGCGCCAGCGCCCGCGCGCAGGCGGCATCCAGTCGCTCGGCGTCGTAACGCTTCGCCAGCCGAAGGATGCCGATGCAGGAGCGGAACCCCTGCTCGGGATGTGGGCGCGAGCGGAGGATGATCTCAACCAGTGCCGCGGTGTCATCGCCGATCGATGCGGCCTCGCGCTGGATCCGCTCGTGGGTCCAGTCGCGGTAGCGCCGATGCGAACTCGGCATGTGATCAGCGAGTGTGGTCGGTCGATGCGGGCGCAGGCTGCGCGCATGCGCGGCGACCAGCTTGCCGTGATGGAAGATCTCCACCGTCTTTGCGGTGAGGCGAGCCTCCACTGCTTCACGGAGCAGTCGGAACGGCACCGAGTAGAAATGCTTGTCGATCTCGACGTGGTAGTCGAGGTTCACCCGACAGCGCTTCCAGGTGGCGTATTCGTAGGGCGTCGGCGGCAGCTGCTGTAGGGCGGGCCGGTCGAGCCGCTCGTAGAGCGCGCGTCGCGTGGTGCCCCAGCCGCGCATGGGTCGATCGTTCAGCTGATCGACCAGTTCACGGATCGCCTGGTTCAGCTCGGCCAGGGAGAAGAACCGCCGATTGCGCAGCCGTGCCAGGATCCAGCGCTGCACCACCTGAACGCCGACCTCGACCTTTGCCTTGTCGCGCGGCTTGTGTGGTCGCGCCGGGATCACCGCGGTGCCGTAATGCGACGCCATGTCGGCATAGGTTCGGTTGACCAGCGGTTCGTAGAAGCACGCCCGGGTGATCCCGGCACGCAGGTTGTCGCTCACGATCTGGCGCGGAACACCGCCGATGAACGCCAGCATGTTGACGTGGGCGCCTATCCAGTCCGGTAGTGACTGTGTCCAGGTCGCCTCTGCATAGGTGTAGCTGGAGGCGCCGAGCACAGCGACGAAGATCTCGGCCCGGAGGACCTCGCCGGTTGCCCCGTCGATCACCTCCATGGTGTGGCCGGCGAAATCGACGAACACCCGCTCGCCCGCCGTATGAACCTGGCGCAGCGTCGGCTTCAGGCGTCCAGCCCATTCCCGATACAGATCGCAGAACCAGGAGTAACCGAACCCGTCGGTCCTCGCCGTGCGATACTCTTCCCAAAGCAGCGCCAGCGTGACGTTCGGCCGACGCAGGTCGCGATGCACCGCGGCCCAATCCGGCACAGGACGTTGACCCCGCGCCACCTCGGGCGGCGGCGGAAACAGCAACGCCTCCAGCCTTGCGTCGTCCAGCGCACCTGGCAGTGGCCAGGTCAGGCCAGCACGGCGCGCCCGGCTGAGGTAGTCGCTGACCGAGCCTTGGCTCAGTCTCAGGCTTTGGCCGATCACCCGTTGCGGCAGATGGTGCTCCCATCGCAGCCGCAAAAGCTCGCGTATCTTTCGCATCGACAATCTCTCGCCAGGCATCTCGACCCCTTGCTCCTCGGCAAAAAGATCGAAACTACCCTCGGTTGAAGACTGTCAGCGGCAGCCGACCAGAAACACCATCTCCGGAATGATCACGATCACCGGAATCGATGATCACGGTCAAACGGAATGCATGATCAAGATCGACCGGATTGAGTGATCACAATCCAACGGAATCGGTGATCAGGATCGACCGGATCGCGCACACATCCGGGTTGCCGATCATTTTGCGCTGCCGCCCCGCGTTGGTGCACGAATAACCCGGAGCGTGAAGGACGCCCCGTCACCTTCGCTGGGCAGCTGGGCGGCTGATGGGAGTGGAGAATGGTTGGACGGATGGCCGTGTTGACGCCCGGACGATAGACTGGTCCGGTCGTTCCGTCGTCGAAGTTCTGGAAACCCCATGCCGTACAAGTTCAACGCAAGCCGCCGCCACAAGTTTCCCAAGGCCAGATACCGGGGTG
>DASXMA010000399.1:0-5681 GCA_036495965.1 Mycobacterium sp.
TGCTGTGGAGCAAGCAGTTTTACCACTACAACGTGGCACGTTGGCTTGATGGCGATCCGGCGCAGCCTCCGCCCCCGGTTCAACGATTGCGGGGCCGCAACGCCAAGTGGCGCAGCTTCGAGGCATTCGATGTGATGTCGATGCCCGACACATGGGAGTACCCATGGTTTGCCGCGTGGGACTTGGCCTTTCACTGCGTGGCGCTAGTGCACCTGGATCCGGGGTTCGCCAAGTATCAGCTGTTGTTGTTGTGCCGGGAGTGGTTTCAGCATCCAACCGGGGCGGTTCCCGCGTATGAGTGGGACTTCGGCGACGTCAATCCTCCGGTGCTGGCGTGGGCGGCGCTGGAGGTGTTCGCGATCGACGGCGGTCGTGACGTTGACTTCCTAAGCGGGATCTTCGACAAACTGCTGGTGAACTTCACCTGGTGGGTCAACCGCGAAGACATCAACGGATCGAATGTGTTCGAAGGCGGTTTCATGGGCCTGGACAACATCGGCCCGCTCGACCGCTCGCACCTGCCCGTCCGGGGCCTCCTCGAGCAGTCGGACGCCACCGGGTGGATGGCCGCCTACGCGCTGTCGATGGCGACGATCGCGGCGATCTTGCACGGCGTGCGGCAGCGGCCGGCCCTGGACCTGGTGCAAAAGTTCCTCGAGCACTTCGCCGCCATCTCCGAGGCGCTCGAGACTTCCGGCGTTTGGGATGAGCGCGACGGAATGTTCTACGACCGCGTCACGCTCACCGACGGCAGCGTCGTGCCGGTGCGCGTGCGCTCGATGGTGGCGATGATCCCGGGGCTGGCCGCGGCCACGGTCAACGAGGAGGCCATAGACCAGACGCTGACCACCGACAAGAGGTTCGCCGAATACCTGCGACGCCATGGCCTCGGTGGCACCGCCGAAATGACCGCGGCCGGGATAGTTCGCGGCGACCCCGGTCACCGGCGGCTCCTGGTCGGCGTAATAGGGCTCGATCGGTTACGGCGTTTGTGCCAACCGCTTTTCGATCCCGATGAATTCCTCTCACCGCACGGGCTGCGGTCTTTGTCAGCGGCGCACCGAGACCATCCGTATGTTCTCGACATCGAGGACATCCACGCCACCATTGATTACGAACCCGCTGAGTCGACCACGGCCATGTTCGGCGGGAACTCGAATTGGCGTGGCCCAGTATGGTTTCCGCTGAACTACCTGGCGGCAACCGCGCTTGAGCGCTACCACGAGTTCTTCGGAGCCGACTTTACGATCGAGTACCCCACCGGATCGGGAACCCACGTCACTCTCGACAAGGTCGCAGCCGATCTGTGGGAGCGGCTTGTTTCGCTCTTCGTCGTCGATCCGCAGGGACGCCGGCCGTGCTTCGGTGGGGTCGACCGCATGCAGACCGACCCGCGGTGGCGGAACAATCTGCTCTTCTTCGAGTACTTCCACGGCGACAACGGGGCTGGGCTGGGTGCTAGTCACCAGACCGGGTGGACCGGGCTGGTGGCGGACGTAATCCGTCGCCGCCATCACGCCTTTCCGAGCGTGTCCGAGGTCGTCCGAAGCCTGGTGTGACGAAACGGAGGAGTGATGACACCGAAAATTGTGCCGGGCACGCCCGACCCCCTCGGCGCCACGCCCGACGCGCGCGGCACCAACTTCGCGGTGGCCTCGGGCGGTGATGAGGTGAGGCTTTGCCTGTTCGACGCCGACGGGGCGGAGACACAACTGGTGCTGCCGGACCGTGACGGCGACGTGTGGCACGGCTTCGTGCCGGGGGCCGGGCCGGGGCAGGCCTACGGATTTCGGGTCAGCGGCCCGTTCGATCCTGGGCGCGGGTTGCGTTACAACGCCGCCAAGCTGCTGCTGGACCCCTATGCACGTGCAATCAAGGGCGATGTGCGATTCGGGCCAGAGCTCCTCGGTCACTCGGTGGAAAACCTTTCGGCGCCAAGCCCTCTGGACTCAGCCCAACATGTCCCGCGCAGCCTGGTGTCTGCTGTCCTGCCGCCCGTCACTGTGCCCAAGCCGCAGCATGCGTTTGCCGACACCATCCTCTACGAGGTGCACGTTCGCGGATTCACCGCAACCCATCCGGGGGTGCCGGAAGAGCTACGCGGAACATACGCGGGACTTGCTCATGAGGCGGCACTGCAACACCTGGTCGACCTCGGCGTGACAGCGGTGGAACTGCTGCCCGTCCACCGCAGCGTGCCCGAAGAATTCCTCGTCGACCGCGGCCTGACCAACTACTGGGGATACAACACGATCGGATTCTTTGCGCCCCAGGCGAACTACTCCGCCACGGCGCGGGCAGGCCAATCGGGCGGAGAGATCGCCGAATTCCGTGCGATGGTCGACGCCCTCCACGCCGCCGGCTTGGAAGTGATCCTCGATGTGGTGTTCAACCACACGGCCGAGGGCGGAGCCGGCGGGCCGACCTTGTGTTTCCGCGGGCTCTACAACCCGGCCTACTACCGGCTTGTTCCGACCGACCCGAGCAGCTACTTCGATACGACCGGGACCGGCAATTCGCTTAACACCGACCATCCCGCGACGCTGCGGTTGATCATGGACTCCTTGCGCTATTGGTTGTCGCAGATGGGCGTCGACGGCTTCCGTTTCGACCTGGCAGCAACCCTCGGCCGAGAGAGCGGAGCCTTTGACCCGGTGTCCGCCTTCTTCGATCTCATCGCTCAAGACCCCGTGATTTCCCAAGCAAAGCTGATCGCCGAACCGTGGGACGTCGGCCAGATGGACAGCTATGAGGTCGGCCGCTTCCCCCCGCTCTGGAGCGAATGGAACGGCCGCTTCCGCGATACCGTCCGCGACTGGTGGCGCAGTCAGGACGGGCGCCTCGCGGAGTTCGCGTCGCGGCTGTGTGGATCGTCGGACATCTACGGCGATCGTGCGGAGGGGCGTCGCCCAAGCGCATCGATCAACTTCGCCACCGTGCACGACGGATTCACTCTGAACGACCTTGTCTCCTACGACCAAAAGCACAACGAGGCGAACGGCGAAAACAATCGCGACGGCACGGACGACAACCGGTCATGGAACTGCGGACTGGAGGGGCCGACCGATGATCCCGACGTGCTGGCGCTGCGCGCGCGACAGGAACGCGCTTTCTTGCTGACCCTGTTGCTGTCCGGCGGAGTCCCGATGTTGCTGGGTGGCGACGAATTGGGGCGCACTCAGCTCGGCAACAACAACGCCTACTGCCAGGACAACGACATCACGTGGTTTGACTGGCCCAAGGCCGACGATGCGCTCATCAGGTTCACTACCGATCTCATCGCACTGCGCCGCCGCCACCCGGTGTTCCGCAGGCGTCGCTTTCTCACCGGGCCCGCTGCCGCCGACTTGCGCTGGTTCACCCCCTCAGGTGACGACATGACCCCCCAGGACTGGATGGATCCCATTGCACGCACCATCGCGTTGTTCATTGATGGCTCAACGGATCCCGACGTCGACGCCGACGGCACGCCGTTGATCGACAATGACTTTCTGGTATTGGTCAACGCGTGGTGGGAGCCGTTGACTTTCTCCGTTCCCGGCAGCTTTGCGCTGAACCCCTGGGAAATCGTGTGTGACTCATTCGACCCCGCGCGGACCGGACGTACCGGGCCACAGGTAGAAGTCGGGCCGCGCTCCGCAGTGGTGATGCGCTCCGGCCGTTAGTTGTGCACCGACGTGGCGCGCCGTAGCGACGTTTGGCCGCAAGGCTTCCTAGTATTACCGCGTGATGGATCGCTACGGAACCGATGTTCTCGCCGCGGGCCGGCGCAAGCCTCGCTCGACCGAGCACCCGGCTGAGCTGGGTCTGGTCGTGGAGGATGTCGAGACCGGCTATGTCGGGGCAGTGGTCCGAGTCGAATACGGCCGGATCGAGCTGGAAGACCGGCACGGCCACACCCGCGGTTTTCCGCTGGGCCCCGGGTATCTGCTCGAAGGCCGCCCGGTGATCCTCACGGCGCCGCGACGGAAGGCACCTACCGCCTCGGGCAGGACGGCTTCGGGATCGGTCGCGGTGCCCGGCGCCCGCGCCCGGGTCGCAAGTGCCAGCCGGATCTATGTTGAGGGGCGCCACGATGCCGAACTCATCGCACAAGTGTGGGGCGAGGACTTGCGAATCGAAGGTGTCGTCGTCGAGCACCTCGGCGGGGTGGACGACTTGGTGAGCATCGTGACCGAGTTCGAGCCCGGCCCGGGCCGCCGGCTGGGCGTGCTCATTGACCACCTCGTCGCAGGTTCGAAGGAGGCGCGGATCGCCGATGCCGTGCGCCGCGGACCAGGAGGCCCGCACACGCTGGTCGTCGGTCACCCCTATGTGGACATTTGGCAGGCCGTGAAGCCGCAGCGGCTCGGTCTGGAGGCCTGGCCGACGGTGCCGCGGCACGTCGAGTGGAAACACGGCGCATGTGAAGCGCTCGGCTTGCGCCATGCCAACCAGGCGGACATCGCCAGGGCCTGGCGGCGCATCCGTTCGCGCGTGCGCGACTGGAACGATCTCGAGCCCGCATTGATCAGCCGGGTCGAAGAACTCATCGACTTCGTGACGCAACCGGTCGGCCCGTGAATATCGGGTAAACCCCGCGCTTAACGGCGGCCGTTGGTTAGGCTACGCTAAGTCGGCGGTCCCGATCCGCGGGACAGGAATCGGGTGAATGCAGGGCGTATACGGCGTTTTCATAGGCACTTTCCTCATCGGCCTGCGTGAAGGCCTGGAGGCGACGCTCATTGTGAGCATCGTCGGCGCCTTCCTCAAGCGCAACGGTCAGTCGACGCGCCCGATGTTTGCCGGTGTGGGCCTGGCTGTGCTGATCAGCGTTGCGGTTGGCGTCGGCCTGGATCTACTCTCGGCGACCCTGCCGCAGGCCCAACAAGAGATGATGGAGACGGTCATCAACGCCATCGCGGTGGTGTTTGTGACCTCCATGATCATCTGGATGAACCGCAACGCGCCGCGGCTGAAGGGCGAACTCGAGCGTGAAGCCCGCCAGGCGCTTAACCGTGGTGGTGCGCTGGCTCTGGTTGCCATGGCCTTTCTCGCTGTTCTCAAGGAGGGCTTCGAGACGTCGGTGTTCCTGCTGGCGGCCGCCGAGACGTCGCACGGCAACCGCTGGTTCGCCGTGCTCGGCGGGGCGGCCGGGATCGCGGCGTCGATCGCGCTCGGCGTTGGCCTGTACTTCGGTGGTTTGAAACTCAACCTCGGCCGCTTCTTCCGTGTTACCGGGGTGTTTTTGGTGCTGATCGCCGCCGGCTTGGTGATGGGCGCCCTACGCACTGCGCACGAGGCCGGCTGGGTGGCCATCGGTCAGCAGCAGGTGTTCGACTTCTCGGCTTGGATGCCCAGCCAATCGATACTCGGCGCGCTGATCACCGGGATGTTCGGTCTGTCCGCCGATCCGCGGCTCGTCGAAATGCTCGGCTGGCTGCTCTATGCGGTCCCGGTGCTCGTCGTCTTCCTGTGGCCGGCCCGGCTTGCCGCGGCGCCTCGAATCCGGCGTCGCTTGCTGGCCGCTGCCTCGGCCGCGCTGCTCATCGCGGCGGCGCTCCTGGCGATCACGGTGCCCGCCGGTAGTTCCGCGCCGGGGACGCGGGCCCGCAGTGTCACCGACCGCCTCGGTCACGCGGCCAGCGTGTCCCTGCTTTCCAAACCCGACGGGCGCTCGCTGGCAATCGCAAGCGAAGGTG
>DASXMA010000400.1:0-3958 GCA_036495965.1 Mycobacterium sp.
GCCCGCGGCGAATGTGATCCGGCTTACCAGACGTCTCCTGCGCGCCAGTCGCACATCAGGTCAGCGGAGGTATCCAGGCTGATCCCGACCGGCCGAACGAAGATCGTGTCGTCGTCGTCGGGTGTGCGGACCGGACCGGTCGGGGCCAGTACCGACGTCGGGCCGTGCCAGGGCAACCAGCCGCGTGCCGCGTAGACCCTGCGCGCCCGGACCGACGAACTGAGGGCCCCCACTTGGTACGCGCCGCGCACCACCTGCTCGACACCGTCCAGCAGGGCGTGCATCAGGCCCTGGCCGCGGCAGTCCTCCCGTACCGCGACGCCTTCGACGTAACCGCAGCGCAGCGCATTTCCCCGGTAGAACAATCGGCGCTGGACCACCGCGGCGTGCGCGATGATCGCGCCGTGACGCCAGATCAGGGCGTGCATGCCGCCCAGCGTGTGCTCCCAATCGTTCTCGGTGAAGTCACCGGCGAAGGCGGTGGTGACCATCTGGCAGACGTGTTGCCGAGTCTCGCTGTCGAGATCGGCGGTGTGGACCAGGCGGGCGGTGTGTACCTGGGTGGTCACACCCCTTGTCTACCAGCCTTGTCTACCGGCTGCGCTACGAGAACGGCTAGCCCGCAGAAATTGCGTGCGTCCGGGCCCCCACCGGAATGCGGGGCCGTGCCCAGTGCAACCGCACGTACTGGCCGGGCCGCACCTGGGCGACCTTATCGATGTCCTGGTCGATCACCACGCCAACGACTGGGTAACCGCCGGTGACCGGGTGGTCCGGCCCCAGGATCACCGGTAACCCGTTGGGCGGCACCTGAATCGCGCCGCGGGTGGCGCCCTCGCTGGGCAGCTGCCGGTCCGGATAGCGGTACTGCAAAGGGCGGCCCTCCAACCGCATCCCCACCCGGTCGCTGCGATTGGAGGCCATCCATATCGTGCGCACTAAGACGTCGGGATCGACGAACCAATCGTCGCGCGGTCCGGGTACCACGTGCAGTTCCACCAGATGCGCGGAGAATGCCGCCACCGGGGCCTGGTCGAGTTCGGGATAGTCATTGGTGTGCTCGCCGATCGGCAGCTCGTCTCCGGGTGCGAGTGGCGACGGGCCGATCGCGGACATCACGTCGTAGCTGCGCGAGCCCAGCACCGGCTCCACACAGATGCCGCCGCGCACTGCCAGGTACGTCCGCAGCCCGGCGCGGGGGGTGCCCAGAGAGATCACCTGGCCATCGCGGACATGGTGAATGCTGTTGGTGCCAAACTTGATTCCGTTGACGGTTGGGTCGGTGTCGGCGCCGGTCACAGCGATGTCGGCGTCGCCGCCGCGGACCCGGGCGCAGAATCCCCCGAACGTCACCTCCACGGTGGCGCGGTCGTCGGGGTTGGCGAGCAGCCGGTTGGCCAGCTTGTGTGAGCGCCGGTCGGCGGCCCCGGAGCGGCCGACGCCAAGGTGCGCCAGCCCCGTCCGGCCGAGGTCCTGGACGACGGCCAGGGGTCCGGTGCGCAGGATTTCCAGGGTTGTCACGGTGCCCTCCTTGGTCATGCGGCCCGGAACTGGACCCACATGCCCTGCGTCAGTAACGCCGGAGTGGGCCGCTCGAGGTCCCACAGCACTGCGTCGCTGTGGCCGATGAGCTGCCAGCCGCCGGGTGATTGGCGTGGATATACCGCGCTGAATTCGCCGGCGAGGGCGACTGAGCCGGCCGGCACCGAGGTGCGTGGCTCGGAGCGGCGCGCCACCCGAAGGCGTGGGTCGCCGTCTACCAGGTACGCGAAACCCGGTGCGAACCCACTGAATCCGACCCGCCACAAGGTGGAGGTGTGGGCGTTGATAACCTGCGCGGTGGTCATCCCGGTGTGGCTGGCGACCTCCGCGAGGTCTGGCCCGTCGTAGACGACATCGATGACCACATCGGCGCTGCGATCCGCCCCAGCAGCCTCATCAGCGGTGACCGACATCTTGCGCAGACGCTGACGGATGACCCCTTGGTTGCGTGGGCCGGCGAGCTTCACCAGCACCGTGCGGGCGGCCGGGACGATGTCCAGCACGCCGGGGAGTGCCGCAGCGCGCAGGGCGTCGGCCCATGCCAACACCTCTGCGGTGCTGCCACATTGCACCATCAGCGCTTGGTCGCCGTAGTCGAGTACGGTGTTGCCGACCAGCTCTGCTGGCAGGCCCTTGGAAAGGTCACTGCTGAGGTCAGTCACGCTCATTACTCGACGGTAACCTCGGAATCGGGGCAGGTCGAGAGGATGCCCAGGGATTTTCGAGCACTGCCAGAGGTGCCTTAGCAAACGCTCAAACAGTCGGGGTCTAACCCAAGATCTTGCTGATCTGCGGAGGCAGTTGGTCGGCGACCAATGGGTAGCTCAGCGGCGACGAAAAGGCGATCGCACCGGCTTGGTCCTTCGTGGTGAAGATGTGGCGGTTCTGCGCGGTCGCCTGCGAAGCCGCCACCTCGGGGTCGGCCAGCAGCGCCTGTTGGTCCTCCGGACTTTCGGTTGTCCAGATCACCACGTCGGCCGAATTGAGCACCGCCTTGATCTGATCGCGTGGGATGACGGCGCGGTGATCGATGCCGAAGGTTTTGATGCTGTCGGCGATGACGAGGCCCATCTGGTTCAGGAAGTCGGTCCGCCAGCCCGCCGTGGTTGCGACCACCGTGCCTTGGAAAAGAGTGCCCTGCATCAGCAATGCCTTTTTGGCCTGCCATTGCGGATTCTTCTGGGCAACCGCGGCGAACTGCTTGTTGACGGCGTCGATCAGTGGCTTCATCTGGTCGGCCTGGAACACCGCCTGGCCGATCGCGGTGGCCTGCTCCTTCCACGGCTCGAAGAACGCATCGCCGTCCGATTGCGCGACGGTCGGGGCGATCGCCGACAACTTCTGATAGGTATCGGCGTCGACGCCGGCATTGATGGCCACGATCAGATCGGGTTTCAGCCCGGCGATCTGGTCGACCGGAATCCCGTTGTCAAGGTTCAACACCACCGGATGTGCGGTGCCCAGCTTGGGCTGGGCCCACGGCCACACCGCGAACGGTTGGTCACCGAACCAGTTGGTGATTGCGATGGGCACCACGCCCACCGCGAGCAGGTCGTCTTGTTCGGTGTAGCCGGCGCTGACCACGCGCTTGGGCGGCTCTTTGATGACGGTCTGACCGAAAAGGTGGGTGATCGTCACCGATCCACCGGCAGCGGTACCCGGCGCCGGTTTGGATGACGAGCACCCCGGCGAGGCAGCGGCGACCCCGACCGCCGCGGCGGCCCCGGCGAGCTGCAAGAATCCCCGCCGATTCCATCCCTTCATCGCGTGAGAGTATCGCGTTTCGGGCTCTCACCTGCATCGCCGCGTGGTTGAGCCGCTCAGCCCAGCGGCATACCTGCGTCCACGAAGTCCATGGCCCGATAGATGGTGTCGGCCGTATGCGGTGCATTGTCGTAGGCCGCCATCATGGCGCCGGTCAGCGCGCCGACGAATACGCGGACTTCGAAATCGTTTGCGGGACGGCCGATTCGGCGGCTGACCGCTTCGGCCATGACGTTGACGGTGCGGTAGTACTCGTCGTACATAGCCGCCTTGAGCTCCGGTATCGAGAACATCAGTCGCTGCCGGGCGTTTTCAAACTCCAGCTGGTCGGAGGGCAAATGGGCCATCACGGCCTCATAGGACCGGCGAAACGCCTGGATCAGCGACAGGTCGGGTGGCTGTGCCTCAAAGGCCGCCAGTATCAGCGGGTCCAGGTCGTCGGCCAGCAGCAACGACTCCTTGGACGGGAAGTACCGGAAGAAGGTGCTGGGTGACACCTCGGCGGCCTCCGCGATCTGTTCGACGGTGGTGGCGGCGTAGCCGTTCTCGTCGATCAGGCGGAACGCCGCGTGTCTGATGGCCTGGCGGGTCTTGATCTTCTTGCGCTCCCGCAGACCCAGGGGCGCCTCAGTCGCCTGCATGAGGCGATTCT
>DASXMA010000401.1:0-4438 GCA_036495965.1 Mycobacterium sp.
CTGCTCGTCGGACTTCTTGCCCTCCGCACCGGAGAACAGGCCGCCCGCCGGGATACCCGCCAGGGTGAATCCGTCGTAGTCGGAGCGACCGTCGAACGAGGTGTCCTGTGCGGTCTTGCCGGCCGACTTCAGGTAGGCGACGAGCGTGCGCTCGATACCGGCGGACCCCTCCGGTACCACCGGCTGGCCGCGGGCGTCCTGCGGCAGGGATTGGTCTCCGTCATAGGTGAAGTAGCCGGGATTCGGCGACGCGAGCATGTCGAAGTTAAGGTACAGCGCAATGTCTTTGAGCGCGTCGAGGTTGAGTGACTCGACGTAGTTGCGCGATCCGATCAGCCCGAGTTCCTCCGCGCCCCAGAAGCCGAACCGTACCGCGTTGTGGACTTTGGGCGAATTTCCCAGCTGGACTGCGGTTTCCAGAACCGCGGCCACCCCCGACCCATTATCGTTGATGCCGGGTCCTTCCGGCACGCTGTCCAGGTGTGCGCCTGCCATCACCACGTCGGTGGACGAGCCGGTCTTGGTCTGCGCGATGACGTTGCGGGCCTGGAAACTCTGGCTGCTGGCATTGAGCTTGATAGTGGTCGGTCCCGGTTGGACGCGCAGCTGCACTCCGATGGACTTGGTCACGCCAACCACCGGGATCTTCACGTCGGTATTTGCTCCCAGAGTCCCGCCCATCTGCTGCTCGTCAACGTTGTCGGCGACGATCATCGCTACGGCGCCGCGCTGCGCTGCGGCGTCCTCCTTCTGTGCGAACGGGCAAGAGCCGCGATCCACCAGCACCACGGCGCCTTCCACCGCCAGCCCGTCAAAGTCGGAGGCCTTGCAGCCCGGGCTGTCTCCGGTCGGTGCGGCGACCAGCGGCCCGCTCACCCCGTCCGGCGGCGTGCCGAGACTGTAGTCCAGTGCACGCGCCTCCACAGGCCTGCCGCCAACCGTCACCGCCGGCTTCTCGGCGTGAAATACCCGGGCCGAGAACTCGGGTGTCTGCACATCAAAACCGCTGTTGCGCAGTGTATTAACCACATAATCGACGCTGGCTTCATAGCCAGGTGTGCCCACCGCACGAGTGCCATTGTTGGCGTTGGCAATGTCCTGGAGTTTGGACACGTGCGCCATCATCGCGTCGGTGGTGACCTTGTTGTGTAACGCAGTGGCGAACTCGGCCGCTCCGGGTTTGCCGGTCCCCTGCTGCGAGTGAGCCGGCCGATGAAAGCAGCCGGCCGAAAATGCAGTGAGGGCGACCAAGGCGAGCACCGCCGGGATCGTCCAGGATTTGTTCACCATCGCGCCCAAGGTTAGACCCGGGCGCAAGTGGCGCGCCGATTGACACGATGACGATGGCGGCAGATATCCCGACGGACGCCGTGGGGGACTCGCAATCAGGACGTTCGAACCGCGGAGTCAGACATATAGCGCGGTGAATGGTGCAAACGGGATGTTGCGCACCACAAACCAGGCCAGCACCAACGACAGTGTCACCGCCGCAGACCATCGATAGTGTTGCCAGCTCCTAATCCGTCGGCCTGCCACACGACCGTATGTCCACGCCACGTATGCCCATAGCAACAGCCCGATCGCCACCAGGGCCAGAGCGTTAAACCTCGCGGCCGCTAGCAGATTGCCGTGCATCAGCGAGTACAGCATCCGTAAGCTGCCGCACCCGGGGCAGTCGATCCCCAACAATGCCTTGGTGGGGCACACCGGCAGCGGGCCGTGCGGAGTGGTCGGATCGCCCATCCAGATAGCCGCGCACACCAGCGTTGTGCCGGCGGCCACCATCAGTGGCGCACCAAGACTCAGTGTCGCCGACCCCGGGCGGCTCACCATGAGTACAACCCGCGCTTAGAACATCGCCGCAAGCATCGCGGCGTTCGAGTTATTGCCCATGCCGCCCGCGATTGCGATGATCGCGTAGATGATGCCCACGACAACGCCGATGACGGCCGCCCAGATCGCCCATTTCCTGGCACTATCGGCAGACGCCTGCGCCTCAGCGTAACGGCCCTGTGCCCATAAGCCGTTGACTTGGCTGGACTTGACGATCGCCACGATCCCGAAGGGAAGGCAGCAGAACACCGTCACCAGAATCGACCACACCAAGTGGTTATTCGGCGCTTGCGCCGCGGGCGGCTGTTGCGGCGGGTAACCGGGAGGGGGAGGCGGTGGCTGTGCAGTCATCGGGTTCTCCAGTCAAGAGGAGTTAGCTGGCGTGAAGCGGTGCTTACCATACCTGAGCTGCGCCGCAAGAGCACGATGTACGCGAAATTCGTATTTCCGCGAATCGTCACGAACGCAGTGAGGAGGACGCCCGGGACCGTTGATTTGCCACCGACTTCCCGGCCGGAAGCCACATATCGTCCGCAAAATCGCCGCATCGACATTTCACATCAAAGCCAGTCGCGATCGAAATGGCTTGGCTAATACATGCTTTCAGCAGTTGCGGCGCCAAGTGCGGAAGCCGACGGTTCGCGCGGTCGCATCAGCACATCGTTAGCGAAGTCGTCGGAACGCGCCGAGAATGATGCTCAGATAGACAATATCCGGCGGAATATGTTGCATTGCCATGACATAGCCTTACGATCCCTTTAGCTGAAGCACTGTTTTCCGGCGAGCAACGCAAATACACTCCCGGACGTCAGCGCAGCCGCACCGTCGGTGCGACGACCGTGTAAGGAGTCATAGGATGTCTCACCTGACCACCACGCTGCGAGCCGCGACGGCTGGAGCTCTCATGAGTGCTTTCGCATTTGCCGGCACCGCCACGGCGAGCGGGGATCCAGCCAATACCGGTAACCCGGCAGATATCAATACACTGGCCGGCTCGCTGTCGAAGGGCTACGGCCTCAACAACTGCACCGCCCAGGCCATCACCGGCAGCCAACTGGCCAGACTCACGTGCGGGCAAAGCCCTGATGCCAGTGGGCCCGCCCAGGCCAAGTACATCCTCTTCAGCAACGCTGACGAGCTAGCCGGCTCGTTCAAAGCCAGCATCAAAGAGGATGTTCTGACCGCATGCGGAGACAGCGGCCAGTCACCGACTATCTGGCACCAGGGCAGCTCCACCACCAGCTCGGGCTCGTTGGCGTGTGGGACTTACCAGAACAGCGCCGAGATTATCTGGACCACCGACGCGAAGAACATATTGAGCTACATCCGCGCATCCAACACTGATGTCCCGTCGCTCTACCAGTGGTGGCGGGCCAACGGGTGACCTTCACAGTTGGGCCGCAACGAGGTCCGCGACCGCGGCCATCCCGGCGCCGTTGGGGTGCAGCGGGGCCGGCCGACCCGGCAGCGGCACACCGTATCTCGCCGGCATGGTTGTCCAAGGCTCGGCCGACCATGCGTGGTGTTGCCGGCTGGCAGCGGCGGCGCGGACGACCTCGCAGCCGGTTGTCGCGGCGGCGTCGGCCGTGATTCGTTCCAGCGTCTCGCCGACATGACGGCCCAGGTCGGCCTCTGCTTGCAAAAGCGGCGGGGCCGGTGCCCCCGTCGGCGGCAGCATCGTCAGATAGTCGACGAAGCGGATCGTCGCCTGTGGTGCGCGCTCACGCAGCGCGCGGCCGACCGAGCACAATGAATCGAACACCTGAGCCAGGGCCCGATCGCGCGTGTCACGGTCCAGCAGTTCAGATATGCGCCCACCTAGCAGCGGCACCCGCCGCGCGCACCGCGGCAGCGAGGCGGCCATCAGCAGCGGGACGTAGCCGACGTCGTTGCCGCCGATGGTGACTGTGACCAGGCTCTCGGAGCCGTCCAGTGCGGCGATCTGGGGTGGCTCGCCGTGCTGATGATCGGCCAGCACGTGCGCGGTGGTCGCGCCGGAGAAGGTGACATCGATCAGGTCGAGTTTCAACCGTTCGGCGACCAGATGCGGGTAGTTGCGGGCCGATCGGCCGGACCACCGAGGAGCGCCCGCAGCGCGGGGTCGGATACCAGGTCCGGCGGCCATCGAACTACCAAGCGCCACATAACGTTTCATTGTGGCGGGCTAGATGCCTGTGCCCAGAACCGTTTTGGAATCCGCCCGGCCCGCCGGGCCAGATAACCGGCGGTGACGGCGCCGGCCATCGCCGTCGCCATGGCCGGTGGATCGGCGGCTCGGGTAACCGCAGTGGCCAACAGCACAGCGTCGCAACCTAACTCCATCGCCAGCGCGGCGTCGCTCGCGGTGCCGATGCCGGCGTCGAGTACCACCGGAACACCGGCCCGGGCGACGATCATCTCGATATTGTGTGGGTTGGTGATGCCAAGACCGGTGCCGATCGGCGAGCCCAGCGGCATCACCGCGGCGCAACCGGTGTCCTCCAGTCGGCGGGCCAGCGCCGGGTCATCATTGGTGTAGGGCAGAACGACAAACCCATCGTCAATCAATTGCTCTGCCGCCCGGACTAATTCGACTGCGTCAGGCAGCAGCGTCCGTTCGTCGGCG
>DASXMA010000402.1:0-3393 GCA_036495965.1 Mycobacterium sp.
CGCTGGACATCACCACGGCCACTCGTCAAGGCGTCACAATACAATTCGGCGGCGGACCCCACCCGCAGGACTGGTACGGAACACTGGAGGCCATCGCATCCGGACAACTGGACCCGCTGCCCAGCGTCGGAAAGATCATCGGCCTCGACGAAGTACCGGCCGCGCTCGACCTCGCCCGCAGGTCCGACGGCCCGCCGCGCATTGTGGTCCACCCCAACGGAGACATCCAGTGACCGAACGAGAAGACCGCCAAGACATCTCCGATCTGTTGGTGCGCTACGCCACCGGGATCGACCGACGAGACTGGGCGCTGTTTCGCACCGTATTCACCGACGACTGCAAGCTCGACTACGGCGAGATCGGCGTGTGGAACGGGGTCGACGCCGTCACGGACTTCATGGAGCAGGTTCACGCGATGGCGGGGCACACAATGCACCGGCTGAGCAATCAGACCATCACTGTTGACGGCGACACGGCTGTGGCCCGCACCTACATCGACGGGCTGATCATGGTCGGCGACAACAAATCCGGCGTCAACGCGATCGGTTTCTACGACGACGAGATCGTCCGAACCGACGCCGGTTGGCGCATTGCACGCCGTCGCTACACCCAGGTGCGCCTGAGTACGGTCGGCGACGCATGACATTCGCAACCAAGTACGGACCGTGGGCGCTCGTCGCCGGTGCCTCCGACGGCCTGGGAGCCGCGTTCGCCGCGGGAATTGCCGAGCGCGGCGTCAACGTTGTGCTGCTGGCGCGCCGGCAGGCGGCACTCGATCAGGTTGCGGCCGAGATCAGTTCCCACACATCGGCCCAGACCCGCACCCTCGCGGTCGATCTTGCCGAACCCGGCGCGGCATCGGCGATCGCAGCGGCCACCAGCGACCTGGAGATCGGCTTCCTCGTGTACTGCGCGGGTGCCGACCCGAACTTCAAGCCGTTCCTTGCCAATCCGATCGAGGCCGCCGAGGCGATGGTGCACCGCAACTGCATGGTGCCGATGCAACTCTGCCACCACTTCGCGCCTGCCATGGTCGAGCGAGGCAGCGGGGGAATCGTCATCTTCGGGTCCGGCGCAGGATTGGCCGGCGGACCGAACATGGTTGCCTACAGTGCCTCCAAAGCATTCGACATGGTCTTCGCCGAAGCTCTATGGGCCGAACTGCACGACAAGGGCGTCGATGTCCTGGGCCTCATCCTGGGCAAGACCAATACACCGGCATTGCGGCAACTCGAACACAGCCGCGGCCAGATCAGCTCCCCCGACGACCGGCCGCCGGGCGCCGCCGCCGTGGCAGACGTCATCGCCGAGGCCTTCGAGAACCTCACCAATGGCCCCACCTGGATGGTGGGCGAAGACATGCGCGCTGCGCTGCAGATGATGGCTTCACTGACCCGCAATCAGATCGTCGAGCTCTTCACGCAAGCCGCCGCCGCGGCGATGGGACCTGGCTGACCAGCGGTCGCGTGTCTGCGCGGGGAGCCTTGGACTCCAGTAGTGCGTCGAAGTAGATGTTGATGTTCCACGAAGGTCCGGCGGAGGTCAGTCTCGCGGAAGTATCCGAGCTACCAGTGCCCTACGTGCGCGCGGCGCGCTGGTGGCCGCCGAGACACCGCGCAAGCTGCCGCAAGGTCAGCGCAAAACCGCACCAAAACACTACGAGAAGGTTTGCCAAAATTTCAGATCAGCGTGGCCGAACTTTTTAGATTGCGCATATATCCAGCAAAGATAGGGTGTTGGACGGCATTACTTTGCTTATCCACGACGTTGCTGGGATGGACACAATCGGGTAACTTTGTAAAGCAGTTCGTCCGGCCCGCGAGCCGCAGTAACACCAATGATCGGCACCCCCCGACCGAAAGATGACATGCTCGCTGTAGACAGGCCCGCTGCCCCGGCCGCGGCGGCGACACGCTCGCCGCGTCGCACCCTGACCCGTTCGGCGCTCAGCACCGCGATATTCATCGTCCCGGCGGTGGTGGTGCGAATCGTTGGCCTGCACCCAGACCCCATTGCCGCGCTGCTGATCTTTGGAGCTGCAATCGTGGCGGCCAGCTTCCTCCTCGCATGGGCGGCCGAAGCCGCACAGATCGATGTTTCCGGCGGGCTAGCGATCGCGATACTGGCGTTGATCGCAGTGCTGCCCGAGTACGCCGTTGACCTTTACTACGCGTACGTGTCTGGCCACAATCCGGATTACACCCAGTACGCCGCGGCCAACATGACGGGATCCAACCGGCTGCTGATGGGCCTGGGCTGGCCGGTCGTGGTGTTGGTCAGCATCGCCGTGGCGCGCAAAGCCGGTACCGACAAACCCGCCGGTTTGAGGCTGGAACCAGCCAATCGCGTCGAACTCGGATTCCTGCTCATTGCCGGCGTGGTCGCGTTCGCGATACCGACGACGGGCCAAATCCACCTGGCGCTCGGGTTGACACTGCTGGCTTGGTTCGGCTTCTACCTCTACAAAGTCAGCCATGGCGAAGTGGAGGAGCCCGACCTGATAGGTACCGCCGCCGCGCTCGGGGAGCTGTCCGACCGCAGTCGGCGGATCGCCGTCGTCGGCCTGTTCGCGGCGTCCGGCGCGGTAATCCTGCTCTGCGCCAAACCGTTCGCCGACAATCTGGTCGCGGCGGGCTCCGAGTTGGGCATCGACCGGTTCCTGCTTGTGCAGTGGCTCGCACCGTTGGCCTCCGAAGCCCCCGAGTTCATCATCGCGACCATCTTCGCCGCCCGCGGCAAGGGCACGGCGGCCATCGCCACGCTGATCTCGTCCAAGGTCAACCAGTGGACGCTGTTGATTGGATCCTTGCCGGTGGCCCACTTGCTGGGAGGCGGCGGATACTCCCTGATGCTCGACTCCCGTCAGATCGAGGAAGTGCTTCTCACCGCCACCCAAACAATGATGGGCGTTGCCCTGATCCTGGCGCTGCGCTTCCACCGGGCTGCGGCATGGGCGCTGCTGGGGTTGTTCGTCGTTCAGTTCCCGGTCGCCTCGACCCAAGGGCGGTTGTTGCTCTGCGGTGTCTACACCGTGGTGGCCATCGCAGGGCTGATCGTCAATCGCCGCTACCTGGCTGCCACCATCCGGGCGCCGTTCGTCGGGAAGACCATTCGTCATAGTGGTCGCCCCCACCACTCGGTGGAGGACCCCGGACTGCCGGCATAGCAGGCGCGACGGCTTGTATAACATCGCGAGCTGACTAGCAACGACTCGGATTTGGAGCGCCAGTGGCTCGTGAAGTGTTGGCCGTCATCGGCGTGGGAGGCATGGGCCAAGCGATTGCGCGACGCCTGGGTGCCGGCAAGACCGTGCTGCTGGCCGACTACAACGAGGGGACGCTGGCGTCGGTGGCCGAATCACTGGCCGCAGATGGCCATCACGTCGAAAGCCTT
>DASXMA010000403.1:0-4117 GCA_036495965.1 Mycobacterium sp.
GGCGATTACCGAACCGTCGTGCAGGTAGGGCGGCGAATCGGTTTTGGGCTGCAAGTCCACGTACTGTTCACCCACCGCGGAGACACTGAGCACCTTCGCTGTCAGGTCCGCGGGGACCTTGGGTGAAGTGTTAAGCGACAGTGTCGCTTTCGCGCCGGTCGGCGTCAACCCCACCGAGGTGACCTTACCGAGCTGAACCCCGCGGTAGGTCACGTTGGAAAACCGGTACAGGCCGCCGGTGGCCGGCAGCTCCAGCGTCACCGTCATCCGACCGATGCCCAGCAGGGTCGGCGCTTGGATGTAGAAGAGGACCATCGCGATCACGCCAATGGTCCCGACGACCGCGAAAATCGCCAGCTGAATACGAACGAAGCGCGTCAGCATCTATCCACCCGCTCCCGGCGGAGGCGCCTCTGTGGGAGGGGGCGTTTGACCAAGACCCGCGTCAGGCATCGGAGCCGCACCCGGCGGAGGCCCGGGCAGTGGGGCCGCACCCGGCGGCGGCCCGGGCAGTGGGGGCAGCGGCAGCGCATTGGGATCGATCCACGGTGGCCTCAGCGGGTTATGCAAGGGATCGAGTGTGTAATTCATGCGATACGGGTCCCCGGGCACCGGTGGCACGGGCATATCCAGCTGCCCCCAGTGGGTCCCTAAGAACAATCCCTTCTTGAGCCGCGGAATCGTCAGGTCGAAATCGAAATGGATGTTGAAGAAGTCGCCTCGGGCCGCTCGGTCGACGAAGTTCTGGGTGAACGGGAACACGAACGCCGCCGCGATGGCCGTCCCGAACTCCGGGCCGACGTCGGCGAGCGCTTTGATGGTCGGCTCTAGGTTTTTGAGGTTCTTGACCAGGTCGGCCTGGGCGTCGTTGACCAGCCGGTTGGCGGTGTTGCTGAACACGCGAAGATGATCCAGGGCGGCCGTCAGACGCGGCCGCTCCTTGATCAACACCTCGAGCGCCGGCGGTATCTTCTGCAGCGCCTGGGTGAGAACGTCGCGTTGGTCGGCGAATGTGCCGGCAAGCCGGTTCAGCGCCTGGATGGAGGCGACGATGTTGTCCCGCTGGTCGTCCAGAGTTCCCACGAACGTGTCGAGGCGGGTAATCAGATCACGTACGGCGCCCTCGCGCCCGGACAGGGCGGCGGAGAAATTGTGGATGACCTCCCCGATCTGTCCCAGTCCTCCGCCGTTGACGACCGCCCCGAGCGACGACAGCGTCTGCTCTGTCGACGGGTAGGCCGATGACCGGCTCAGCGGGATGGTGGCGCCCGGCTGCAGCCGTCCGCTTCCCTGTTGGCCGGGCGGCGTGTTGAGCTCCACATGCATCGAGCCCAGCAGGCTGGTCTGACCGACGGTGGCTACCACGTTGGCGGGGACGACGACGTCGCGCTTTACCGAGATCTCGACGTCGGCGTGCCAGCCTTGCACCTTCATCGTGCCGACACTGCCGACGACGACGTCGTTGATCATCACCGGCGAATTCGACTCCATCGTACCGACATTCGGGAGTTCGACGTGGTAGATGTTGGCCCCCGGCCCGCGTCCGACCGCGCCGGGCAGGGGTAGTGAATTCAGGCCGTGGAATGCGCATCCCGTCGTCGTCAACACCACGCAACAGCCGACGGTGAACACCTGCCGAACGACCACCCGGGCGATCATTGTTGTGGCCCTTCGGCCGGCAGCAGCATGCCTGACACGGTCGGCGCCGGTGGTGGCGGCACCGGTGTCGACGGTGGGGGCGGCAGCGGCATCGCCGCGCCCGGTATCCGCTCCGGCGGCGCCGCCCCCGGCGGTCCCACCGGATCACCCGGCAGGCCGGTGTAGGCCGACACTGCGGGCGGGATCTCGGGTGGTCCGGGTTTCGGGCCCTCGCCGCCGGGCGCCAGGCGCGGTTCGGTGTAGAGAACCCTGGACGGGTCAACCGACTTGGAGATGAATGGGTTGAGGGGAATTGGCGAGTTATTGAAGCTGGTCTGCCGCAATCCGGGACCGAGAAACAGGGAGCACAGCTTGCCCGTTTCGACCGCGGTGATGTTGTCGACGGCACCAATCTGGGTGCAGCCCGGTACGGACAGCAGAAGCTGACCGCCCCATGTGGGACTCGCCATATTCATGAGCCCGAATCCTCCCACGATGGTTCCGGTGTCGGCGTTGTAGTCGTTGAAGAAGTTGGCGTACGCGTTCGGCGCGGTGTGCAGAATGTTTTCCAGGGCCATGTGGTGATCGACCAGGTTCTGCGTGACATCTGCCAACCTGGCAATCTGCTCGCTGGTCTGGTTGCGAGTCCCGGCGATGAACCGCTGCACCTCGCCGACCGCCGTCGACAGATCGGTCAGCGCCGCGTCCAGGTCGGATTTGCTGTCATTGACCACGCTGGTGAGCGTGGCCAGGCGGTCGTTGAACTGCACGAGCTGGACGTTGCTGTCGCGCAGCGCGCCGACGAAGGTCTGCAGGTTTTTGATGATGTCGACGATGTTGCCGCTGCCGTCGGCGAGGATGCGGCCCACGCCTGACAGTTGGCCGAGTGTTTGCCGCAGCTTGTCGCCGTTGCCGTCGAGGGCGTTGGCGGCGCTGTCGATGAACCGGCCCACCGACGTGCCCGATACCCCACTCTTGGGTCCCAAATCCGTTGCCAGGCGCATCAACTGGGTTTTGACCTCGTCCCACTCGACCGGTACCGCGGTCCGTTCGACCGGTATTACCCCACGGTCCGGCATGACCGGGCCGCTGGTCCGGTAGGCGGGAGTGAGCTGGACATAGCGGGAAGCCACGAGATTCGGGGCGACGATAACCGCCTTCGCGTCCGCCGGAATGGGCACGCCGTGGTCGACCTCAAGGGTCATCTTGGCCTGTGTGCCCTGCGGCTGAATGGATTTGATGTCGCCGACTTTGACACCCGAAACCCGCACCTCGTCATGGGGGTAGATCGCGGTGGCGGTGGTGAAATAGGCGGTAATCGTCCGTGGGCCGAAGAACGTATTACGGACGACGACGGCTACGCCGGCAACGATGAGCCCGACGAGCACAAGCGCCGCCACGGCCGTCAGCCTGCCGCGCGGGATCCGGGAGGTCATTGCGATCCTCCGATCCTGCCGCCCAGCGTGCAGGCAGGGCACATCGGAATGGAGTTGTACGGCCAGGGGGTCAGCGCCCGAGGTACCGGCGACGGGAAGCCGGGACCGCGAGCCGTGTCGAAAGTGCGGAATCCCCACAGGTAGTCGAACAACTCCTGGAAGAGTTGCGGGATAAGGAAGTTCGGGGCGAACGCCTGATAGGCGTACATCCCGGAGATGGCCTCACCGGTCGTGATCGCGAATTTGGCGAGACCCGGCAGCGCTTTGCCGATGTTGTCGCGGTTCTTCTCCAGCACCCCGGTCACCCGATTCAGCCTCTCCAGCGTCGGTGCCAATGTGCTTTCGTTCTCGTGCACCAACGCCGTCAGCTGCTTGGCCACCGCCGACGTGTTGGCCAGCAGGTCCACGATCTCCTGTCGGCGCGCCACCAGCACTTGGAGCAAAGAGTCCGAGTTGAGGATGAGCTTGTTGACCTGCTGGCTGCGTTCGGAAAGAATCCCGGTGACGTCGCCGGCACTCTTGAACAGCTCACCCAGGTTCTTGTTGCGGCTGTTGAGGGTGCGCGATAGCCGGGTGAGTGCGTCGAAGGCCGGCCCCATTTGGGGTGCGATCTGGTCGAGCGTAGCCGATAGCGTGTCCAGCGACTGATTCAACGCCGTGGTGTTCGTTCCGGCAGTGTCCGACGTCAGGTCGCTGACCGCTTCCGTCAGCGAATACGGCGAAGACGTGCGCGATACGGGAATCAGAGCCATCGGATGCATCGTGCCGCTGCCGGCGGACTCCACCGTCAGCATCCGCTCGCCCAGTAGCGTGCCGGAGCGGATGTGCGCGGAAGTCTCCGACCCGAGCAGGATGTTGCCCTTCATCGTGAACGTCACCAGCGCATCGCCATGGCGCAGCTTCACATCCGACACCGTGCCGACCTTCATTCCCGACACAACCACGGGGTTGCCCGTCGCAAGGCCACCGGCTTCCGAGAACAGCGCCTGGTACCTGACCATCGTCGCCCATGAGATGAACCGGTCAGGCGACAGGCCCACCAG
>DASXMA010000404.1:0-4666 GCA_036495965.1 Mycobacterium sp.
CCACAGCTGACCGCTGAGCAATTTGCTCATCCGCTGCACGTAGGACATGCGCCGCATGTCCAGCCGGCCCATGTGGTTATCGATGGACTCCTTGAGGTGGCCACCGATCTTGACGGGGAGGTCCCACTTCGTGATGAACTCATCTTCGAGAACGTGGATGCCGCTTTCGCCGGCCAACAAACCCTTCCACGTGCTCTCAATGTCCGGCGCGATCGATGTCGTCGCCGTCACAGCGGTTACCACAACGCTGGGGTAACCGCCATTAGCAGTGGAAGGCTTGGTCACTTGCTGTCCGCTTCCATCCTCGCCTTGACGTTGGCAACGGCGTCGGGGTTCTCCGACTCGAGCTTGGCGCGCAGCGCCGCGGCGGCCTCGGGGTCCTCTTCCTCGAGCTTCTGGATGTAGGCGACGACGTCACCGACGGTGCGCAGACCGGCGAGGTCCTCGTCCGGGATCTTCACGCCGTACTTGTCCTCGGTCTGAACGGCGATCTCGACCATCGACAGCGAGTCGATGTCCAGGTCGTCGACGAACGACTTCTCCGGGGTGACCTCGGAGGGCTCGATACCGGTGACCTCTTCGATGATCTCGGCAATACCGGCAATGATTTCTTCCTGAGTGACGGCCACAGCCTTTTCCCTTCGTAATATGTTGTGTGCAAATCGAACTGATGTGCTTTTTGGTTGTACTGGCCTTCCAACTGGCCGAGCTGGCGTTAGATGTTGGCCAACTCGTCCAGGTCTGCGGGTGACTTGACGGCGTGTGCCGTTACCCCCCGAAGTTCGCGCTTGGCGATACCGGTGAGGGTTCCCGCCGGGGGGAACTCCACGATCGCCGTGACATTGTGCTCACGCAGCGTCTCGGTGCACAGGTCCCAGCGCACCGGCTGGGTCAACTGAGCGACCAGGGTGTCCATCGCCGCCGCCGCCGAGGTTACCGGCTTTCCGTCGCGGTTGGACAACAGCGTGGCGGTGGGCTCGGCGGTCGCGATGGCGGCCGCCGCGGCAGCGTAGGCGTCAAGAGCCGAAGCCATGTACTTGGTGTGGAACGCTCCGGCCACGCCGAGGGCGCGTACCCGGGCCTTGGCCGGCGGGTCTTCGGCCAGTTTGTCCAAAGCGGTCAGCGGGCCTGCGGCGACGATCTGCCCGGCGCCATTGCGGTTCGCGGGGAACAGGTCGAGCTGCTCGAGGCGGGCCAGTACTTCGGCCTCGTCGGCGCCGAGGACGGCGGACATGCCAGTCGGCTCGAGGGCGCACGCCTTGGCCATCTCGGCGCCGCGGGTGGCGGCCAGCGCGACGGCGTCGTCGGCATCCATCACACCGGCGATCGCGTAGGCGGCGATTTCGCCGACGGAGTGACCCGCCACGATGAATTCCTCGCCGACGAGCAGGCCCCGCCTTGTCAGCTCCTGATGAGCCAGCAGTGTGGCCGCGACGACCAATGGCTGAGTGACCGCGGTGTCGGTGATCTCTTCCGTCGAGGCGGTGGTGCCCAGCCGCACGAGATCCAGGCCGCCGGCCTTCGACCACAGGGCCAGCTGGTCGGCTGCGCCTGGCAGCTCCAGCCACGGCGACAGCATCCCCTCGGTCTGCGAACCCTGTCCGGGCGCAAGCAATGCAATCACGTGTCTAAGAGAACACTGTGGAAACGGTTTTGGCGGGTGTAACAGATTATGAACCTCGTCTTAGGTTTTTGTATACACCCTACAAAACAGCTCGGTAAGCTACGTGTTTGATACCGTCCCGCGATCTGTTGCCTGGATCACTATCGTCCAGACGGCGCCGTGGCACCCCCTCTGACCGGGAGAGGAACCTGCGGCATGGCATTGCTTCCAACGCTAGAGGGACTCGTGGGGTAATTGAGCTGACCCACCGTCGCCGCCACACGCAGCACATACGCATCACGGGGCTGAGTGGGATCGCGGCCGGTGAAGTCGGTGATGCGCTTGAGGCGGTATCGCACGGTGTTTGGATGAACGAACAACTTGCGGGCGCAGGCTTCAATCGCGCCGCCAGAATCTAAGAAAGCATCAAGGGTCTCGACGAGGGTGGGTCCGGCGTCGGCCAGTGGGCCCATCACGTCGGTGTGTAGGGCCACGATCGCCGACGCATCTCCCATCAGGGCACGTTCGGGGAGCAGTTCTCGTGCCAGCACGGGCCGGGGCGCGCCACTCCAGCCGGCGACGGCGTTCATCCCTGATATCGCCTCGCTTGCGCTGTGATAAGCCGCGGTCAGCATCGGTGCGGTCGGCCCGATGACCACCGGCTCGTCGGAGAACGCACCCAACAGGTCACCAAGGAACTTCTCCGTCGGCGACAGGTGGCCGGACACGATCGCCACCAGCCAGGTGCCGTGCACGTCGGTGAGCGCCGCACGGCCGTGATGCGAGGCGACGTCGCGAGCGAGCTGGCTGGCCCGCTCGCTGTCGCCCTGGCCGTTCGCATCGGCGCGGCCAGGCGCCGGGGTCCCGACCACCACCGTCGCCGGCGCGGTGGTGTCCCAGTTCAATGCGGCCGCACGAGATAGCAGCTCTGGGCCGGTGTCACCGCGTACCACCGCGTCGACGACGCTGGCCTCCATTCGGCTGTCCCAGGTGCCCCGCGCCTCGGCCGCGTCGGCATAGGACGTGGCGGCGGTGAATGCCAGGTCGCGGCTGTACTTCAGAATGCCCACCGTCAGCGCGGTCAGCTGATCTTCAGAGCGGGCCACCAGTGGGAGCACTTCCTCGAAGAACTCCATGGTGACGCGCACCATGTCCACGCTGTGCCGCAATGCGATCCGACGGGCGAGTTCCTGGGGCACCAGTTCGAACGCCTGCGCGGTGTAGCTCACGTTGCTGTGCGGGTCGTGCATCCACTCGGCGAAGTTCACGACAGCCGTCTGGACCACCAGTGCCACGCTGGCCCGCTGGGACGCCTCCAGGTCAGCGAAGAACGGTAACCGCTCCTGCATGGCCGAGACCGCTTCGGTGGCCAGCCGGCCGGAGTACTGCTTCAATCGGCGGAGCACGGATTCGGGAACCGTGTCCAGCATTTCGAGTGGCGACCGGGGCTGCTTAGCAAACGGACCAGCGAAAGGGTTGTCATTCACCCCTAAAACCTACGTCAGATTTCTGGAAGTATCCGCTAAAGAGGCCCGCGCCCCTTACCTGTGTCTCACAAAATATGAGCCGGCTGGACGTCCTTAAGCCACGCCCGGATCGGAAGTCTGCTCCGGGGCGGCCTGCACATCGTCGATCCTGTACTGGCGGGCAGCCGCGACCGGCACCGCCGGGTCGATTTCGCCGTCGCGTGCCAGTGCCTCCAGCACCGCGACCACCTGGGATTCGGCGTCGGTGTTGAAGAAGCGCCGGGCGGCGGGCCGGGTGTCGGAAAAGCCGAACCCGTCCGTGCCCAGCGTGACGTAGGTGCCGGGCACCCAGGGCCGGATCTGCTCGGGGACCGCGCGCATCCAGTCCGATACGGCGACCACCGGCCCGGTAGCCCCGGCGAGGGCCTTCGCGAGATAGGGGACACCGGCGGGCTGGTCGGGGTGGCGCAGCTTCGCCGTCTCGACGGCCACCCCGTCGCGGTTCAATTCGCCCCAACTGGTCACCGACCACACGTCGGCGGCGACATCCCACTCCGCGGCCAGCATCTCGGCGGCCTTGAGCGCTGACGGCATCGATACCCCGGACGCGAGGATCTGTGCCTTGTTCGAGCGTTGCTCGGTGGCCGTGTGGTAGCGGTAGATGCCGCGCAGCACGCCTTCGGGATCGAAGTTCTCCGGCTCTGGTGGCTGCACGTAGGGCTCGTTGTAGATGGTGATGTAGAAGAACACGTTCTCCGGGTTCTGGCCGAACATCCGGGCCAGCCCGCTTTCCACGATGTAGGCGATTTCATAGGCGAACGCCGGGTCGTAGGCGACGACCGCCGGATTGGTGGCCGCCAACAGCAGCGAGTGGCCGTCGGCGTGCTGCAGGCCCTCACCGGTCAGCGTGGTCCGCCCGGCGGTCGCCCCGAGCAGAAAGCCACGCGTCATCTGATCGGCCGCGGCCCACAGGCCGTCACCGGTGCGCTGGAACCCGAACATCGAATAGAAGATGTAGATCGGGATCATCGGCTCGTTGTGTGTCGCATATGACGTGCCTGCCGCGGTGAACGACGCCGCCGAACCTGCCTCATTGATGCCTTCGTGCAGGATCTGGCCGATTTCACTTTCCTTGTACGCCAGCATCAAATCCGCGTCGACGGCGGTGTAGAGCTGGCCGTTGCGGTTGTAAATCTTCAACGACGGGAACCACGAGTCCATGCCGAACGTGCGTGCCTCGTCGGGAATGATCGGCACGATGCGTGGCCCGATCTCCTTGTCGCGCAACAGTTCCTTGAAGGTGCGCACCGTTGCCATGGTGGTGGCCACCTCCTGGTGGCCCGAACCCTTCTTCAGCGCCTTATAGATATCGCGGCCCGGCAGGGTCAGCGCCTTGGACTTGGTACGCCGGTCAGGCACGAAGCCGCCCAGCGCGCGGCGCCGGTCGAGCAGGTAACGGATCTCAGGGGCCTCCGGACCCGGGTGGTAGTACGGGGGCAAATACGGGTCCTGTTCCAGCTGGGCGTCGCTGACCGGGATCCGGATCGCGTCACGGAAGTCCTTGAGATCTTGCAGCGCAAGCTTTTTCATCTGGTGC
>DASXMA010000405.1:0-6581 GCA_036495965.1 Mycobacterium sp.
GAGTCTGCTGAATACCGCGCTGGTAGGTCCCACCGGAGTGCTCACGTCGGGAAATAGCGCCCTGGTTGTCGGCTACTCACAGAGCGCCACGATCGCCACGAATGAGATAAGGGCTCTGATGGCGGCGGGCTCGCCGTATCAAGGCCAGCTGTCCTTCATGCTGCTTGCTGATCCCAACAATCCTGTTGGCGGCATCCTCGAGCGCTTTCCCGGCTTTTACATCCCATTCCTCGATGTGCCCTTCAACGGTGCGACGCCACCGAATTCTCCCTACCCGACCAGCATTTTCGCGATCCAATACGACGGCATCGCGAATGCCCCGCAGTACCCACTGAATGCTGTGTCGGACCTCAACGCCGTAGCGGGCTACTTCGTCTTGCACAACACGTATCCCACTCTCACCGCCGCCCAGGTTGCCAGCGCTGTGCCGTTGCCGACGTCTCCGGGCTACACCGGCAGTACCCAGTACTACGAGCTCCTGACTCAGGACCTGCCGCTGCTGCAGCCGATTCGCGATATCCCGTTTGTCGGCAACCCGATCGCGGACTTAGTGCAGCCCGATCTGCGGGTGCTCGTCGACTTGGGCTACGGCTCCTATGGGCCCGGCCTCAACTATGCGAATATTCCCACCCCGGCCGGTTTGCTCGAAGTAGTCGATCCATTCACCAGCATCCCCGACCTGGCTACCGGGGCTGTGCAAGGACCCGAAGCCGCCCTGGTGGACGTTGGATTGCTACCGCAGTCCTTCCTGCCGAACGCCTACCCGTACCTGCCGTCCATAGATCCAAACCTGAACTTTTTCCTGGGCCAGCCGAGCGTGACGGGGCTGTCTGTGCTCAGTGGCGCCGTCGGGGACGTATTGCATTTGATTCCGCCCATCCACTGAGACGCGCGGCTCGGGTGCTAAGGCCCGAGCGGAGTTTTCTTGCGGATCGACTCGTCACGGATCAGCCCGCGCAGCAGCGCGGTGCTGAACTCGGCGGCGATTTCCTTGGCCGTGCGCCGTCCGCTCGGGCGCAGCCAGCGGTAGCTGCCCAGCGTCATCCCGATGTAGCCCAGGGCCACCACATGCGAGTCGCATTCATAGAACTCGCCACTGGCGATCCCGCGGTCGATGAGGCCGTGCACGTGTTGGTAAACCTGAGCTTCCTTCTCGCGGACCTCGGCGACCTGTTCGCTGGTGAACCATTCGGTGATGTAGGGCTGTTCCTGGAAGTACACCGCGGCCCGCTCGGGATCGCTCGCGATGCCGGTGAGCAGCCGGATGGTGTACTGGTAGAGCGCCTCGCGGGCCGTCCAGGACGGGTCGTCGTGCACCGCGGCCAGCGTGCCCTCGGCGGCCTGGCGGTAGATATCGAACAGGATCAGCGACTTGCTGGCGTAGTAGTGGTAGACGGTCGCCTTGTTCAGGCCGATCACATCGGCAACGTCGTCCATACGGGTGCCGTGATAGCCGCGGGCGGCGAACAGCTTGGTGGCAACAGCCAGCAACTCCTCGCGGCGTGTCAACCCGTTGGGGGTGATGCTGTCGGATGGCATCTGTACTCGCTATCGTCGCTGTCGGCGGGGGCCGAATCGGGTTCCGGTGGGGCCCGGATAAGGCAAAGTATCAATCAACTGGTTGGACAGTTTAAGGCCAGTGCCGCCTGTCGCACCGGCACTGATGGGACTAGACTTCGATCGAAATAGTCGCGAGTCGAGAGGTGGGGACGATGGATCCGAGTCCGAGTTACGACGGAAGCGACGAAATCGAGTTTTTCATGCGCTACCTCACGTGGGGTCTACGCGGGGTCACTGACGGCAATGGCTATCCTCCACAGGCGTACCCGCCCGTCTAAAGATCCAGCAGACCGACGCCTGTCATCGTTATAGCGCTTTGAGTTCCCCGGCGACCTCCGTCACCGATTTCTTCGCGTCGCCGAACAACATCGTGGTTCCTTCGGCATAGAACAGCGGGTTGTCAATGCCCGCGAATCCGGAATTCATCGACCGCTTGAGCACGATCACCGACTTGGCCTTGTCCACATTGAGAATGGGCATGCCGTAGATCGGACTGGAGGCCTCGTTGCGGGCCGCCGGGTTGGTGACATCGTTGGCGCCGATGACGATCGCGACGTCGGTGCGGGCGAACTCGTCGTTGATGTCGTCCATGTCTTTCATGGCGTCGTAGTCCACCTCGGCCTCGGCCAACAGCACATTCATGTGCCCGGGCATGCGACCGGCCACCGGGTGGATCGCGTACTTCACCGGCACGCCCTTGTCCTCCAGCAAGGACGCCATGTCCTTGACAGCGTGCTGTGCCTGCGCGACGGCCAAGCCGTAGCCGGGGACCACGATCACCTGGTTGGCGTACGCCATCTGGATCGCCGCATCGGAGGCCGACGTCGACTTGACGTGCTTGTCGCCGCCGCCGTCGCCGCTGGGAGCCACGCCACCACCGCCGAAACCGCCGGCGACGATCGCGGGAATGGAACGGTTCATGGCCTTGGCCATCAGGTTGGTCAGAATCGAACCGGAGGCGCCGACGATCATGCCCGCCACGATCATCGCGGTGTTGTTCAGCGCCAAACCCGCCGCGGCGGCCGACAGCCCAGTCATCGCGTTGAGCATTGAGATGACCACCGGCATGTCGGCGCCGCCGATGGGCAACACCACCATCAGGCCCAGCACCCCGGCCGCGGCAAGCAGGCCGATCATCCACCACAGCGACACCCCGCCGGTGCCGGGGTGTGCGTGCAGGCCGATGACCACGGCGGCCGCGATGGCCGCAGCCAGCAGCAGCACATTGACCGGTTGCTGGGCCCTGCCGAAGCCGATCGGCGATCCGGAGATGATCTCCTGCAGCTTGCCGAACGCGATGATCGATCCCCAGAACGAGATCGATCCGATGATTGCGGCGAACAACGAAGCCACCACGATGTGCACGGTCGGAGACTCGCCATGCTGGAAGGCCGAAAAGCCGCTTGTCTCAATGAATTCCGAAAGCGCGATGAGTGCGACCGTGCCGCCGCCGACGCCGTTGAAGAACGCCACCAGCTGTGGCATGGCGGTCATCTTGGTCAGCCGTGCCGGAGGAACTCCGAGCAGAACACCCACGACCAGCCCGGCGATTATCAGTACCCATTGGTCGGTGTGCCGGATCTTGACCAGCGTCGCCGCCACCGCGAGGGCCATGCCCACCGCGGCGATCAAGTTGCCCCGCACCGCCGTCCTGGGGCCGGTCAGGCCCATCAAGCCGTAGATGAACAGCGAGAACGAGATGATGTAGAGCACCGTGACCAGATAGTTCATCGGGCGACCTCGTCACGCTCTGCCGAATCCGATTTGGCTTGTGGGACAGGTTTTTTCCCCTTGAACATGCCCAGCATCCGGTCAGTGACAATGAACCCGCCGATGACGTTCAGCGTGCCGAACACCACCGCTACGAACAGGATGATCTGTACCGCCAGCGACGGGTGCTCAACCGCGCCGAAGACCACCAGTGCGCCGAGTACCACGATCCCGTGAATGGCGTTGGTCCCCGACATCAGCGGCGTGTGCAGCGTGTTGGGCACCTTGGAGATCACGGCGAACCCGACGAACCCGGACAGCACCAGGATCGCCAGGTTCGCCAACAGCTCGTCGTACATCTAGGAGTCCTCCCTAACCGGAACGCGGTTCACTAGCGCCGCTCCTCCCCATCGCTTCGCTCTGCATCGTCGCCGGCGCGAGTCACACAGGCTGCCGCGACGACCTCGTCGTCAAAGTCGGGGACCAGCTTGCCGTCGGTGATCAGCAAGTCCAATAGCGCCGTGATGTTCTTGCTGTAGAGCTCGCTGGCATGCTCGGGCATCGTCGCCGGAAGGTTCAGCGGCGCAGCGATCGTGACGTCATGCTTGACCACGGTCTGTCCCGGTTCGGTGAGCTCGCAGTTACCACCGGCCTCCCCGGCCAGGTCCACCACCACACTGCCGGGTTTCATCGCCTCCACCGCTGCGGCGGTCACCAGACGCGGCGCGGGCCGGCCCGGTACCAGCGCCGTGGTGATCACCACGTCGAACCTGCTGATCGCTTCTTCCAATGCCTTCTGCTGCTGGGCGCGTTCGTCCTCGGTGAGCTCACGGGCGTAGCCACCCTCACCGGACGCTGAAATTTTCGAGATGCCCACATCCAGCCACTGCGCCCCCACCGACCGGACCTGATCGGCCACCTCCGGACGCACGTCGTAGCCGGAGGTGCGCGCCCCCAACCGTTTCGCCGTCGCCAGCGCCTGCAGCCCGGCCACACCCACACCGAGCACCAGCACGGTAGCCGGCTTCACCGTTCCCGCGGCCGTGGTCAGCATCGGAAAGAACCGGGTTGACTCCGAGGCCGCCAGCAGCACCGCCTTATAACCCGCCACGTTGGCTTGCGACGACAACGCATCCATCACCTGGGCTCGCGAGATTCGCGGGATGGCCTCGAGCGCGAACGCCTGGACCCGCGCCTGGGTCAGCGCGTCGATCGAGTTGTCGGCATCGCGCGGCGCCAGGAAGCCGATCAGTGTCTGCCCGCTATGCAACCTGCTGACCTCGTCGCCGGTCGGCGGGGCGACCTTGACCACAATGTCGGCAGCCCACGCATCGCCGATGCTGGCCCCGGCATCGGTAAAGAGCTCGTCGGGAAGTAGCGCCCCCTCGCCGGCACCGGACTCGACCACGACCGCCACACCGCTGCTGACCAGCGATGCGACTGCCTTCGGCACCAGCGCTACACGCCGCTCATTGGTCCCTGACTCAGCCACCACCCCGACCGTCGTCTGCGGATCTGTCATGGCGCGTATATCTGCTTTCTTTTTTCACTAGCTGCCGTGTTGCGAACCCCGTCGGATTGACCACCCTAGCCGCCGCTACCAGAGCGGGAAGTCTTGGCCATGTTCTGATGCCGGGCGAGGCCCGAAGTAACGTCGCTCGGACTCGGTGATCGGCACATCGTTGATGCTGGCTTCACGGCGTGCCATCAACCCCGACGGCGAGAACTCCCACAGTTCGTTGCCATAGCTTCGATACCACTGACCGCTCTCATCGTGGCACTCGTACTGAAACCGCACCGCGATGCGATTGTCGTGGAAGTCCCACAGGCTCTTGCGTAGCGAATAGTCGAGTTCGCGCTGCCACTTGCGGGTCAGAAATGCGACGATCTCGTCCCGGCCGACGATGTGTTCGCTGCGGTTTCGCCATTGCGAGTCCGGCGTATAGGCCCGGCTGACGTGCTCGGGGTCGCGAGTGTTCCAGGCATCTTCGGCGGCCTGGACCTTCTGCAGCGCTGTTTCGCTGGTGAACGGCGGAAACGGAGGGAGAGTATCGGTCATGACATTCATCGTGCCCGTTCGCGACCGCCAAACTTAAGCCCATGCACGGCGGCCGGGGGCATTGTCAATTGGTCAGTGCAACATCGATTAGGCGGCTTGAGCGAGAAGGGATGTTAACCGCTGGGCGGGGGTGTTGAGGTCCAGGGTCGGTCGGGGCCGGCGGTTGAGGGTGTCTTGAATTCGTTTGAGGTCGGCTTTGGTGTAACCGCTTAGATCGCTGCCCTTTTCGAACCAGAACCGCAGAAGCCGGTTGGTGTTTTCGTTGCTACCGCGTTGCCAGGGAGAGTGCGGATTGCAGAAGTACACCGGGGCATCGAGGGCTAAGTGGATCTGCCGCCAGTTGGCCATCTCGCTGCCGCGGTCCCAGGTTACGGAGCGCCGCAAGTGCTCGGGCAGCTCGCGCATGGCCTCAATCATGGCGACTGCGACAGCTTCGGCGGTGTGCTCGGCGGGCAGGTGCAGCAGGATCGTGAAACGAGTGCTGCGTTCCACCAGGGTGCCGATCGCGCTAGTGCCACCGGGCCCCAAGATCAGATCACCTTCCCAATGGCCGGGCACGGCCCGGTCCTCGGCTTCGGCGGGGCGATCGCTGATGGTGAATTCGTCGCCGTTGTAGACGCCGCGGCTGACATAGCGGCCTCGAGGTTTGCGTCCCGCCCGCTTAGTGGACAGACATTTGTGCAGATCAGCGCGCAGACTGCCGCGGGTCTGCACATACAGGCTTTGATAGATGGTTTCGTGACTCACCCGCGCCTGCCTGTCATCGGGGTGATCGCGGGCCAACACCTCAGCGATCAATCGGGGACTCCACCCATCATCCATCCAGGCTTCGATGACCGCGCACAGCGGATTGTCCTTGAGCTTGAACTGCTTGGGTCGCCGTGCTCGTTGGGCCGCACGCCCATGAGCCATGCGAGCGTGGTAGTCCCCATCGGGATTTTGATTGCGGGTGATCTCCCGAGCCACCGTGGAGCGATGACGGCCGATCCGGCGCGCAATCTCAGCCACGCCACGCCCGCCATCTAGACCGCGCATGATCTCAATACGCTCATCACCACTAAGCCGACGTCCTGTACCGCCCGGACGCGACCAATCTCCCGGAGTTGCCAAACCCCCACGCCCCCAGGCGTTGACGCGTAACTTCATCGCCCCAGCTTCACGCCACCAACGCGACCCGGTGTTCAGCGACACACCCACCACACGCTCGGCCCCAATCACCGGCATGCCCTGACACACCAGGTCCAAAAACTCC
>DASXMA010000406.1:0-7824 GCA_036495965.1 Mycobacterium sp.
CGGCGCAACTACACACCCGAAGCCACCGCCAAGGCGATCGTCAAGGCCGTCAGGAGCGGGCCGGCCGTGTTACCGATCGCTGCCGAGTCCAGAATCGGCTACGCGCTGCGGCGCATCAGTCCGTCGATGATCCGGCTGTACGCACGCCTCGACATTCGGCAGAAATAAGGATTCCACTGTGTCGGAAAGCATTTGGATTTCCAGGCCCACCGATCTCTATGGTCGGCGCGACCACGATCGGCTGGGCACGGTGCTGTGGGGGATTCGCGCGTTATTCGGTGGATTCGCCTCGGTCTCGCGATGGGAGCCGTCGCGGGTCAAGCCGGTGCGGCGGACGCAAACCGCGGTGGTCACCAAACGCGAACACGTCGCCCCGGACGTCGTCACATTGACGCTCGCCGACCCCGACGGTGGGTTGCTCCCCTCCTGGACGCCCGGCGCGCACGTCGACGTTCAGTTGCCTTCGGGCCGGCGCCGGCAGTACTCGCTGTGCGGTCCGCCCGGGCGGCGCATCGACTACCGCATCGCCATCCGCCGGATCGCCGATGGCGGTGGCGGTTCGATCGAGATGCATGACGCATTCGATGTGGGTGACACGTTGGTGTTCGAAGGCCCGCGCAACGCGTTCTATCTCGTCACGGACGAGCGTGATGTGCTGTTCGTGATCGGCGGCATCGGTGTGACACCAATTCTGCCTATGCTGCACGTGGCCCGGCAGCGCGGAATCAGCTGGCGCGCCATCTATGCCGGTAGCAGTCGCGAATACATGCCGTTGCTGGACGAGGTGGTGTCAGTGGCTCCCGATCGGGTCACGGTGTGGGCCGACGATGAGCACGGCGGCGTCGCCGGCGTGGACGACCTATTGGCCGACGCCGGGCCCGCGACGGCGGTTTACGTCTGCGGGCCCACCGGCATGCTGGAAGCGGTGCGCATCGCCCGCAACGAACATGCCGATGCGCCACTGCATTACGAGCGGTTCAGCCCGCCGCCGGTGATCGACGGAATTCCTTTCGAGCTGCAGCTCGCGCGATCCAACCGCGTGCTCAGCGTGCCGGCGAATCGCTCCGCGCTGGACGTGATGCTCGACCACGACCCGACGACCGCGTACTCCTGTCAGCAGGGCTTCTGTGGGACCTGCAAGGTCAAAGTGCTTGCCGGACAAGTCGATCACCGTGGCCGCACCGCGGTCGGTGATGACGAGATGGTGGTCTGCGTGTCGCGGGCAAAAGGCGATCGCCTGGTCATCGACGCCTGACGCATCGCGCAACGGCGTTCAGCCCTGGGAGGGCGATCGATAAAGCCGATAGCCCAGATGGGGAACGGGCACACCAGGCAGCGGCTGCCAAACGAAGGTGCGGCCATCGAGGCGGAAGTCTTTCTTCTCGTAGAATTCGCGTGCCTTGAGGTTCTTTTCTGCGCACCACAAGATCACGTCGCCCGAGGGATTCGCGCGCACAGCCTTGTCGAGCAGGCGGCCACCGATGCCGAGGCGCTGGCTTTCGGATGCTGTGTACAGGGCGTCGATTTGCAGATCATCGGGATTGACAGCGTCCGGTCCGAAGATCGTCATGCCGAGTGTCTTGCCATCGGACTCGGCAATCCACATGGACCACCCGGGGCGACTCAGATCTTGTGGGTAAGTCTCGGTGGCCCAGCGCTTCGGCGTACCGAGCATGTCGAGCAGGTAGTCGGCCAGTATCCCGGACCATGACCGTCGCCAAACCGGATAGTGCATCTGTGCGACGTTTGCGAAATCGGCCGGCTTGGCTCGACGAATCCTGATGTCGCCGCGCCTGACGTCAGCCCCGGTGCGGGTTGCGGACATTACACCCGGGCGCCTTCCAGATAGGCGGCCAGAGCGTTGGTCAGACCCCGCCGTGCCATGTCGAGATCGGCGTAAGAACCCAGCTGGCGCTCCGACACCAGGCCACGCATCGCGCCGGGGATGAGGGCGGCCACTTCGCGTAACCGCTCCGGGTCGACGTCGAGACCGGCGAAGGCGTTCTGGCACGTCTCCAGCCAGCTCTTGCCCCAGGAGAACAGCTCCGTGGCGGTTCGCGGGTAAAGACGCTCGAGCTCGTCGGGGTCTCGCGGCAGGGCGGCCCGCAGATTCTCGACCGCGCGCGAATCCGCCGACGCCAAGCCGTGATAAAGCGTTTCGATAATGGCGCCCACCCGCTCACGCAGGGGCGCACCCGGTTGAACCGGCGTGGACAGCGTGGAGAATGTCGCAGCGCGCCGCTCGGCGGTGCGATGCAGCACCGCGGCCCAGAAACCGTCGGTGTCGCCGAACTGGTACTGCACCGCGCCCCAGGTGGCGCCGATCTCCTTGGCGATGCGGTTGGCCGACACCGAGCCCGGCTCACCCGAGGCCAGCGAGCGTAGCGCGGCCTCGAGCATGTTCTCCCGGGTCGCGTTGCCGCGCCGGTTGGGCCGTCGGCCCACCACACCGGCCCCTGCAGCCTGGCGAGTCATCTGCCGATCCTATCCACTGGTTGCACACGGTAAGCGAAACTTTCATAGAGGGAACTGTGATTTTTGGCCGGCGCCGCCTATCATTCGTACGCGAGGAGGACAGCTCAGATGGCAGGGCTCGATGGCTAAGCCGCCGTTGTCGATGAAACCGACAGGATGGTTCCAGGTCGCCTGGTCCGAGGAGATCGGCGTCGGCGACGTCCTCCAGATGAAGTACTTCGACCAGCAGATGGTCGCCTGGCGGGCCGAGTCCGGCGAGCTCACCGTGATGAACGCCTACTGCGAACACCTCGGTGCCCACTTGGGTTACGGCGGCAAAGTGGTCGGAGAGGTGCTGCAATGCCCGTTTCACGGGTGGCAGTGGAGCCGGCAGGGGCGCAACGTGTGCATCCCCTATCAGGATCATCCCAACCGCGGCCGGCGCATCCGCACCTATCCGGTCGTGGAGCGCAACGAGTCGGTCTACATCTGGCACGACGTCGAGCGTCGTGCGCCCTATTTCGACGCGCCCGACGTGTTCGCCGCGTTCGGCGACGGCAGCAGCGCCGACGACTACTACCCACAGCAGCGGTTGTACCGCGAAAGCCTCGAACTGCACCCGCAGTACGTGCTGGAAAACGGGGTCGACTTCGCGCACTTCAAGTACGTGCACAACACCCCGATCGTGCCGGTCTTCACCCGCCACGACTTCGACGAGCCGGTCTCTTTCGTCGACTTCACCATCACCTTCGAAGGCGACGATGGCCAGAAGATCGAGGATGTCAACAGCGGCGTGGAAGCCATCAACGGCGGCCTGGGAATCGCGGTGACCAAGAGCTGGGGCATGGTAGACAACCGCACCATCTCGGCGATCACACCGGTCGACGAGTCCACTTCCGACGTGCGCTTCATGGTCTACATCGGTCGGATGCCGGGCAAAGATCCAGCCCGGGCCGCGACCAGAGCGCGGGAATTCGGATCCGAAGTGATCCGGCAGTTCGAGCAGGACGTCGAAATCTGGCAGCACCAGCGCTACTCGGACCCACCCGCGCTGGCCGCTGACGAGTACCAGGGCTTCATCGCAATTCGCAAGTGGGCCAAGCAGTTTTATCCCGACGGCATCGGTGGCAGCGCCGCTGAAGTGTACGCGGCATCCCAGAAAGGCTGAGCCGAATGAACCCACCCGTTCGACCGATTCGCGTCTTCCAGGTAGGCACCGGAAATGTCGGTTCGGAGATGATCAAGCGGATCGCTACACAGCCCGACCTGGAGCTCATTGGCGTGCACTGCTATTCGCCGGAAAAAGTCGGCAGGGACGCCGGCGAGCTGGCCGGCGTGGCGCCCAACGGAGTGAGGGCCACCGGCACTATCGAGGAGATCATCGCGGCCAAGCCCGACGTGCTGACATTTCACGGTGTGTTTCCCGACGAGGACCTCTACGTCGAAGTGCTTGAGGCGGGGATCAACATCGTCACCACGGCCGACTGGATCACCGGCTGGCACCGCGACAAGAACCACCCGCACCCGTCCGGTAAACCGGTGAGCCGGCTGCTGGCGGAGGCTTGCGAGAAGGGTGGTGCGACCTTCTACGGCACCGGGATGAACCCGGGGCTCAATCAGATTCTGGGCGTGGTGTGTTCGGCCGATGTCGCCGATATCGAGAACATCACCACCATCGAGTCCGTCGACGTGTCATGCCACCACTCCAAGGACACCTGGATCGAGGTCGGCTACGGCCAGCCGGTCAACGATCCGGAAATCCCGTCGAAGTTGGAGAAGTACACCCGCGTTTTCGCCGACAGCGTGCTGTTGATGGCCGACTGCTTCGATCTGCGGATCGACGAGGTCAAGTTCAGCTACGAGTTGGGCGCCTGCACCAAGGACGTCGACCTGGGCTGGTACACGCTGCCGAAGGGCTCGCTGGGCGGAAACTACATCAAATACCAGGGCATCGTGGACGGTGTTCCGCGGGTCGAGACGCACCTCGAGTGGCAGATGACCCCGCATACCGACCCGAGCTGGAACATCAAGGGTTGCTACATCACCCAGATCAAAGGCGACCCGTGCGTCTACAACAAGCACATGATTTTCCCCAAACCCGGTGTGGACTTGTCCAACCCGGACAACTTTGCCTCGATCGGCATGACCGTGACCGGGATGCCCGCGCTGTACGCGATCAAGTCGGTAGCGGCGGCGCGGCCGGGACTTATCACCAGCGCCGACCTGCCGCTGCGCGGGTTTGCCGGGCGGTTCAAAAAGTAGATTCGTCATCGTCGAACATACGCTCCGGGTGATGGTAGTCGTTGGTGCGCGCTCCGTGGTCCAACTGCGGTGGCGGGATCCACTCGGTGCGGCCGTTCGGAAGTTTCCTTGTTCGCCAGCCTCTTTCGACTAGCTTGTGGTTGGGTTTGCAGGCGAAGGTGAGCTTGTCGGCATCGGTCAAGCCGCCGGCGGCCCACTCGTCGGTATGGTGGACTTCGCACCAATAGCCGGGTACGTCGCAGCCCGGGTGCGTGCAGCCGCGATCCTTCGCATAGAGGACTATCCGCTGATCCGCTGACGCGATTCGGCGCGATCGGCCGAGATACAGTGGGCGACTTGAGTGCTCGTCGAATATCGCGAGGTAGTGGTAGGCATGGCTGGCCATCCGGATTACGTCACGCATCGGCAGCAGCGTTCCGCCACCCGTCACCGCTCGGCCGGTGCCCGAGATCAGCTCCTGCAGCGTGGTCGAAACAATGACGGTAACCGGCAATCCCTTGTGCACACCGAGTGTCGGATTGCCCAGCTGGCTACGAACCAGGGCGTTGAGCGCGTCGTGTTGGCGCTGAGCGGGGCTGCGCAGATCTCTGCTCACGGATTCGTCGCTGGGTTCGCCCTCGACGCAAGGGGTTTGATCGTCCGGGTTGCACACCCCAGGCGCGGCGAACCGCGCCAGCCACGCATCGAGGTGGGCACGCAATTCAGGAGAAGCAACAAGCTTGCCGACGCTCATCCCGTCAGTGCGCTGACCACACCACGTGAAGCCGCGTTGCCGCGCACGGTCGGAGTCGGAGAATCTGCCGTCGGGGTTGAGCCGCAGCGCACACCGCTGCGCCGCCTTTTCCAGCTGGTCGGGCCGCAGCTTCGTCGCTTGCTGGGCCAGAAAGCGTTCTGCGTGTTCGACGGTGTCGATTTTTATGGCGTCCGGCAGGTCGCGGATGAAGGTCTGAATCACCCGCAGGTGCTGACCGTCGAGCAGGCCCTGGCGCCAGACCCGGGCGGTGGCCGGCAGCTCAGGTGGCAATTCCTGGCCGGTGAGCGTCAGTCGCGGAGAAAGCTGTTCGGCGTCGCGAAGCCGGCGGCGCGCCTCGGCGTAACTGATCCGCAGCCAGTCGGCGATCACTTGGTGGACGGGGCCGCCGATGTCGGTGGGATTCTCTTTCGCCAAGCCTCGAATCAAGTCGTGGCTCACCACAACCTGCCGCCGACGTGAGGTCTCCAGCCGCTTTAGCGCGTGCACCCGGATCGCAGGGGTCAGGCTGGCGAGATTCAGCTCGCCAATGGCCGCCACTGCTGCGTCGAGCGCGTCCAAAGCCGTGTCCAGCTCTGGCGCGACGATCGAACGCATGTTCGAATGCTATTACTCCGGCACTGACCTCGACCACAATGAACACGACCTTTGTGGATATCAGCCCAACTGTGGACAAAGCCGGCCGGATCGCCCGGTCTAGGGTGAAGACCATGCGGGTAGGCGTGCTGGGGGCCAAAGGCAAAGTCGGGTCGACGATGGTGGGCGCCGTGCAGGCCGCCGAAGACCTGACGCTGTCCGCGGAGGTGGATCTGGGTGACCCGCTGAGTCTGTTGAGCGACGGCAAAACCGAGGTGGTGATCGACTTCACCCACCCCGATGTGGTGATGGGCAACCTAGAGTTCCTGATCGACAACGGAATTCACGCCGTAGTCGGTACCACGGGTTTCACCGGGGAGCGCCTGCAGCAGGTGGAGTCGTGGCTGGCCGAGAAACCCAACACGAGCGTGCTGATCGCGCCCAACTTCGCGATCGGGGCGGTGCTGTCGATGCACTTCGCCAAGCAGGCCGCACGCTTCTTCGACTCGGCGGAGGTCATCGAGCTGCATCACCCGCACAAGGCAGACGCCCCGTCGGGCACTGCAGCCCGAACCGCGAAGTTGATCGCCGAGGCCCGAAAAGGCCTGCCGCCCAACCCCGATGCCACCAGCACCAGCCTGCCGGGCGCCCGCGGCGCCGACGTCGAAGGCATCCCGGTGCACTCGGTGCGGCTAGCCGGACTGGTAGCCCACCAGGAGGTGTTGTTCGGAACCGAAGGGGAGACGCTCACCATCCGTCACGACAGCCTCGACCGCACGTCGTTTGTGCCGGGTGTGCTGCTGGCGGTACGCCGCATCCGGGAACACCCCGGCCTCACGGTCGGCATCGAGCCCCTGCTCAACCTGCAGTGAACGGCGCTGTGATGACCGGGCGCACTCTGCGCATCCAGCTGCTCATCGCATTCATGTGCGTGGCGATGCTGGCATACTTCGTGCTGCTGGGCCGCTTGGCCATCGCGATGATCGCCTCGGGCCGGCCCGCCGCCGTGGGCCTGGGGCTGGCGCTGCTGATCATGCCCGTCATCGGGCTGTGGGCGATGATCGCCACCCTGCGGGCCGGATTTGCTCACCAGAAGCTGGCCCGCCTGATCGCCGAAGACGGAATGGAACTCGACACCAGTACGCTGCCGCGACGGCCGTCGGGGCGCATCGAGCGAGACGCGGCCGACGCGCTGTTCGCCACCGTGCGCACTGAGGTGGAAGGCGATCCCGATGATTGGCGGCGCTGGTACCGGCTGGCGCGGGCCTACGACTATGCGGGGGATCGCCGCCGCGCGCGGGAAGCCATGAAGACGGCCCTGGAGCTACACGGGGCGCTGCAGGGCCACCGATGAGCAAGACACTGCTGATCGTCCATCACACGCCGTCTCCGTTCACGCAAGCGATGTTCGAGGCGGTCGTTTCCGGTGCCACCGACCCCGAGATCGAGGGCGTGGAGGTGGTGCGCCGACCCGCCCTCACCGTCTCACCGGCCGACATGCTCGGGGCGGATGGCTATCTACTCGGAACTCCGGCCAATCTCGGCTACATGAGCGGCGCCCTCAAGCAGTATTTGGTCGACTACCCCTGTTTTAGACGTAGGGCGAGCTAGTGCCCCGTCTGCTGATCGTCCACCACACTGCGTCTCCGCATTTGCAGGAAATGTTCGAGGCGGTGGTAGCCGGCGCCACCGACCCCGAGATCGAGGGTGTGGAGGTCGTGCGGCGACCGGCGCTCACCGTCTCGCCGGTCGAGATGCTGGGTGCTGACGGCTATCTGTTG
>DASXMA010000407.1:0-2164 GCA_036495965.1 Mycobacterium sp.
GCCCATGCCGACCGCTCGGCCCGACGTACCACCGTGCGGGCGACGTGCAGCAACGCTGACAACGGCGAACCACCTGGTAGCACAAAGGAGTTCAGCGCTGGCAACGGCTCGTTATATGTGTCGCACCACCGTTCGAGTCGATCAATGTAGGCCTGGGTGACCCGTAGCGGAGGATATTCGGGGTTTTGCACCACCGGGGTAGACAGATCGGCGCCGGCGTCGAACAGGTCGTTCTGGATCTGGCGCAAGACGCCCGCGATTTCCTGGTCCGGCTGACCCAGGGCGATCGCGACGCCAATCGCGGAGTTGGCCTCGTCGCAATCCGCGTACGCCACCAGCCGCGGGTCGTTCTTCGAGACCCGCGAGAAGTCGCTCAATCCCGTGGTTCCGTCGTCGCCGGTTCGCGTATAGATGCGGGTCAGATGTATTGCCATGAGAAAACGGTACCGGCTGACTGACTTGGCCTGACTGACAAGCCCAAAACGCTTCACTAGACTGACGCGGGTGTCCGAGCGATTCGTGGTGGCCGGCGGCAACCGGTTGTCAGGGGAAGTCGCTGTAGGAGGCGCCAAGAACAGCGTCCTCAAGCTCATGGCCGCGACATTGTTGGCCGAAGGCACCAGCACCATCACCAACTGTCCCGACATCCTCGACGTGCCGCTGATGGCGGAGGTGTTGCGTGGTTTGGGCGCCACCGTCGAACTCGACGGCGATGTCGCGCGAATCACCTCACCCGACGAACCCAAGTACGACGCCGACTTCGCGGCGGTGCGCCAGTTCCGGGCCTCGGTCTGCGTGCTGGGGCCGCTGGTCGGCCGATGCAAGCGCGCCAGGGTCGCATTGCCCGGTGGTGATGCGATCGGATCGCGTCCGCTGGATATGCATCAGGCGGGCCTACGGCAGCTGGGTGCGGAGTGCAATATCGAGCACGGATGCGTGGTTGCGCAGGCTGACACGCTGCGTGGTGCGGAGATTCAGTTGGAGTTTCCCTCGGTAGGGGCTACCGAGAACATCCTGATGGCCGCTGTCGTGGCCGAGGGTGTCACCACGATTCACAATGCGGCGCGGGAACCCGACGTGGTCGATCTGTGCACGATGTTGAACCAGATGGGCGCGCAGGTCGAAGGTGCGGGTTCGCCGACGATGACCATCACCGGCGTTCCCCGGCTGCACCCCACCGAGCACCGGGTGATCGGGGACCGCATCGTTGCCGCCACCTGGGGCATCGCCGCTGCCATGACTCGTGGGGACATATCGGTGACGGGTGTTGATCCGGCACATCTTCAGGTGGTGCTGCACAAATTGCACGACGCGGGCGCCACGGTCACGCAGACGGACAGTAGCTTCCGCGTGACCCAGTACGAGCGTCCGAAGGCAGCCAACGTTGCGACGTTGCCGTTCCCTGGTTTCCCGACCGATTTGCAGCCGATGGCGATCGCTCTGGCATCGATCGCCGACGGCACGTCGATGATCACGGAGAATGTGTTCGAGGCGCGCTTCCGATTCGTCGAAGAGATGATCCGACTCGGCGCAGATGCCCGGACCGACGGCCACCATGCCGTAGTGCGCGGTCTGCCACAACTTTCCAGCGCCCCGGTGTGGTGTTCGGACATCCGGGCCGGCGCCGGCCTGGTGCTCGCGGGGCTGGTCGCCGACGGCGACACCGAGGTCCACGACGTCTTCCACATCGACCGTGGCTACCCGTTATTAGTGGAGAACCTGGCCATTTTGGGAGCCGAGATCGAACGGGTAGAGTAGTGCGAAGGTAATGCCCAACAGGCGCGGTCACCACATGAAGCTGATCGAAACCGGGGCTTGACCCTCTGCCGGACTTGTATTAGGCTGGCGGGGTTGCCCCGAAGCGGGCGAAAACAAGCGTGAGTGTTGTTTGAGAACTCAATAGTGTGTTTGGTGGTTTTTATATTTGTTGTTGTTTTTTGACCATACTTTGCACCCCCCGTGTGTGGGTATGGTCGTTTTTTGATGCCAGATATTGGCGTCTTGTCAGGTATCTCTGATTTTAAATTCACCTCGTTATCGAGGGGTTTTTGTTTGGAGAGTTTGATCCTGGCTCAGGACGAACGCTGGCGGCGTGCTTAACACATGCAAGTCGAACGGAAAGGTCTCTTCGGAGATACTCGAGTGGCGAACGGGTGAGTAACAC
>DASXMA010000408.1:0-7959 GCA_036495965.1 Mycobacterium sp.
TCGTGCTGGTCTACGTCGGCATGGCGATACTGCTGTACCGGAAAATCTGGTGGCCGCCGGCGCTCTGGCTGGTGCTGACCCTGGCGACCATCTATTCGGGGGCGCCGTTTCACAACCCGATGGGCGCCGCCATCGAAGGGCTCAGCACGTTCTTTTACAACGATCCGCGACGCCTTTCCGCAGTGGTGACGATGCTGGTGACACCGATGGCGGCCGTCGCATTGTTCGCGGCGGTCATGCTGCTGGTCGCCGGCGCCAAACGCGTCGCCGATCGAGTTACCCGGCTGCCCGCCCCGGTTTGGGCCGCGGCCACGGCGGGCCTGCTGCTGGTGGCCACCGTGCTCACGGGTCGGCACTACCTCTACCGACACCTGGTGCTGTTCGGCGACAAGTACGACTCGGTGATAATCGACCAGCGCGACCTCATGGCCATGGCCTACCTGGCCAAACTGCCGGGCGCACACGACACCTTGATCGGCGACTCCAACATCGACGGGACCGCATGGATGTATGCGGTTGCCGATCTGCACCCGCTGTGGACCCACTACGACTTCCCGCAGCAGACCGGCCCGGGCCATTACCGCTACATATTCTGGACTTCTGCTCGCAAAGGCGATTCCGACCCAAAGGTGGTCGAGGCGATTAGAGCGCTCAATATCAGGTACATCCTGACCAGCACGCCCAACGTTAGAGGGTTTGTAACGCCCGGCGGACTAGTCTCACTGGAGAAATCGAAGTCGTGGACGCTGATCTACGACAACGGTGGGGCCAAGATCTATGAATGGCGCGGAAATGCCGCAGCGACGCCCCACTCTTAGACGCGACAAGAGGATGGTGACGGATTGAGTAACGGCAACGATGGCCCCGACGACAACGGCATCGAAATCATCGGCGGCGTCGATCCGCGGATCATGGCGATACGCGAGGCGACAGACGACGATGACTCCGACGCACACTCCCTGACCGACCTGGTCGAGCAGCCCGCCAAGGTGATGCGAATCGGCACCATGATCAAGCAACTGCTCGAGGAAGTGCGCGCGGCACCGCTCGACGAGGCCAGCCGCAACCGGCTTCGCGAGATCCACGCCACCAGCATCCGCGAGCTCGAAGACGGCCTGGCACCCGAACTGCGCGAGGAACTCGACCGGCTCACCCTGCCGTTCAACGAGGGCGCCGCGCCGTCGGACGCCGAGTTGCGCATCGCCCAAGCACAACTGGTCGGCTGGCTGGAAGGGCTGTTCCACGGCATTCAGACCGCGCTGTTCGCCCAGCAGATGGCCGCCCGCGCGCAGCTCGAGCAGATGCGCCAGGGCGCGCTGCCGCCGGGACTCGGCAAGTCGGGCCACGGGCCGGGCTCGGGCACCGGGCAATACCTGTAAGCAGACTTAAGTAGCTAATGGTGGCGGGTTCGGGTCCACACATCGAGACGCAGAGCGCGTGGGTGGAATTCCCCATCTTCGACGCCAAGTCGCGATCCTTGAAGAAGGCCTTTCTGGGCAAGGCCGGCGGCACGATCGGGCGCAACGACTCCAACGTCGTCGTCGTCGAGGCCTTGCGCGACATCACCATGTCGCTTGAGCTTGGCGACCGGGTCGGTCTTGTCGGTCACAACGGAGCCGGGAAATCGACTCTGCTGCGCGTACTTTCGGGCATCTACGAACCCACCCGCGGCTGGGCGAAGGTCACCGGGCGAGTGGCGCCGGTCTTCGACCTCGGCGTCGGCATGGACCCCGAAATCTCCGGCTACGAGAACATCATCATCCGCGGTCTGTTCCTGGGCCAGACCCGAAAGCAGATGCTGACCAAGGTGGACGAGATCGCCGAGTTCACCGAACTCGGTGATTACCTGTCGATGCCGCTGCGCACCTATTCCACGGGGATGCGGGTAAGGCTGGCCATGGGCGTGGTCACCAGCATCGACCCGGAGATCTTGCTGCTCGACGAGGGCATCGGCGCGGTGGACGCCGACTTCCTGAAGAAGGCCCAGTCGCGATTGCAGGGCCTGGTGGAGCGTTCCGGAATCCTGGTGTTCGCCAGTCATTCCAACGAATTCCTGGCCCGGCTGTGCAAGACGGCGATGTGGATCGACCACGGGGTCATCCGGCAGACGGGCGGCATCGAGGACGTGGTGCGCGCCTATGAGGGTGAGGACGCGGCCCGGCACGTTCGCGAGGTGCTGGCCGAGACGGCCACCGACCGGCCGCTGGCGCAAAGCGCTTCCGGGGATGAGTGAATCCGTCTTCGCCGTCGTGGTCACCCACCGGCGCCCCGACGAGCTGGCCAAGTCGCTGGATGTGCTGAGCACACAGACCCGGTTGCCCGATCACCTCATCGTAGTCGACAACGATGGCTCCCAGGAAGGTTCCGACAATCGAGTCTGCGACCTGGTTGCCGCCCAACCAATTTCAACAACGTACTTGGGTTCACGCCGAAACCTCGGCGGCGCAGGCGGTTTCGCGCTCGGAATGTTGCACGCGCTGGCGCAGGGTGCTGACTGGGTATGGCTGGCCGACGACGACGGGCGCCCGCAGGACACCGCGGTGCTGGCGACGCTGCTGGCCTGTGCCGAGAAGTACGGCCTGGCCGAAGTATCGCCGATGGTGTGCAACATGGACGACCCGCAGCGGCTGGCGTTCCCGCTGCGACGCGGCCTGGTATGGCGCAGATACACAAGCGAATTGCGTACCGAAGCAGGACAGGATCTGCTGCGCGGTATCGCGTCACTGTTCAACGGCGCACTGTTCCGGGCGTCCACCCTCGACTCGATCGGTGTCCCGGACATGCGGCTGTTCATCCGCGGCGACGAGGTGGAATTGCACCGCCGGCTGGTTCGGTCCGGTCTGCCGTTCGGAACCTGCCTGGAGGCGGTCTACCTGCACCCCTGCGGATCCGAGGAGTTCCGGCCGATCCTGGGCGGTCGGATGCACACGCAGTATCCCGACGACCCCACCAAGCGGTTCTTCACCTACCGCAATCGCGGCTACCTGCTGTCGCAACCGGGTCTGCGCAAGCTGCTGGCCCAGGAGTGGCTTCGGTTCGGCTGGTTCTTCCTGGTGAGCCGCCGCGATCCCAAGGGCCTGCTGGAATGGATTCGGTTGCGCCGCCTGGGACGTCGTGAACAATTCGGCAAGCCCGGCAGCGGAGGGTCTTCATGAGCTTCCTCGACGCCGCGGCTCAATCCAGGACATTTACCCGCGCCTGGGCCGATCTGGTCGACGGCTTTCATCGTCGCGAGCTGTGGCTGCACCTGGGTTGGCAGGACATCAAGCAGCGCTACCGCCGCTCGGTGCTGGGACCGTTTTGGATCACCATCGCGACCGGTACCACCGCCGTCGCAATGGGTGGGCTGTATTCCAAACTGTTTCACCTCGACCTTGCCGTGCATCTGCCCTACGTCACGCTCGGGTTGATCATTTGGAACCTGATCAACGCCGCCATCCTGGAGGGCGCTGACGTCTTCGTCGCCAACGAGGGCCTGATCAAACAGCTGCCGACGCCGTTGAGCGTGCATGTCTACCGGTTGGTCTGGCGGCAGATGATCTTGTTCGCCCACAACATCGTGATCTATGTCGTCGTTGCGATCATCTTCCCCAAGCCGTGGTCGTGGGCCGATCTGTCGGTGATTCCGGCGCTGGGGCTGATCGTGGTCAATTCCATCTGGGTGTCGCTGTGTTTCGGCATCCTGGCGACCCGCTACCGCGACATCGGTCCCCTGCTGTTTTCCATCGTGCAGTTGCTTTTCTTCATGACGCCGATCATCTGGAACGACGACACGTTGAGGCAGCAGGGTGCCGGACGGTGGTCGAGCATCGTCGAACTCAACCCGCTGCTGCACTATCTCGACATCGTTCGTTCGCCGCTGTTGGGCTCCCACCAGGAACTGCGCCACTGGGTGGTGGTGCTGGTGCTGACGGCCGTCGGCTGGACGCTGGCAGCCTTCGCGATGCGCCAATACCGCGCCCGGGTGCCCTACTGGGTGTAACCGGTTTCTTCGGTTAGCGATGCGCGCGCTTCGGCCGGCGCTAGCAGAATGGTGTCGGCGCAGCCCGCACGCGCCCTTCTCCTGGTTCCGGGCCGGGCTAAGCCTTGGCGAGGCAGTACATGCGGTAGGACTGCTTGCCGCTCTGCATGTCTCGGTAGAGAAGTGTCCCCTCCACTGGCGCCGCGGTCACCGGCCGAAGAAACCTTGGCATCACGCTTTCCCACGTCGCGGCCCAATTCGCCGAGTTCAGTTCCATCCCTCGCAACACCTCGGCGTTGATTTCCCGCCGCGACACGAGCCGCAGCCCCTTTGCGCTGGCCAGCGCGGCCTCCCAGGCATCACACTGGAACCATTGCCGTATATCGGCGTAGAGGAACATCCCGCCGGGGCGCAGCACTCTTGTGACTTCGCTGAGGAACCGGTCGAAATGCGGGTAGCAGTGCGAGGACTCGATATTGATGACCGCATCGAACGACCCTTGGGGGAAGGGGAGGTTCTCGGCGTGGCCAGCCACGAACTCCAGCCCCGGTAGTTGGTGGCGTCGGCGGCAGAACTTGATACCGGCTGCGTTTAAATCCAGCCCGACATAGGATGCTGGCCCCAGTGCGCGGGTCAGATAGGATGCGCCTCCGCCGCGCCCGCAGCCCACTTCAAGTACCTGTTTCCCGGTAAGCCCACCGCTCTGGGTTGCGGTGCAGTGGTAGAGCTGGATGGGGTAGCGGTGGGATTCGTCGGCAGGATCCAACGGGAGGGCCATCGGCGGATCTTGTTCGTAGGCCCAGTTCATAAAGAGCACATCGTCGTCGACGCGGCGGGTCACGTAGGAGTAGAACGGTTTCTGCAAAACGGCGGTATTGATTTTCCACCAAAAACTGCGGAGCGCGCGGTCCCACACTTCCGTGGGCCGTCGCGCCGAAACATGCCATTCGCCATCGCGTCGAAAACCGGCCATCTTGCCCCTGCCGCTGAGCCTAGACCGGTCGGCCTCGCGGGCGCGACCTAGGTCCGCCACACTCCCAGGGAATTCTCAATTAACGTTGTGGTTATTTGCTGCGTTGCGTTAATCCAGCAGCGCATCCGCCATGGCTATCGACGGCAACAGCCCACCCCGTTCACGCGCCGCACGGCGAAGCGCAGCCACCAATCGAAGCTCACTGTCAACGGTGTCGCGATCCCGCGACCAGCGAAGGTAGGAGCCGGGCGACCTAGCGCGCAATTCACTCTCAATACCGCCATTCGGCCGTAAAGCGGATCGCGATAGGACGCTAACCCTCATCCAGCCAAATACTCAGGGAGAGAGGGTAAATGAGCAGCATTATTCTGGCCCACGGGGTCCACGTCGCCACCATGCACCGTGCTGACGCGCCCGTCAGAGGGCACGGTTCCATATGCGCAAGCAGTTCGACAACCTCCCCTGCTGCCACCACTCGTGGGCAAACCAGGGGAAGCGGTTCTTCCTGCACGGTTACGAGCGGACGTTCGAAGTCGAGTTCGCTTGCGCGGAAACCGAACCCGACACCGGGTGGTGGACTCGAACGCCGTCAGGGAGATCCGGGCAGCACTGCGATACCAGTTCGACCACACGTTGATCGCGGTGGACGACCCGCCGCGCGATCTGTTCGAGCTGCTGGCCGAACGGGGTGTCATCGATCTGCGAATCATGGACAACACCGGTATGAAGGGCTCGGCGGCTTGCGTCTTCGACACCGCCGAGCAGATCGCCGGGCCGGCAACCGGAGGCCGGGCCTGGGTGTCGCGGGTAAAGGCACGCGAGAGCCGCGACCCTGTGGTCACGCTGACCGCAGGTCCGGTGTGACGGCCAGAGAATCCAGCTGAGCAAAGACGACGAAACACCCACACCGGGCCCCGTCGAAGGGGCAGTATGCGATCGTGAGCGACGCATCGGCAATCGGTTGCGTTGGAAAGCTGATCGTGGCAACCCGCGGTGACCGCGGCGCCGGTGAGGTGCTGGTAACCCTGCGAGGGTCCAAGGAGGCCTTCCTGGCATGGTCCGACGAACCATTACCCAAGGGCACCGAGGTGCTGGTGGTTGAAGTCCAGGGCGCCCGGACGGTGGTCGTGGAGCCGTGGGAGCACCTCGCCACCTGAATCGACGACCGAAATTTCCTGATATACAACAGCGAAACTGCAAGGAGTCCAACAATGCTCGGTTATAGGGTGCCCGCCCCCGACGAGGCAATGCTGATCTCCGGCGGCCGGGCCAAGAGCAACGCCCCGTTCCGCGTCGTGACCGGCCACGGCGCCTTCATCCTGCCGGTCTTCCGCAAGGCGCGATTCCTGACGCTGGCCATGTGTGAGGCCGAGGTCGCCGAAAAGTGCGTCACCCAGCAGGGCATTACCCTCAATGTCCGGTCGGTGATCGCCTTCAAGGTCGGCAACGACAACGAGAGCATCATCAGCGCGGCTCAGCGATTCCTGTCAGACCAGGACCAGATGGCCGTGCTCACCGGTCGGATCTTCGCCGGTCACTTGCGCTCGATCATCGGCTCGATGACCGTCGAGCAGATCATCCGGGAACGTCAGAAGCTGGCCACCGAGGTGCTCGACGGTTCCAAGGAGGAGATGGCCAGGATCGGGCTGACCGTCGACGCCCTGCAGATCCAGTCCATCGACGACGACGGGCTCGGGTACATTACCGCGATGTCCGCGCCGCACAACGCGGCCATCCAACAGCAGGCTCAGATCGCTCAGGCGCAGGCGAACCAAGCGGCCGCCGAGGCGGAGCAGGAGTCGCAGCGCAAGCAGGCGGAATTCGCGCGTGAGACCGCGATCGTCAAGGCCCAGTACAAGGCCGAGGTCGACAAGGCCCAGGCCCAGGCCGCCCAGGCCGGCCCGCTGGCCGAAGCGCAGGCGCAGCGCGAGGTGCTTCAGATGCGCACAGAACTGGCCGAGCGCGCTGCCGAACTGCGCCAACAGGAACTGGTCGCCGAAGTGGTCAAACCCGCCGAGGCGGATGCCGAACGCGTCCGCATCATGGCGGTCGCCGATGCGGAGAAGATGAAGATCCAGGCCGAGGCGGCGGCGTCGCACAATCGGGTGGCCCTGGACAAGATGCTCATCGACCAGCTACCCCAGATTGTCGAGAAGGCCGCGCTGGGGTTGTCGAACTCAAATCTGACGGTGCTCAATGGCGCCGAAGGGCTCAGCCAGCTCGCCGCCGGGCTGGTCTCACAGGGTGTGGCCATCTTCGACGCAATGCGTGGCGGGGCGATCGACCACGCAGACGACTATGACGATGGACACAGCGCGGCGCCGGTCGCCGAGAACTCCGAGTCCGGATCGAGCCAGCAACGCACCCGCTGACAGCGCGAACAGTGTTGCGTCGCAATGTGACTCGTTGGGCCCTTCACGGAAAGCGTGCCATCCCCGGTCGAACTATCGCGCGGCCGTTCATGCGCGCCGCGGGATAGACCACCACCAAATTGGGGTATGCACGTGTACAACTAAATAAAAATGCTTGCCTGATACCAGTGACGGGCGGCCGCTTGGTCGTGTAACACTGGTACGCCACGAAACGGATTCACGGCGCGTGAGTGATCAGCAAACGGCAACCCGAGACGTCTGGGCGAAAGGTGGGCGGACGTGAGCAAGGAAGCCCAATCAGTGGCCGATGCGGCGCGGGAGAACCTCGCCGCGGAGCTGGACCGGCTGCGGCAGCGGCGCGATCGCCTAGAGGTCGAGGTCAAGAACGACCGCGGCATGATCGGCGATCACGGAGACGCGGCCGAGGCAATACAGCGCGCTGACGAACTGGTCGTCCTGGGTGACCGGATCAATGAACTGGACCGGCGATTGCGGACCGGGCCGTCGCACTCCGAAAAGTCCGAAACGCTGCCCGGCGGCACCGAGGTGACCCTGCGCTTCCCCGACGGTGAAGTCGTCACGATGCACGTGATCTCCATCGTCGAAGAGACTCCGGCCGGCCGCGAAGCCGAGACGCTGACCGCTCGCAGCCC
>DASXMA010000409.1:0-7882 GCA_036495965.1 Mycobacterium sp.
CGCCCAGGCCTTCGCCGACGCGCTGGGCGCGGCGGCGGCAGAACTCGACGCGTTACTGGTCAGCGATGACGAACGGCCCCACGTGCATTTGGCGGCGCGCCCCGGGGTGCTCTCCGCCGGCGAACTGGCCGACGCGGTGGGTGGCAGCGTCGGTCGCTATTCGCCGTATGCGGTGTACCTGCCCGGCGGCGACCCCGGGCAACTCGAACCGGTGCGCAACGGCGAGGCGCTGGTTCAGGACGAGGGCAGCCAGTTGGTGGCTCGGGCGCTGACGCTGGCGCCGGTCGACGACGATGCCGGGCGGTGGCTGGACCTGTGCGCCGGGCCGGGCGGCAAGACCGCGCTGCTGGCCGGCCTGGGCGCCGAGTCCGGAGCTCGGGTCACAGCGGTAGAGCCGTCACCGCGCCGCGCGGACCTGGTAGCGCAGAACACCCGCGGGCTGGGAGTTGACGTACTGCGGGTCGACGGGCGGCATACCGATCTCGAGGCGGGTTTCGACCGGGTGCTGGTCGACGTGCCCTGTACCGGGCTGGGCGCATTGCGCCGGCGGCCGGAGGCCCGTTGGCGGCGTCAGCCGACCGACGTGCCGGTGCTGGCCAAGCTGCAACGCGAGCTGCTGGCCGCCGCGATCGCGCTGACCCGGCCCGGCGGCGTGGTGTTGTATGCGACCTGTTCACCGCATCTGGCCGAAACCGTGGGGGTGGTCGCCGACGTGCTGCGCCGTCACCCGGTGTGCGCGCTGGATACCCGGCCGCTCTTCGAGCCCGTCGATCACGGTCTGGGGGAGGCACCCTACGCACAGCTTTGGCCACACCGGCACGGCACCGACGCCATGTTCGCTGCCGCGCTGCGCCGCCTGGCGTGAGCTTCGGGCTACGGCTCAGTAGTCTGGCGCTCATGCCTCGCAGCACCGCGGGACCCCTGATAGCACCGTCGCTCCTGGCCGCCGATTTCGCCCGGCTCGCCGACGAAGCAGCCGCGGTAAACGGCGCCGACTGGTTGCACGTCGATGTGATGGACGGCCACTTCGTGCCGAACTTGACGATCGGCCTGCCGGTGGTGGAGAGCCTGCTGACCCATACGGACATCCCGGTGGATTGCCATTTGATGATCGACAATCCGGACCGGTGGGCGCCTCCGTACGCCGAAGCGGGCGCCTACAACGTCACCTTCCACGCCGAGGCCACCGACAATCCGGTCGGGGTGGCTCGGGATATCCGCGCCGCCGGCGCCAAAGCCGGGCTCAGCATCAAGCCAAAGACTCCGCTGGATCCATACCTGGAGATCCTGCCGTACTTCGATACTTTCCTCGTCATGTCGGTAGAGCCCGGCTTCGGCGGTCAGGACTTCATCGCCGAGGTACTGGGCAAAGTCCGAACAGTGCGCAAAATGGTCGATGCAGGAGAGCTGACGATCCTGATCGAAATCGACGGTGGCATCAACGAGGACACCATCGAGCAGGCCGCCGAAGCGGGCGTCGACTGCTTCGTCGCAGGTTCCGCGGTGTACGGCGCCCAGGACCCGGAGGCCGCGGTGGAGGCTTTGCGGCGACAGGCTGGCGCCGCGTCACCGCACCTGGGCTTATGAGCGCCGAACAGGTCGGAACCATCGAGGCGGCCATGCGGCTCGCCATCAAGCAGTCCTACCAGGTCAAAGGCACCACCTATCCGAATCCGCCGGTTGGGGCCGTCATTCTGGATCCCGAAGGCCGGGTGGTCGGGGTTGGCGGCACGGCGCCGGCCGGCGGCGACCACGCCGAGGTGGTGGCCCTGCGCCGGGCCGGCGGTTTGGCGGCCGGTGGCATCGCGGTGGTCACCCTGGAGCCGTGCAACCACTACGGCAAGACTCCGCCGTGCGTGAACGCTCTGATCAAAGCCAGAGTGGCGACGGTGGTCTACGCCGTCCCGGATCCGAACGGGATCGCCGGGGGCGGGGCGGGCCGGCTCTCGGCAGGGGGCGTGCAAGTGCGGTCCGGAGTGTTGGCTGATCAGGTAGCGGGCGGGCCGCTGCGGGAGTGGCTCTACAAGCAGCGCACCGGGCTGCCGCACCTGACGTGGAAGTACGCCAGCAGCGTCGATGGGCGCAGCGCTGCCTCCGACGGTTCGAGTCAGTGGATCTCCAGTGAGGCCTCACGCTTGGATCTGCATCGGCGCCGCGGCATGGCCGACGCGATCGTGGTCGGTACCGGCACCGTGCTGGCCGACGATCCGGCATTGACCGCCCGGCTGGTCGACGGCTCGCTGGCGGAGAAACAACCGCTGCGCGTGGTGGTTGGGATGCGCGAAATACCCCCCGAGGCAAAGGTTCTCAACGACGATTCGCGCACCATGGTGATTCGTACCCACGATCCCATGGAGGTGCTCAAGGCGCTCTCAGACCGCACCGATGTGCTGCTGGAGGGTGGCCCCACGCTCGCCGGTGCATTCCTGCGGGCCGGGGCGATAAACCGCATCCTGGCCTACGTCGCGCCGATCCTGGTGGGTGGCCCCATCACCGCCGTGGATGATGTGGGCGTGTCCAGCATTTCGAAGGCGTTGCGCTGGCAGTTCGACGGCATCGACCGGGCTGGCCCGGATCTGGTGATCAGCCTGGTGCCGCACAGCGGCTAGCGCTCACCCAACGCGACGGCCTCCTGCTCGGGGACCTCCGGTTCCTCGGCGTGTTCTTTGCGTCCGCCGAGCAGTAGGCCCAGCAGCGCACCCACCACACAAATGCCAACGGTGACCGTGAATATGTCGCCGTACATCAATGCGAACGCTTTGAGGTACATCGATCCCTGGGCGGCCACGCGTTCAAGCAGGCTGGCATTCGGCGGTATCGCCGCCGTCAGCCCGGCCAAGATTTGGTTGAACCGGTAAAAGCCCCAGGCGGTCAGCGCGGCCACGCCGATCAGCATGCCCGTCATGCGCGCCACCACCACCGCAGCCGAGGCGATGCCGTGTTGCGCCGCCGGGACCACCCGCAGGGCGGCCGACGACAGCGGTCCGATCACCAAACCAAGTCCGAGACCGGCCACCAGCAGGTCAGCATGCAGTACCGGCACGCTGAACAATCCGAAAATGTTGTGCCGGTGCTCCATCACGTCTTGCCGCCAGAAATGAATCAGCCAGTACCCGTAGGCGGCAATGAGCAGCCCGATGAAGACCATTGCCCGGTCGCCGACCCGGGTGGCAATCCAGCCGCCCAGCACCGCGCCGACGGGCAGCGCGATGAGGAACCACAGCAACAGCCCGGCGGCCTGCGTCTGGTCCATTTGCAGCACGCCCTGCCCGAACAGCTCCACGTCGACCAGCGTGACCATCAGCGCCGCGCCCGCGGTCAACGATGCGCCCAGCGCGGCCAGGAATGGCCGGAAATGCACCCCGACCGGATCGATCAAGCGGGTGCGTGAGAAGCGCTCCCAGACCACGAAGACGACCGCTGTGATGACCGCCCCGATCACCAATGGCAGCCCGTAGCTCGGCAGCACCTGTTTGCCGTCGGGTTGCGGGTTGTACAGCCCGATGACCGCCAGGCCCAGCGCGAGAGCCAGCAGCAGCCCGCCCACCACGTCGATCCGCTCCGGCTCGTCGGCGCGGTCATGTGACGGCAGGCTGAACTGGATCATCGCCATGGCGATCAAGGTGAGCGGGACGTTGATCCAGAACACGTATCGCCAGTCGTGGAACAGCCAGACGATGAAGATCCCGTATAGCGGGCCCAGCACACTGCCGAGTTCCTGTGCGGCGCCGATCCCGCCCAGCACGCCGGCGCGATTGCGTTGGGCCCACAGGTCGGCGCCCAGCGCGAGAGTGACCGGCAACAAGGCACCACTGGCTACACCCTGGATGGTGCGGCCGCCGATCAGCAGGTGGAAATCGCCGAAATGCCCGGCCAGCGCCGTGACTATCGAGCCGACCATGAAAAGGGCCAGGCTGGCCTGCAGCAGCAGCTTGCGACCGAACCGGTCAGATGCCCTGCCCAGCAGTGGCATGGCGGCGATGTAGCCCAGCAGGTACATCGTGACAATCCAGGTGATGCGCTGCAGTTGGTTAAGCGGGATATGAACATCCCGCATGATGTCGCGCATGATCGTGACCACGACATAGGTGTCCAGGGCGCCCAGCAGCACTGCCAGACTGCCGGCGCTGATCGCGACTCGGCGTCCTGCTCGCATATTCATCAGCTCACCGGTGGCTTGGTGACCTGGACCGGCTGGTTCCAGTTCGACAAGGTCATCTGGACGGAATTCCCCTGACTCTTTTGCAGGCTGGCTTGGACCAGCTGGTGATCGCCGGTGTCTTGTATCCACACGGTGCCGGGCACTCGTTGGTTCGCATTGAAGGGCGGCGCGATCTTGTTCACCGCATCCGCTGAGACATTGCCGCTGATGCGAATCGTGCTCTGACCGTTGATTGTTTCGCGGCCCTCGGCCTTGGCGTCGCTAAAGTTCGCCAGCACGTTGGCCAGGCCGTTGTCCGGACTCAGGATCGCCGAGACGTCATAGATGTCGGAAGCCTTACCGAAATCGCTCCACTTGTTCGGGGTGAGCGTGGCATACAGCACCGAGTCGTAGACCACGAAGTTGGCGTCGATGTCAGAGCCCGCCAATGTCAGCTGGACATTGCCGGACGCGGCGGTGCTGGGGGTTGTGGTGAGGTCACCGTTGAGCACCTTGATGGGCAGTCCTTGGACCTTGCCCTGGACAGACAGCACCAGATGCACGCTCTTGACGTTCTTGGTGGTGTCGGAGGATTGCTTGACCAGTGTCGTGGCGTCGGGTAGCGGTGCGCCGCTCTGCTTCGAGCCCGACGAACAACCGGCGATCAGTGCGGTGATGATGCTCAGGGAAGCGAGGACGGCCAGTAGACGGTGGCGAGTCTGCATACCCTGCATCGTAGAGGGTGCCGATGACCGGGTCCGAGTACGGCGGGGCCTCTAGCCAATTAGCCTGGGGGAATGTTCACCGGAATTGTCGAGGAACTCGGAGAGGTGACCAGCCGAGACGTCCTCGCCGATGCCGCACGTCTGACCATCCGTGGACCCGTTGTCACTGCCGACGCCGGCCACGGAGATTCGATTGCCGTCAACGGCGTCTGCCTGACGGTCGTCGAGCTGCTGGGCGACGGCCAATTCACCGCCGACGTGATGGCTGAGACCCTGGACCGGTCCAATCTGGGCGGATTGCAGGTCGGCAGCCGGGTAAACCTGGAGCGCGCCGCGGCCCTCAACAGCCGGCTTGGCGGTCACATCGTGCAGGGCCATGTAGACGGCACCGGCCAGGTGGTCTCCCGCTCACCCTCAGAGCACTGGGAGGTGGTACGGATCGAGGTCCCGGAAGCGGTGGCTCGCTATGTCGTCGAGAAGGGGTCGATCACCGTCGACGGCATTTCCTTGACGGTGTCCGGCCTTGGCGCTGAACCGCGGGACTGGTTTGAGGTCTCGCTGATCCCGACGACCCGGGAGCTGACTACCTTGGGTCGCGCTCCGGTCGGAACTCAGTTGAACCTCGAAGTTGACGTACTCGCCAAGTATGTTGAACGGCTACTCTCCCCGAATATTACATCTGCCAGCAGGTTTGCCGACACGCCCGAGAATGACGCGTAAGCAAAGCGTGTCGCTCTGGCCCAGCTATTAGCCAACTCCCGTGCGCGCAACCAGCACCCCGCTGCAGCGAAGGTGCTCACCGGGCTGTTGGACGAGCTGGGGAAAGTTGGTGCTCCGCGCCGACACTCTCACCTGGCGCTCGTGCGGGAGATGACTGCGAAGGGCGGCGCCTGATCCGGAGACATCCAACGCCACGGCCTTGCCAGTTCATACTGTCTTGACACTTATGAGAGAGGGAGAGGCATCATGGCGCGGGATGCCAACCAGGTGACCAACGCGGCGCTTCGTATCGTTGTCAAGGTCATGCCATGGATTCCGCCTTGGCTGAAACGCCTCCTCGCCGGCGGCAGAAGGGTCACCATCGACGGCAACACCCTTGACCCCACGCTTCAACTGGTACTGGCCACCCAAAGAAGCACACCTCCTGGCGTCCTGTCGGCTACTGACGATCCGGAAGTTGCCCGCGTCCTGACGCGGAACTCGAGCGCGCTGATGGACACCCAGGTCGCCGTTCCCACCACCGACCTCACGATCCCGGGACCCGACGGCCCCCTGCGGGCGCGACACTACCGACCGACCGTCGCGGGGGCGGCCCCGCTACTTGTCTTCTTCCACGGTGGGGGTTTTGTCGTGGGCGACATCGAATCCCACGACGGACTGTGCCGGGTGATCTGCCGGGACGCCGCGATACATGTGTTGTCGGTGGACTACCGGCTCGCGCCCGAACACAAGGCCCCGGCCGCGGTCGACGACTGCGTCGCGGCGTATCAATGGGCGCTTGGACACGCCGCCGAGCTGGGCGCCGACCCGTCCCGGATCGGCGTTGGCGGCGACAGCGCGGGGGGAACCCTGGCGGCGCTCGTCGCGCTACGCAGCCGCGAAGAGGGTATTCCGCAGCCGACGCTGCAGGTGCTGCTCTATCCGGTCCCCGACATATCCGGGGGGGTCCAGACCCGGTCGCGCTTATTGTTCTCGGACGGGTTCTTCGTGAACACGCTGGACTCGGACTGGTTCAGAGACCTGTATCTAGACGGCACCGACCTCGCAGCCGATGATCCGCGGCTATCGCCGCTGAAGGCCGCTGATCTATCCGGCCTGGCGCCTGCTCTGGTAATCACCGCGGGCTTCGATCCGCTGCGCGACGAAGGTAACGAATACGCCGCGGCGCTGCGGTCGGCCGGTGTCACCGTGGACCACCGGCAGTTCGATGCCCTTACGCACGGCTTTGCCATTATGGCCGTGTTCGGAGGCGGCAGCGCGGAGGCTACCGTGGCCACCATCTCGGCCATCCGGGCCCACCTCAGCCGCGGCTGAGGTGGGCACCGTTAGGCGCAGCGAGTCAGCGGGTCAGTGTTGGAGCCGCGCCAAGCAGCCATAGCGCCATCAGCGCGCAATGTTGGTACTCCGTTCGAGGCGTTCATCCTGCAGCGCATCCGCCACGACTACGGCGGCAACGGCCCACCCCGCTCCCCCCAGCCGCACGGCGGAGAGCCGCGCCCAATCGCAGCTCGGAGTCGATGGTCTCGATGTCCTGCATGCGCGGAGCGTAGGGCGTCCGCAGGCCGCCAGTCGACGGCACCACGCGCGTTTCCCCAGTCGCCAGTTCGGGTATTTTGATTGCACTTGGTTCGTGAAATAGGCCGCGACCCTTTAAGTCGAACGCATTTCGTGTTTTCACAGCCCCGACGCGATTTCGGAGTTTCATGAGCCAGGATCTGTATAAGTTTGCCGTTGAGTTGCGCCAGTTGGCCCACACCATGCCCGGCGGGCATGAGGACCCGCTCATCCAATTGAGCGAGCAACCATGCTGACATGGGAGACGGTGGACCCTAACGCGACGTGGCCCGACGAGCGCTGTCATGCGGTTAGCGGGCGACGCGACTACCGCATCTTCGACAGTCCCGAGGCATACACCCAACCAACCGTGCCATGGACGCTGGTGGTTCGGGACCTCGGGGAGGATGGCATCCACACGCACGTTCACCTTGGCAACTACCGCACCGATGACGAGGCGAAGCGAGCCGCTGAGCAATGGGCCGCCCCCGAGGAGAGCAGGGGCGGCCCGATCAACTGTTCAGACGCGGACTAGGGCGATCTGGTTCCCGGTCGATCCGGGATCATAGATAACCGTGCTGACATGGAAAACGGTCGACCCAAAGCGATCTACCCGCTCGAGCGCTACCACGCGGTCAGCGGCAACCATGAATACCGCATTTTTTACGGCCTCAAGGCAGCAAGCCAAGACCGCCCGTGGGTCCTGGTGATCCGAGAGGTCGGGATGGCCTGCACACGCATG